>JANNWX010000139.1:0-4373 GCA_031409315.1 Sphingomonadales bacterium | reverse complement strand
GCGGGGTCGACTTCGATCATCTTGCCAAAACCGGCAGGGGCGCCGGGATCGGAGAGTGGCCTGCCGGCGGCAAATGGGGTTTCGCCAAATAATCCCGCCCGAAAGGCCGCGGTATCGACCATCAATGTCATGCGGTTGCCGATGATCAGCACCAGCAGCGCAATCAGCAGCACCTGCGCCCAGCGCGGCCAGTTCAGTTGGTTGGTGTCGCTTTGGCCTGTCACCTGGTTCCCCCCTGCCGAGCCGCCTCTCAGTCCTTTACATGACTTTACGGCAAAGCATAGTATCGCAACAGATTGCCATCGCATTGCGGTAACAGGTGGCCGGCCGCGCACGGTTAGCTTTGTTTCGCCTTGACAATGAGTCTAATGTTCACTATATGTTCCAAATGACCCTGCACCGCGCAAAATCCGAAAATAGACAAAACCTGATAATGGGCGTGGCGGCAAAGGTCGCGTCTCTGGCCGCTGTCCGGTTCGACAGTTTCGACCAGAAAGGACGTGATGCCCCCTTACATAGTGTCAACTTTGTCAACTTCCAGCTAAAGCGAGACGATTGGGGGCGGGTATACCGGCGGCGGGGGAACACCCCCAATCCCTGTCGTTCAAGCCCCAACCCCAGCCTCCCTACCCCCGCCCCTTGATCTTTACCCCCCGACCGCGCAATGGCGCGCGGGTGCAGGATCCGACGACCACTGGCCGCCTTTATGGCAGACGCGCGGGGCATACACTCCGTAAGGGCCAAGCGGCGTTGGTCGAAACCCTGTTGCCACAAGTCAGTGTGGCCGAAGGTCCGCTTGATGCCCGCATCCTGTTTGGCGACGTTCGTCCACTCGAACTGGAAATCGGCTTTGGGTCTGGTGAACATCTGGCCGGGCAAGCGGCGATGCGCCCCGGCACAGGCTTTATTGGCTGTGAGCCGTTTTTGAACGGCGTTGTTGGTGCGCTCCAGCATATTGATGGCGCGGGCCTCACCAACATCCGCCTGCATATGGGCGATGCGCTTGATGTGCTGGCCCGCCTGCCCGATGCGTCGCTTGACCGCGTCTATCTGCTCCACCCCGATCCTTGGCCCAAGGCGCGGCATGCCAAACGGCGGATGATGAACCCCGGCCCGCTTGACCGGATTGCCGCGAAACTGAAACCCGGCGGCGAATTCCGCTTTGGCACCGATCACCCTATCTATTGCCGCTGGGCGATGATGCAGATGAACCGTCGGCGGGATTTCGAATGGCAGATTGCCGACGCGCGCGATTTTCAAACCCGCCCCGATGATTGGCCCGAAACCCGCTATGAACGCAAGGCCCGGCGGCTTGGCCATGAGGTCTGGTATTTTCGTTATTTGCGTGCGTGAGGCGTCAGTTTCAACAAGCGCCCGCCGTTGCCGTCCTCGAGGAGCCAAATCGCGCCGTCCGGCCCCTGTTCAACCTCGCGGATGCGTTTGTCCATCGCCCAGTGGTCGGCCTTGGCGGCACTTTCACCGTCAAGATCAACCCGAATCAAGGCCTCACCGCCCAGCGCGGCGATGAAGGCATCGCCCTTCCACTGCGCAAACAGAGCGCCGGAATAGATCATCAGGCCGCCGGGCGAGATCGAAGGGGTCCACCAGACTTTGGGCGCTTCGAAACCGTCTCCGGGTTTGTGATCGGGAATGTCGACCCCGCTGTAGTGCGAGCCGTTGGACGCGAGCGGCCAGCCGTAATTGCCACCCGGCTTGATCAGGTTCAGCTCATCCCCGCCGCGCGGCCCCATTTCGACTTCCCACAGGCGGCCCGCAGCGTCGAACGCCAGCCCGAGCGGATTGCGGTGGCCCGATGTCAGGATGTGCGGGTTCGATCCGTCATCCTTCATCACGATAATTTTGCCAAGCGTGCCGGACATATCCTGAGCGGGTTCAAATTTCTGCCTGTCACCGCTCGACACATAGAGCAGCCCGTCCGTCCCGAACGTCAGCCGGTGCCCGAAATGGCCGTTGCCCGATACTTTGGGTGACTGCCGCCAGATGATCTGCAATCCTTCCAGCCGAGCGCCGTCCTTATCCTCGATCAGCTGCGCGCGCCCGGCCACCGCGCCTTTAACACCGCCGACCTGTTCAATCCAACTCAGATAGATCAATTGATTTTGAGCAAATTCAGGGTGCAGCGCGACATCGCCAAGCCCGCCCTGCCCGCCGTAAGCGACATTGGGAGCGCCGTTGACGTCCTGAACCGCAGCGCCGTCACGCCAGATTTTGATCTGGCCACCCTTCTGGGTGATGATCGCGCGCCCGTCTGGCAGAAAGGCCATGGCCCAAGGTTGTTCAAATTGCCCTTTTTCCGTCATCGCAAACGGCAGGTCCGCCGGTTCAGCACCGGTTGTGCTGCAAGATGACAACAAAGTCATAGCGAAGAACAGGCTAAATTTAAGGATCACGGAAACAGCCTCCATTCTGGTCGATACTCTGCCCGGGGCGGATTCAGTTGCTCTGCCCCGCAGGACCGACGGTCGCTAGATAATAGCGCCGCCGCTCCCCACTGAACAACCAAAATTTCCGGAGATTCTGTGATTTTGTTAACCCGTCGCCCGCACAGTCGTGATGCGATGATCCTCTCACTGCCTGCACGGGGCGACCCTAAGAGCCTGACATTTTTCGTCGGCATCATTTTGGCCGCCTTCCCGCTATTTTTCTATTACTTTGACGTTTGGGACAAGTCCGAACAGATAAGCAGCGGAGAAGGAACAGCATCGATTAAGGCGAAAGCCAGCCAAGAAACCATACATTCTCCTCAGCCATTTAACATGTGCCATCAAGGCGGTGGCACCAATTGCGTCGTTGACGGCGATACATTCTGGCTGGACGGAGAAAAGATCAGGATTGCCGATATTGATACGCCCGAAACGCACCCCGCCCGATGCGCGCATGAAGCGGAACTGGGCGATGCCGCAACAAAGCGGTTGCAGGATTTACTCAACGCAGGCCCATTCTCGTTACAATCCACCCTCCGCGACACTGACCGATACGGACGCAAGCTGCGGGTCATCGTGCGCGGCGGCCAATCGCTTGGCGATACTCTGGTCAGTGAAGGCCTCGCCCGGCCCTATGCCGGTGGCTACCGCGAAGGCTGGTGCGCGTGATCAGAGCAAGAGGTTCTGCTCTGACCCGGATAGTGCAGATTCACCGCCGCCGCCAAGGTTGGAGAGTGTTGCACCCAACAATCTGACGCCACTGCGGAGTGGAAACATCGGATCGATCAGCGCGGCGATGGTTTCCGCGATAAGCGCCGGATCGCCCGTCGGTGCCAGCAATGTCTTGGACCGCGTTACCGTCTTGAAATCGGCAAAGCGCAGCTTGAGGGTAATCGTCTTGCCATTTATCTGTTTTTTGGCACAGTGGTGCGCGACGCTTTCAATCAGCGGCTGCAATTCGGCTAGGCAGGCCGCCTTCGTCGTCAGATCGGTAGCAAATGTGGTTTCCGATCCGATGGATTTGCGTTCCTGATCCGGATTGACCGGGCGGTGATCGATGCCGCGCGATGCAAAGTAATAATAGCCGCCACTCTTGCCGAAATTGTGGTCAAGAAAGTCGCGGTCCTTGGCCCGCAAATCCTCTCCCGTCAAAATGCCAAGCCGTTCCATCTTTGCCGCCGTGGCTGGCCCGACGCCGTAAAATTTGCGCACTGGTAGTCCAGTCACAAAATCTGGCCCTTGCTTTGGCGTAATGACGCAAACTCCGTCAGGCTTGTTGATGTCTGACGCAATTTTGGCGAGAAATTTGTTGTAGGATACGCCCGCCGACGCCGTCAGGCCGGTATCCGCCCTGATCCGAGCCCGGATTTCCTCTGCAATCCGCGTCGCCGAAGGCTCTCCACGAGAATTTTCTGTGACATCAAGATAGGCCTCATCAAGCGACAAGGGCTGCACCAAAGGCGTGTAATCGAGAAAAATAGCCCTGATCTGCGCCGACACCCGCCGGTAAACCTCAAACCGGTGTGGCACGAAGATCAGGTCAGGGCACAATCGGCGCGCCACAGCCGACGCCATCGCCGATTTGACCCCGAACTTGCGGGCCTCATAACTGGCGGCAGCAACAACCCCGCGCGCGCCCAAGCCGCCAACGGCGACGGGTTTTCCGCGCAAAGCCGGGGCATCGCGCTGTTCACAGGATGCAAAAAAAGCGTCCATATCGATATGGATGATCTTACGCAAAATAGGGTCGGAAGGATCGCCGTCTTGCATGGCACCAGATCATGATTGTTCTTATACCAAGGTGAGATGATCCTGACCCATGGGGATTGCCAGTCCTGTTTGCTGGCGAGGCGCAGTCGAGAAGGCGATGTGGTTCATCGTTTCGAGGCTGCAACGACGTCCAGCGAGCGGGACTGGCAATCCCCATGG
>JANNWX010000138.1:0-9670 GCA_031409315.1 Sphingomonadales bacterium | reverse complement strand
GCCGCCATCAGGCCCGGCAACGCCGGTGATTGAAACCGCAACATCGGCACCAGAACGGTCTAGCGCACCCTTGGCCATGCCCCATGCGGTTGCAATGGAAACGGCCCCAAATGTTTCAAGGATATTGCTGTCTACGCCGAGCACAGACATTTTTGCTTCATTCGAATAGGTAATGAAACCAACTTCAACAACGTCGGACGATCCAGGAATAGCGGTTAACGCCGCGACGACAAGGCCGCCCGTGCAGCTTTCGGCAACCGCGACCTTCCGGCCAGCGGCGCGGTTTGCCGCAAGAACTCTAGCGGCAGTATCGATCAGGATATCGGGAAGATTGTCATCAATCATATCTGGATCAGGCCTTTCTTGCCCGGACAGTCGCAACGGCCTGCGCTGCTATACCCTCGCCGCGTCCCGTCAAGCCTAATCGTTCTGTGGTCGTCGCTTTGATGCTGACCGATCCTTCAGTGATGCCGAGGAGCGCCGCAACGCGACGGCGCATTGCATCCCGGTGCGGCGCGATTTTGGGTGCCTCGCAGATCAAGGTGATGTCGACATGATCGATTACCCCGCCGATGGTGGCAACAAGATCACGGGCATATTCAACGAAGCGTGATGAGGGTGCGCCGCGCCACTGCGGGTCAGACGGCGGAAAATGGCTGCCAATATCGCCTTGCGCAATGGCGCCCAGCACTGCATCAACCAGCGCATGGAGCGCAACGTCGGCATCCGAATGTCCCGCGAGCCCCATGTCATGCGGCACCTTGACACCGCACAACCACAATTCTTCGCCCGCCTCCAACCGATGGACGTCGAAACCCATGCCAGTGCGCGATACAAACGAAGCGGCTAACCGCGCCTCCGCAGCGGCAAAATCTGGCGCATGGGTTATCTTTTCCAGCATCGGATCACCTTCGACTGTTGCGATATCAAATCCGGCGGCACGGGCCATCTGGGCATCATCGGTTGCGACGCCATTCTGCCAAAGCCGGTGTGACGTCAAAATGGCGTCAAGCCGGAACGCTTGTGGGGTTTGCACCCGTGACAGGCCTTGCCGGTCAACAGTCGCACCCAACCGGCCGTCATCATGGGCAAGCGTATCAACAATTGGCAGCACTGGAACCGCTCCGTCATGCAATTTAAGCGCAGAGATCAACCGATCCAAAACGGCTTTTGGCAAAAATGGGCGGGCAGCGTCGTGGATCAGAACAGAATCAAAAATCTGCATATTAGCAATCCATTCCAACCCGGCACGCACAGAATCCTGACGCAAAGCGCCGCCCGGTATGACGGCTGCGACCATCCTGTCGCCAAGTGCTTCTGCCAGAATATCCTGTTGCCCATCAGCAATCACGATGAAGATACCGCCAATTTCCGGGCATGAGGAAAGGCCGTCAACCCCGTGCGCGACCAATGCCTTGCCGGCAATTTTGGTATATTGTTTGGGAATGAAGCCGCCGGTTCGTTCACCTTTGCCTGCGGCAACGATGAGCGCTGCGATGGTGCCTTTCATGATCATAAGGCTGCTCTAGCTTTGCTGTTGCTTGCACACCAGCCATGTTGCGGCTAAGGGCTGCCTAAATTTTAGGCATAGCATTTTAGGCAAAGTAATGCAGCGCATTCATCCTATCCAGATCGGCCAGGTCCGCATCGAATCTCCGGTCATTCTGGCCCCGATGACCGGTGTCACCGATTTGCCGTTCCGCAAAATTGTCCGCAAATATGGTTCCGGCCTGAACGTGACTGAAATGATCGCCAGTCAAGCGATGATCCGCGACACAAGGCAATCCATCCAAAAGGCGGCATGGGATCCGGTCGAAGAACCCGTATCGATGCAATTGGCGGGCTGCACAGCTTTTGAAATGGGTGAAGCAGCCAAGTTGAACGAAGATCGCGGTGCAGCGATCATCGATATCAATATGGGCTGTCCGGTGAAAAAAATTGTGAACGGCGACGCTGGATCTGCGCTGATGCGCGATCTTCCGTTGGCCGCCGCCATTATCAAGGCCACTGTCGATGCCGTTTCGGTGCCGGTGACGGTTAAAATGCGGATGGGCTGGGACGACCGCAGCCTGAACGCGCCCGAACTTGCCCATATTGCCGAAGACCTTGGCGCAAAACTTATCACTGTGCACGGTCGAACACGATGCCAGATGTATAAGGGGTCGGCCGACTGGCGTTTCATCCGCAAGGTGAAGGATGCCGTGACCATTCCGGTTATTGCGAACGGCGATATCTGCTCAATCGAGGACGCGGTTTGTGCGCTTGATCAATCGGGTGCTGACGGCGTGATGATCGGGCGTGGCGCTTACGGCAAGCCGTGGTTGTTGGCACAGATCATGGCTCATTTGGCTGGTAAAACCCCTATTTCAGACCCCGGCATCGAGGAACAATATCACCTGATCGTGGCGCATTATCTCGCGATGCTAGAGCATTACGGCGAAGTAACCGGGGTCAATATGGCACGCAAACATATCGGCTGGTATACAAAGGGGCTAACCGGGTCGGCGGAATTTCGCAATGCCGTCAACCAAGTTCCTGACCATCGGCGCGTTCTATCGATGCTTGAACAATTTTATACGCCGTGGTTGAGCCGGGCCGCCGCTTGAACCTTGCAGCGACCGCCCATTCGCGGCCACGCGCGGATGATATGGTCGCAGCATCGCCGACGGCACTCCTGCTTGTCGACCCTGATTCAATCGTCGTTCAGGCCAATGCGGCGGCCGAAATGCTGATCAATGCGAGTGCCGCACATATTGTTGGGCGGCATTTGCAGGATATTTTGATATTGCCGACCAGTTATAACGATCAGGGTGGCGCTTTTGCTGCCTATGACATCCCGATTTTAACACGCCGGAACGTGCAGTTCCGTGCTGACCTGCTCATCACGCCGTTTGTTGACAAAGAAGGCTGGCGGCTGGTTTCCTTGCAGGCCGGTGCCGCTGCGCACCGGATGGGGCACCGGCTGGAACGCGGTAATGGCGCGCGGGCAGCGATTGGTATCGCCGCTATGCTCGCCCATGAAATCAAAAACCCGCTGTCAGGCATTCGTGGTGCGGCTCAATTGCTCAATGCCGGGCTTGATGAAGATGGGCGTAGAATGACCAAACTCATTCGTGACGAGGTTGATCGTATCACGGCGCTGATTGATCGTATGGAAGGGTTTACCGATACGCGGCCTTTGCAAATTCAGCCTGAAAACATTCATGCTATCATCGACCATGCAAAAGAGGTCGCAAAAAATGGCTTTGGCGACCAGATCGCAGTGAGGGAAATCTATGATCCGTCACTGCCGCCGGTCATGGTTCACCGCGACTCGCTTATTCAGATCATCCTCAATTTGCTTAAAAATGCAGCTGAAACAGCCGATAATAGTGCGATAAGGCAGGTCACAATAACAACTGCATTTCGGCACGGCGTTTCGGTTACAGTGGACGGTGGTGCGCGAAAACTATCGCTGCCAATCGAACTTTGCGTGATTGACGACGGGCCCGGCGCACGCTTGGATATGGTTGACACTCTGTTTGACCCCTTCGTTTCGACAAAATCAACAGGGCAGGGGCTTGGGCTCTCACTCGTCGACAAACTTGCCCGCGATATGGGAGGATTCATCCAATATGCGCGCGAAGGATTGCCAGAAAAAACGGTTTTTAGGCTCCTGCTTCCTCGTTCCGGGCAGAGTGTAATATGATTTACGGAAACATTTTGGTGGTCGATGACGATGATGCAATCCGTCTGGTCATATCAGAAGCACTGCGCCGCGAGGGCCATCAGGTGCGGACTGCTGCAAGTGTGGCTGAAACAGTGTTGGCGCTGTCCGAATATGATCCAGATATTTTGATAACAGACGTCATTTTACCCGACGGCAACGGGCTTGACCGCATTCCCGATATCCTAGCCAAGCGCCCGGGATTACCGGTGATTGTTTTATCGGCGCAAAATACCCTTTCAACAGCAGTTCGTGCAACGGAACAGGGCGCATTTGAATATCTGCCTAAGCCGTTTGACCTTGACGAGTTGAGCCGCGCCGTTCGTGACGGCCTTAAGCGGCAGGGAATTCGGGCGCCTGTCTTGATGGACGCACCGGACGCGGAATTGCCATTGATTGGTCGATCGCCCGCTATGCAGGATGTATACCGTGTCATCGCTCGCGTGGTGCCCAATGATCTTTCGGTGCTGATACTGGGCGAATCGGGGACCGGAAAGGAATTGGTCGCCGTGGCGATTCATAATCTTGGGCCCCGCAAGCACAGCCCGTTTGTTGCTATCAATATGGCCGCAATACCACGCGATCTGATCGAAGCAGAGCTTTTTGGCCACGAACGCGGCGCATTCACTGGTGCGCAGGCCCGTATGGCGGGTAAATTTGAACAGGCATCAGGCGGCACGCTGTTTTTAGATGAAATTGGTGACATGCCAATGGAGGCGCAGACCCGTTTATTGCGCGTCCTGCAATCAGGGGAGTTCACCACCGTCGGCGGCAACAGGCAAATAAAGGCCAATGTCAGAATAATTGCCGCTACGCATAAAAACCTGCCTGAACTCATCGCCGCGGGAACATTTCGAGAAGATCTATATTATCGGCTGAACGTCATCCCGATTGCGTTGCCGGCTTTGCGCAAGCGCGGGAAAGATATCGGCTTGCTTGCGCAGCATTTTTTGACGCTTGCTGCTTCAGAAGGACTGCCACTTAAGCGACTGCATCAGAGCGGAATTATGCGCCTCGAACACCATTCATGGCCTGGTAACGTCCGCGAACTTGAAAATTTGATGCGGCGTCTGGCAGTGCTTGCACGCGATGACGAGATCGGAACTGACCTGATCGATCAACAAATTGAGCCGACTGTGATCAGTCCGACGCCTCACCCTTTTGTCGCCAGAACCGGCTTATCATGCGCTGTTGAAGAGTTTCTTGGCGGATATTTTTCAGAATATGGTGATGGGCTACCCGCCGACGGACTTTATCCGAGGATAATGGAAGAGGTCGAACGGCCTTTGTTGGAAGCGACAATGGCGGCAGTGCGCGGAAACCAACTCCGTGCCGCCCGATTACTGGGAATCAATCGTAACACTTTGCGCAAAAAACTGACCGACTATGGGATTGACGCGTCCGCACAGCGACGGATTTGACCCTTTTTGCGATAAACGGCGATGCAACTGTGCTTGAAATGTCACGCCACTGTTGTAAGAATGCAACTATGCCATTGGCCTCGTCATTTTCCCCTTCTCGATGGTTGCGGATGCTTGCTGCATCGACGCGCCGGAAAAATCGCGATTCCTGGCTGGAATCTATGGCGATTATTGCCATCGCCATTGTTGGAATCTCGACTTGGCTGATCATACGGGGAGGCGGGTTTCAGCAAACGATTTTGACGCCACTTGCCGCTGTTGCTGTTTTGCTGGCCAATCTTGCGCCGGCAATCGCATTGCTTGTTTTGCTGGCCCGACGGATTGCGAAAAAGCGCGCAGCAAATTCACTCGTCGGGGCCAGTGGGCAATTGCACGTCCGTCTCGTTGCAATGTTTTCGTTGGTTACAACAGCCCCGGTCGTGTTGATGGTCATCATTTCGTCGCTGCTTTTTCAATATGGCGTCGACATCTGGTATTCACAGCGCGCGCGCGGAATGTTTGAAAATACCACAGCATTGGCACAGCAGCTTTATGCCGAACGTCAACAGCGGGTAATGAACGAAACCGAAGCGATGGCGGGGGATCTCAGCCAGACGCTGGGTCAATCTTCAATCGACAGCGCGCCATTTGCCAACCAGTTCGCTTTTCAAGTGTATCAGCGCGAATTGTCTGAAAGCGCGATTTTGGCGATTACACCGAAAAATGGTGTCCAAAGCTTGGCACTGGTCAACCCTTATGAGCGCGCAACTGACAACTGGGTGCCGCCAGATGTGGCCCAACGCCTGACGACCAGTCGTGCAACCGTGTTTCGCGATACGGGTGGTCGTATGGAGGCCGTTACACCCTTGCCCGGATCGCGCGATCTGTTCCTTTATGCATCGCGCGTTGCCGACAGCGAAACATTGGCGAAAGCCAAGCGCGCATCATTGGTTCTCAAAGACTATAACGCGCTTATTATAAGGTCGCGAAACCTTCAAATTCAGCTTAATTTAGCACTTTATGCGATCTCACTGCTGATCATAGGTAGCGCGATCTGGATTGCTCTTAACGTTGCGGATCGCCTTGTCCGTCCCGTCGGCGAATTGGTTGATGCGGCAAAGCGGGTCACGGGCGGCGACCTGACCGTCAAGGTGACATCGACCAAATCGCGAGATGAAGTCGGCGTCTTGTCACGCGCATTCAACCGTATGACGGAACGTTTGGGTGAACAGAATAAGGAATTGGTCGCATCCAACGACCTATTGGATCGCCGCCGTGCCTTGATAGAAGCCGTCTTGTCGAGCGTATCAGCAGGCGTGATTGCGGTCACCGATGATCAAACCATTCGCATCATCAACAGCTCTGCCAGCATCTTGCTGAAGGTCGATCCCAATGAAGTCGCCGGAAAGGCGCTTGTTGATGTAGATACTGAACTGTCCAAAATGCTGACCGCGAAAAAGTCCCAAGCGATAATCCAAATCACCCCGGGTGGGGAGGCGCGCACTCTGGCTGTCAAGATTGTCAGGGATGAGGTTGGCCATGTCCTGACATTTGATGACATAACCCAGCAATTGCTCGATCAACGTCGGGCTGCATGGTCCGACGTGGCACGAAGGGTCGCCCACGAAATCAAAAATCCGCTAACACCGATCCAACTTGCCGCTGAGCGACTGCAGCGACGGTTCACAAAAGAAATAGGGACTGACAAGGAAGGATTTGAACGCTTGACGGAAACCATCGTCCGTCAGGTCGGGGACCTCCGGCGCATGGTTGACGAATTCTCATCCTTTGCGCGCATGCCCAAGCCAGTTTTTGCGCGCGAATCCCTCATCGATATTGCGCGCGAATCCATGTTCTTGCAGGAAGTGGCAAATCCGGACATTAAATTCCGCATCGATTGCCCACGGCCTTCGCCTAAGCTCGTGTGCGACAGCAGGCAGCTTACCCAGGCTCTTTCAAATATCGTTAAAAATGGTGTTGAGGCTATCCTTCAAAAATCAGGCCTATCTGACGAAACAATTACCCTGACCATTGCCAATACCGATGGAGGTAAAGTCAGTGTCACTATTGCTGATTCCGGCATTGGGTTGCCGCTGGAGCGTGAACTGATTGTCGAACCCTATATGACAACGCGCGAAGGGGGCACGGGGCTGGGGCTGGCCATTGTCAAAAAAATTGTTGAGGAACATCTTGCGACAATCCAGTTTGCGGATGCTGCCGACGGCGGCACAATCGTGACAATTTTTCTGGATCCTGCGGCGCTTGAGTCGCTTGCTTCGACGTCAGAAAAAAGCGGAATTCCAGTTGACGAAATCGTCCCAGCAGGCCTCACACGCGCAAAGAAGACCTAAATCATGGCGTTGGAAATTCTGATCGTAGACGATGAACAAGATATCCGAGACCTTGTTTCCGGTGTTCTGCAAGATGAAGGATATTTTGCTAGGGCAGCTGGTGATAGCGACTCTGCTCTTGCTGCGATATTGGAACGACGGCCATCTTTGGTTTTGCTTGATGTCTTCCTAAAAGGGTCGCGCCTCGACGGACTTGAGTTATTGGATGAAATCAAGCGCCGTGACGCCAGTCTGCCCGTCCTCGTCATATCGGGCCATGGGAATCTTGATACGGCGGTTTCCGCAATTCGTCGTGGAGCCATTGATTTCATTGAAAAACCATTTGAGGCGCAGCGGCTGATCCATTTGGTTCAGCGCGCGACAGAAACGGACCGACTGCGACGCGAAAATGAATTTCTGAAGGCCCAAATTGGTACTGACGACGAATTGAATGGCAATTCTGCAGTCATAAACGGGGTCCGCGCGACGCTGAAACGGGTTGCGCCAACGGGAAGCCGTGTTCTGATCTCTGGCCCGGCGGGCGTGGGAAAGGAAGTCGCGGCGCGCATGTTGCACGGCTGGAGTCCTCGGGCGAATGCCCCCTTCATCGTTGCAAGTGCTGCGCGGATGACGCCCGAGCGGGTTGAAGAAGAATTGTTCGGGTCGGAGCGCGAAGAGGTGAGCGTGACCCCTGGATTGCTCGAACGCGCCCACGGCGGCACACTCTTTCTCGACGAGATCGCCGATATGCCCATCGCAGCACAAGGCCGGATATTGCGTGTTTTGACCGACCAGAGCTTTACACGCATTGGCGGCAGGCGGACAGTGAAGGTCGATGTCAGAGTGATATCATCGACTAGCCGTGATCTGCCCGCCGAAATTGAAGCGGCGCGGTTCCGCGAGGATTTTTTCTATCGTCTCAACGTTGTTCCAGTCCATATTCCGCCGCTGGCCGAACGACGAGAGGACATACCGGTTCTCGTCAACCAATTTGTCGCGCGATATGCGGCCGAACGTCGCGTGGCGACGCCCGACGTGTCGGATGAGGCGCTGGCAGCGCTACAGGCATATGATTGGCCGGGAAATGTGCGACAATTGCGGAACATAGTCGAACGGACAATCATATTGGCGCCCGGTGACCGGATTGCGCGTATCGATGCCGATATGCTGCCATCCGAAATTATTAACGAACAATACGGGCATTCCAGCGCGTCAACAGCCAATGTCATCATGGGGACACCGCTCCGCGAAGCACGGGAGGCGTTCGAACGCGAATATCTGCGGGTCCAGATTCGTCGATTTTCCGGTAATATCTCACGCACTGCAAGCTTCATCGGCATGGAACGGTCGGCATTGCACCGGAAATTAAAGATTCTCGGAATGGCGGATCAACGCCTTGAAGATGATGGCTAGATCCCTAAATTAGAGGGCAGGTCGTTTCCGATGTTTGATGAAATGGCTGCTCCGTGTATCGGGGCGTAACCAGACGCTGTGTCACAGCGCGAATGCAGGCATTTGACCTGCCAAAAGCGATAAAAGGGTACGTAATGCCAGAAAAAGCCAACAACCTTCAGGACGTGTTCCTCAATTCGGTCCGCAAAGCAAAAACCCCCGTCACGATGTTTCTCGTCAAGGGTGTAAAATTGCAGGGCATCATCACATGGTTTGACAATTTCTCGGTTCTATTGCGCCGCGATGGTCAATCGCAATTGATCTATAAACATGCCATTTCAACCATTATGCCGACCGGGCAAGTCGACCTTGAGTCAATCCGCGCGTCGCTCGGGGAGCCTTTACGCAAGGCAAAATCGCTTCAGGATGTATTTTTGTCGGCGGTCGAGCGGACCCATAATCCTGTCACCATGTTCCTTGTGAACGGGGTGATGTTGCAAGGCGAAGTTGCGGCGTTCGATCTGTTTTGCATGTTGCTGGAACGCGATGGCTTTGTCCAACTGGTCTATAAGCACGCCATTTCAACCGTGCAGCCAACCCATGTCCTGAACCTCGCCGAAGAAGGCGAATTGGACGACGATTGAGTATATTCAACCGCAGCGATGACGACGAAGTCTCACGCGGGGCGCGGGCTATTGTCATTTATCCAGACCGAAAATCTGGTAACCGGAACAGCGACGCTCGCCTTGCCGAAGCAGCCGGTTTGGCAGCGGCAATCGGTATCAACGTTATGGATAGCGTTGTCGTCCGTATTCGACAGCCGAAGCCAGCCACATTGTTCG
>JANNWX010000137.1:0-14583 GCA_031409315.1 Sphingomonadales bacterium | reverse complement strand
CAAAAAAATGAGTGAATCGCTGCTTTTCGAAGGCGTTGTGTTGCTTGGTGCGGGTCTTGCCTGTGTCATGCTGTTTAGACGTTTCGGGCTTGGCGCGGTCCTTGGATACCTCGTCGCCGGCGCATTGATCGGGCCTTATGGTTTCGCGCTTGCCGGTGGCGGCGAATCCAAACTCAAAATCGCTGAAATTGGTATTGCGTTGCTGTTGTTTCTGGTCGGACTTGAACTCAATCCAGCACGACTGTGGCGATTGAAGCGCGACATTTTCGGCCTTGGCCTCCTTCAGGTGATCCTATGCGGATTGGCCCTGTCTGGCGTTGTTCTGATGGCGAGCGGCTTTACGTGGGGCGCGGCACTGGCGCTGGGCTTGCCGCTTGCTTTGTCGTCAACGGCACAAGTGCTGCCCAGCCTCAAATCATCCGGGCGGATCAATACGCCGTTTGGTGAAAGGGCGTTTTCCGTTTTGTTGTTTCAGGATTTGGCAATCGTTCCGCTGATCACAATTATCGCGGCATTATCGCGCGCTCCAGCCGATCCGACTGCGCCGCCCGGTTGGATGCTGGCGCTCTACACGATTGGCGCGATCATCGGCCTGGTCGTTGCCGGACGCTTTGTGATCAGCCCCTTGCTCCGTTTGGCAGGCAAGCTCGGTGAGCGGGAATTGTTTGTCGTCATCGGGCTGTTCACAGTGATCGGTGCCTCCGCGCTGATGGAGTCGCTCCATCTTTCGACCGCACTTGGGGCTTTTGTAGCAGGTGTGATGCTCGCCGATTCGCCATACCGGCATGAGATAGAGGCCGATGTCGAGCCGTTTAGGTCGATCCTGCTGGGGCTGTTTTTTCTGGCAGTAGGAATGGTGCTCGATATTCCGGCGATCTTTGCCAATCCGCTGTTCGTGATTGGGATGGCTGTGGCCATTGTGGCGGTAAAAGTCGCGATGATATGGGGGATCGCGCGGTGGTTCGGGATGGAAAACCGGCCGGCGCTCGGTTTGGGCTTATTGCTCAGCCAAGGTGGAGAATTTGCGTTTGTGCTGTTTGCACAAGCACAAGCCGCGCTGTTGATTGAACCAGAGGCCGCCAGCTTGTTCAGCGCGATTGTGACGCTTTCAATGGCGACAACGCCGTTCCTGTTGATGATTGCGCGGCGGTTTGAACACCCGCCCGGTCCACACGGGGAAATGCCCGAGGGACCGGATGATGCGGCGCAAGGGAAGGCGATTATCGTTGGATTTGGGCGATTTGGCCAAACGGTTGCGCAAATGCTAATCGGAAACGGGCTTTCGGTCACACTTATTGACGTGAAGCCCGCGCAAATCGAGCTGAGCGGCACGTTTGGGGCAAAAGTTTATTATGGTGATGGCCGCCGGATCGATTTGCTTCACCGGGCTGGCGCGGACGACGCCCAATTGCTGATGTTTTGCGGCGATGACCGTGACCTAAATCCGGCCCAGTTAGCCCCTATACTCGCGGCATTCCCGCAAGCGGCGGTTTTTGTCCGCGCCTATGACCGACGGCAAGTCCTCGCGTTTGAAAAACTCGATATTGCTGGCACCGTCCGCGAAGTTTATGAATCCGCGATACGCATGGGGATCGAGGCTTTGGTGACAATGGGCGTCAGCGGCGAAGAGATTGTGCGGATCGAGTCCAACTATCGGGAACGTGACGCGCTAAGATTGGCCGCGCAGGCAGAATCCGGCAATCTACACGCTCTCAAGGAAATTTTCATTCGAACCGGACTGGGAAGTTGATCCCGAGGCGCGGATAATTGTGATCAGCTATTCTTCTTCATCCAAGCGATAATTTCTGCGCGTTTGGCGGCATCAGCTTGGCCTGCAAACGACATTTTTGTTCCCGGAACCATCGCCCGAGGATTGGTGATATACGTGTTGATCGTCGCATCGTCCCACGTCAGGCCCGAAGCCTTCATCGCAGGCGAGAAGTTAAACCCAACAAGGTCACCAGCCTTGGTGCCGTAAACGCCGTAAAGGTTGGGGCCAACCCCGTGTCTGCCGTCTTTCTTGACCTGATGGCAGGTTGCGCATTGGGCAAAGGCGGCTGGCGCGGCGTCTGCGTCTGCAATAACGGGCGCTTCGTTGGCGGTGACATCAGCCTCTGGCGCTACTGCCTCGTCGGCGGGTTTGGAGCCGCATGCTGACAACAAAGCCAATACGGAAAGCAAAGCAATTTTCTTCATGCGTCGATCACCTCTTCATCTATCCGCGCTGCGTTTTCCTGAATGAACGCAAAGCGGTGTTCGGGATTTTTTCCCATCAACCGGTCAACAAGGTCGCGCACGGCGGCCCGCTCTTCATATTCTTGCGGCAATGTAACGCGAATAAGACCGCGTGTCTTGGGGTCCATCGTTGTTTCGCGTAATTGGCCCGGATTCATCTCACCCAATCCTTTGAACCGAGAAACCTCCACTTTTTTGCCTTTGAATTCCTTATTTTCAATCTCCGCCCGGTGCGCGTCATCACGGGCATAGAGCGATTTAGCGCCGACAGTCAGCCGGTAAAGCGGGGGCTGCGCCAGAAATAAATGACCGTTGCGGACCAGATCGGGCATTTCCTGGAAAAAGAAAGTCATCAGCAAGGTTGCAATATGCGCGCCGTCTACGTCGGCATCGGTCATAATGATGATCCGTTCATACCGCAGAAGATCGCTGTTGCAGTCCTTTCGCGTCCCGCAACCGATGGCTTGGATCAGATCGGCAATTTCCGAATTGGCCCTGATCTTGTCGGCCGTCGCCGACGCAACATTCAGGATTTTGCCGCGTATGGGCAGGATTGCCTGAGTCTTGCGGTCGCGGGCCTGTTTAGCAGAGCCGCCCGCGCTGTCCCCTTCGACGATGAACAATTCGGTGCCAGCCGGATCGTCCGAGGAACAATCGGTCAGTTTGCCGGGAAGGCGCAGCTTGCGGCCTGATGTTGCTGTTTTCCTTTTGATTTCTTTTTCGGCCCGGCGCCGTAACCGATCATCCATCCGGTCGAGAACGAACGCCAACAATGCTTTGCCGCGTTCCATATTGTCGGCGAGGAAGTGGTCGAAATGATCTTTGACGGCATTTTCAACCAGCCGTGCCGCTTCTGGCGAGGTCAATCTGTCCTTGGTCTGGCTTTGGAATTGCGGTTCGCGGATGAATACGGAGAGCATGATCTCTGATCCGGCGATTATATCCTCGGACTGTATCCCTTCCGCTTTCTTTTGGCCGGCAAGCGCACCAAAAGCCCGGATGCCTTTGACGATCGCCGCGCGTAGCCCCGCCTCGTGGGTGCCGCCATCTGGCGTCGGAATCGTGTTGCAATACCAGCTGTAACTGCCCTCGCTCCACAGCGGCCATCCAACGGCCCATTCGACACGCCCTTGGCCTTCGGCAAAGTCTTGGGATCCGGAGAAAAATTCCGCTGTCGCGCAATCACGGGTGCCGATTTGTTCGCGTAAATGATCAGCTAGGCCGCCAGGGAACTGGAAGACTGCCTCGACGGGTGTCTCATCACTGATGAGTTCAGGCGCGCATTTCCAGCGAATCTCGACCCCGGCGAACAGATAGGCTTTTGACCGGGCCAGCTTGTGAAGGCGGGCGGGTTTGAATTGCATGTCGGGGCCGAAAATCTCCGGGTCCGGTCTGAAAGCGACGCTGGTCCCGCGCCGGTTATTGACCGGGCCAAGCGGTTCCAGCGGGCCAAGCGTCTGCCCCTTGGAAAAACGTTGACGGAACAATTCCTTGTTGCGCGCAACCTCGACAATCGTTTCGTCCGACAAGGCGTTGACGACGCTGATGCCGACGCCGTGCAACCCGCCCGACGTCGCGTAAGCCTTGCCTTCAAACTTTCCGCCCGAATGGAGCGTTGACATGATGACTTCCAGCGCGGACTTTCCCGGAAACTTTGGGTGTGGATCAACGGGAATACCGCGCCCGTTATCGGTTATCGTCAACCAATTGCCGGGCTCTAGGGTCATTTCGATGCGGCTCGCATGGCCAGCAACTGCTTCATCCATACTATTATCCAGCACCTCTGCTGCCAGATGGTGAAACGCGCGTTCGTCAGTTCCGCCAACATACATGCCGGGGCGACGGCGGACAGGCTCCAGCCCTTCGAGAACCTCGATATCCGACGCTGAATAACTGCTGGTTGTGGCATTTGCGCCGGTGAAGAGATCAGACATTGCAGGTCGCTATAGGCGTCAAGGATTCATCGTGGCAAGATGCCAAAGGCGTGATCACCATCATAGCAATGCTGCCGAACTCTGGTGCAGGATGCTTTCTGGTCACGCGGCGTGGCGGGAGACGAAAAATGGTTGATTTTATTGATGATGATATTGTCGAGCTCCGGCTTGATACTGGCAAAACCCTGCAATATTTTTGGGGCGACCCATGCAAACGCCTGCCTGCCGAGGATGTAACCGGCAAGTTTCGAGTCGAAATGCGTGGCCCGTTGGGGAAAGCTGTGCGCGGGTTCATCGATGCGAAAACCGCGCTCCGAAAATCCGCGCTGCTGCGTTTGTCGATGATTGACGTTCAACAAGGTGACGGCCTGATCATCGAAACGCCAACAGGCAAGGTCATTTTCATCGACGGCGGGGATAATCAATTGTTTGCCCGCCATGTCGCTGCTCGTTTTCCAGGGACAAGTGAAGCCAAGCCGCTGGTCGTGGATGCAATGATCATCACGCACGGCGATGCAGATCATTTTGAAGGGCTGACAAAGCTGCGCGTGTCGGAAACAGATACCCGTCCGGGCAAGGCGGTATTTGTTGCGCCAAGAAGGATTTATCATAACGGTATGGTCAAGCGTCCCGGCAAGGATACTACGGGCAAGAAACGCAAAGATGTCGAGATGTTTGGTGCCACGGTGCAGGTCAGCAGCGATTTATATGTGAGCGCGCTGGTTGATGATATTGCCGCTGTGCCAGCAGCGCAGCGCAATCAGCCCTTCAACTTATGGGCTGAAACGCTGGCGGCATGGGCACCGCGCACCTTGGCGGCGACCGGCACGGCGATGATTTCGCAAAGGCTGGATCATATGAGCACCGGCGCTTTTGACTTCCTGACAGACGATGACATTGCCGTTGAATTGCTCGGTCCGATCACCGAACAAGTGGGCGGGAAACCAGCTTTGCGGTTCCTGCGTGCGCCGCCCGATGACGCGGAACTCTTACTTGGCACCAATGCTGCGACGCGAAAGGGCAGCTATTCGGCGTCGCACACGATCAATGGCCATTCGATCAATTTTCGAATGCGGTTGGGCAATGTCCGCTTCATGTTCACCGGCGATATGAATCAGGAATCGATGCAGCGGATGCGGGAGGCCTTACCGGGCGCCGCCTTGCGGTCCGAAATCCTTAAGGCCCCCCATCACGGATCGGCCGATTTTGACATGGAATATCTCAAAGAAGTTGGCGCGGTCGTTTCGATGATTTCATCTGGGGACGAAAGTGCGGCCAAAGAATATATCCACCCGCGCGCAACCCTGATGGCGGCACTGGGTAAAGCATCCAGAACGACCCCAGCGGTGATTTTCTGCACAGAGCTGGCGGCATTTTTTGCTGTCAAAGGCTATGTTGACGATCCCCAAAAACCCGGACGAAAATTCTTTGCCTTTGAACGGACCAATTTCGGCATCATCCATGTGCGAACCGATGGCGAACGGGTGCTCGCGTTTACCCATAGCGGTCACGAGGGAATGAACGAGGCCTACCGCTTCACCGTTTCACCGACAGGAGAGGTAAAATTTGCCAGTTCAGTGGTGAAACGCGGTCCGCCAAAGATGGTTTGACGGCGATTCCTGTTGGTTGATAGAAACAATCTTGCCACGCTGATTGCGCTTGCCAATTCTGGATGCGAACCGTAAGTGTGTTATATAGGCAATACAGGAGTGATTGATGCTTGAACTGGTCGGGGTTAGCCATGTCTACGGCAATGGTACGCGGGCGTTGGACGATGTCAGCCTGTCCATAGATGCTGGAATGTTCGGGCTGCTCGGCCCAAATGGCGCAGGCAAATCAACTTTGATGCGCGCTATTGCCACGCTCCAGATACCCACCGCAGGTTCGATCCGGTTCGGAGACATCGATATACTCGCCGAACCGGAAAAACTCCGTAAAACGCTTGGTTATCTGCCACAGGATTTTGGTGTTTACCCACGGGTTTCCGCATATGACATGCTCGATCAGATGGCAGTGTTGAAAGGCATAGCGTCGCGCGCGGATCGCAAGTCTGTGGTTGAAACTTTGCTTGAACAGGTGAACCTATGGCCAGCCCGGTCCAAGGCTATTGCTGGTTTTTCGGGTGGCATGCGTCAGCGGTTTGGCATTGCCCAAGCGCTGATCGGCAATCCTAGCCTGATCATCGTTGACGAACCAACAGCAGGCCTTGATCCAGAGGAGCGCAACCGTTTCCTGAACTTGCTAGCCGGGATCGGCGAAAAAATAGTTGTTATCCTGTCGACACATATTGTCGACGATGTTGCCGATCTTTGTCCGCGCATGGCCGTTCTGGCCGGGGGTAAGGTCCAGCTAGAAGGCGCGCCGCTAGACCTGATCGCATCGACAAAAGGCCGGGTCTGGAAAAAGACCATCGACCGTCAGGCAGTCGCCGATCATAGTGACCGATATCAGGTGATATCGACCCGGCTTTTTGCAGGGCGGACGATCATCCACATACTGGCCGACGCACAGCCCGACGGGTTCGAGGCCGTCGAAGCAGGGTTGGAAGACGTCTATTTCACGACCCTTGCCGACAGCCGCCGCGCAGCCTGAGAGGATATCATCATGTTGCTTGGCATCGCCGGGTTCGAAATCCGTTATCAACTCCGCAACCCTGTTTTCTGGGTATCGGCAGCAATTTTCTTCCTGCTTGGTTTCGGCCTGACCGCCAGTGAGAATGTGAGCATCGGAACGCCAGGCGCGGTTCACGAAAACGCGCCTGTCGCCATTGCCAATGCCTTTGCGATCATGGGGCTGTTTTTCCAGCTGGTGATAACCTCTTTCGTTGCCAATGCGATCATCAGGGATGATGCCACCGGCTTTGGCACGATCATCCGGTCGACGTCAGTCACGCGATTTGACTTTGTGTTGGGCAGATTTGCTGGTGGCCTTGCAATTGCGCTGATTGGCTATCTGGCGGTTCCGCTGGGGCTTTTCGTCGGTAGTTTGATGCCGTGGGTTGATCCCGAAACCGTCGGTCCGAACAAGTTCGCTTATTATGCCTGGCATTTCCTTATCATCGCAATCCCCAATGTCCTTTTCAGTTCCGCATTCCTGTTCGGATTGGCAACGATCACGCGGTCAATGATGGGGACTTATATCGGGGTTGTCGTATTCCTGATGAGCTATCTTGTCGCGACGGCAATCCTTGGCCCGCTCCCTGAATATCAGGATTTGCTCGCGCGTTATGAACCGCTTGGCATGGGCGCAATGGGAGAGGCTACGCGCTATTGGACAACTGCAGAGTTTAACACGCGCCTGGTTCCGCTAGCAGGCAATTTCCTTTTCAATCGGATATTTGTCATGTTGCTGGCGCTTTTTATGCTGGTCGTGACAGTCGCACGTTATTCGATGTCCGAACGCGCCCCTTCGAAACGGCGCTTACGTAAATTGGCCAGAACTGCGTCCAAGGAGGCAGGGTTCGCGGCGGTACCGCCGGTGATTTCAACAGCTCCGGTCCGAGCTGAACATGGTAGTGCAACAATGCTGGCCCAATTGTTGATGCGGGCAAAGACCGAACTGGTTCAGGTCCTCAAAAGCCCCGGATTGATTGTTCTGTTATTGCTCGGCATGGCCAATACGGCGGCCGCACTCTGGTTTTCCGAAACTGCATATGGCACTCCTTCGCACCCGTTGACCGCCGATGTGATTGACGCAACGCGCCAGAATTTTGGACTTTTCCTGCTGATCGTCGCCGTGTTTTATGGTGGTGAACTGGTCTGGCGTGAACGCGACCGCAAACTGAACGAGATTATCGATTCAGCCCCTGTCTCGGACTGGATCATGGTCGTGCCCAAGGTGCTGGCCATCTTCGCTGTTCTTGTCATCATGACTTTGGGTGCCGCAGTAACCGGCATCTTGTTTGAGCTGATCAAGGGCACAGGAGGGATCGAATTTGGCCACTATCTGACTTGGCTCGTTCTGCCAGAGGCGTTTGATGCATTTCTTCTCGCCGTACTTGCCGTTTTTATGCAGGTCGTAAGCCCCAACAAATATGTGGGTTGGGGGCTGATGATGGTCTGGTTCATCAATGGCATTTTCCTTGGCAATATGGGCTTTGAAAGCCAGCTGTACCGCTATTCCAACGCCAGCGCGACGCCGCTGAGCGATATGAACGGTGCCGGGACATATATGATGAGCGCGTTTGTTGGCCGGGCTTATTGGGGCTTTTTTGCATTGCTGCTGATGGTTGTGGCCCACCTTATCTGGCCGCGCGGCAGCGATCTCCAATTGAGGGGCCGATTATCCCGTATCCGCAGCCGCATGAGCACTGGCGTCGTGGCGATTGGCCTCGCGTCGCTTGCCGGGATGATCGTAACTGGCTGGTTCATTCATTATAATACGACGGTATTGAACACATACCGAACCAGCGAGGATATGGAAAAACTGCAAGCCGACTTGGAAAAACACTACCTGAAATATGAAAAACTGCCACGGCCGACCGTCACTGCGGTAAAGCTAGACGCGCAAATCTATCCCGGTGAGCAGCGTATGGATGTCACCGGCAGTTATCAAATGGTCAACAACAGCGGCGAGCCAATTTCCCAAGTGCATCTGCGGCAAGGCAATGGCGACGTCAAATTCTCGGAATTGACGGTAACAGGCGCCCGGCAAGTGCGATATGATAAGGATTACGGCTATTATTTTTTCAGATTTGACCAGCCTTTGGCGGTTGGCGCAACCGCAAGCCTGAATTTCAAATCCCAGATCTGGCAACGCGGATTTCGCCACGGCCCACCCGCAACAACCATCGTCGAAAACGGCACCTTCGCCAATAACCAGAATTTTGCGCCGATCATCGGGATGAGCAGGGACGGGTTGTTAACGGATAGAGCCAAGCGACGGCGCAACGGTTTGCCCCCGCAATTGCGGCCCGCAAAGCTGGAAGATTTGGCGGCCCAGAAAGAAAGCTATACCCGCACCGATTGGGTGACGGCTGACATCAGTGTGACCACCGATGCGGATCAGACGCCGATCGCGCCGGGGCGCGCGATTGTCGATGCTGTTGCCAATGGCAGACGCACAGTTCGTTTCATCAGCGACGCGCCGATCCTCAATTTCTTTTCGGTCCAGTCCGCCCGTTATGCGATAGCATGGCGCACGCACCGCGGGGTTGATTTGGCGGTTTATTATCATCCAAAGCATGGTTGGAACGTTCCCGTAATGCTTAGTGCGTTGCAGGTGGCCCTCGATTATTATCAGGCAAATTTTGGCCCCTACCAGTTCAAACAAGCGCGGATCATAGAATTTCCCGGCTATGCGCAGTTTGCGCAGGCTTTCGCTAATACGATGCCCTTTTCGGAAAGTATCGGCTTTGCTGCCGATGTGGCTGACAAGGATGCAATTGATTATGTCACCTATGTCACCGCGCATGAACTGGGCCACCAATACTGGGCCCATCAGGTCATTGGTGCAGACATGCAGGGCGGGACACTCACCACCGAAACCATGGCGCAATATTCGGCCTTGATGGTGATGAAAAAAATCTATGGCCGTGACAAAATCCGTCAGTTCCTCAAATATGAACTCGACAATTATCTGCGCAGCCGAAAGGGCGAAGTGGTCGAGGAACTGCCGCTGATCCGTGTCGAGGATCAAGGATATATCCATTATCGCAAGGGTTCGCTTGTGATGTTCCTGTTGCAGGAAAGGCTGGGCGAAGCGGCTGTCAATCGCGCGCTGGCGCGGTTCATCACCCGGTTCAAATTCAAGGGCGCACCCTATCACCGTTCGGTCGACCTGATTGAGGAGTTCCGCAATGAGGCAGGTTCTCCGTCGGATCAGGCCCTGATCACGGATCTCTTTGAAAAAATAACAATTTATGATCTTAAGGCCAAAGAAGCGAAAATCACAAAAGATACCTCAGGCCATTGGGTGACAAAGGTTACAGTCGAGGCAGATAAATTTTATGCCGATGGCAAAGGCGTAGAAACCAAAGCGCCGCTATCCGAACCGATAGAGGTCGGTTTGTTCAGCGCGCGTCCCGGCGTTGGTGCCTTTGCGGCCAAGGATGTTATCGTCATGGGCCGCCAGTTAATCAAAGGCGGAAAGCAGATCATCACCCTGAAATCAAAAGCAAAGCCCGCCTTTGCCGGAATTGACCCCTATAATTTCCATATTGACCGGAATTCGGACGATAATCTGATCGATGCCAAGCAGTGATTTGGACGCGCCCCTGACGCTTTAAGCCATGAACCTAAAACCCAATGGGCAAATTCTTCAAACAGCAAACTGGCATCGATCTCGAACGAAAACGCCCTTGAAGATAGGTAAACTATCTTCGGCGGACCTTTTCATCCGATATCTTCCCCAGTTTACTGCCTCAGACCTGATATTTATGAGTTCATGACCTAACGCACCCGTGGGCCGCCGAACGGCAAAGGCGGCGGCGGCCTGCGGTCGCGGCGCGGCAATTGCGCCTGATAGGCATGGCCGCAGTGCGCGACGCAATAGGGAAAGCCAGGGTTCACCTTGTCACCGCAAAAATGGAAATCAGGTTCGCCAGGATGGCCAAGCGGCCACTTGCAGATACGGTCATTGAGGTCGAGCAAAGATGTTTTGCCGACAATCTCTGCGCTTGGTTTGGCGGGAACCAGACGGCGGGCGGGGGCCGGTGTAGCTGGTGGGGCCTGATCGCCGGGGCCCTGACGCAAGAAACCACCTGGGCCGATTGAGCGTAACTGGGCGCCCGTCGGCGCGTTCGGGTTGGTTAGTTGCGGCACTGGATGGGCCACAGGGGCCGCCACGCGTGGCACGATCCGCTCTGGCACCGGCGAAGGAGCGGGCTTGGGCTTCGCAATGACAACCGTCTTTCGCGCAGGCACGCGGGCCGCATCGCCATCGCCCGCTTTGACCGGGGACGGGCGCGATTGCAGGCCAAGCCGGTGCGCCTTGCCGATCACCGCGTTGCGGCTGACTCCGCCCAATTCTTCGGCAATCTGGCTTGCGGTCATGCCCTTTTCCCACATGCCCCTCAGGCTGTCGATCCGTTCGTCTGTCCAGGACATTTAATAACCCACTTCATTCTATCATGTTGGCCTTGCGAGCCGCGCCCGCAGCCGATAGGCGATTAGCCTATGAACAGCGAGTCCGAAAATTCAACCCTATCCAACCGCCCGAATTTCAGCGAACCGGGCGTTCCGGTTTTCCGTTCGGTCAATTGGGGAGGGCTGCGTGCCCTCTATGTGAAGGAGGTGCGGCGATTTTTCAAGGTCCAGCTGCAAACCATCTGGGCTCCCGCGATCACAACGTTACTCTATCTTATCATTTTTACGGTTTCGTTGACCGGTGTGACGCGGATTGTGCTTGGGGTTCCGTTCGCCGATTTCCTTGCGCCCGGCCTCATCATTATGGGCATGATGCAAAATGCGTTCGCCAATTCCAGCTTCTCGCTTTTGGTCGGCAAGGTGCAGGGGACGATTGTCGATTATCTGATGCCGCCGCTGTCTCCGGGTGAATTATTACTTGGACTTGCGGCTAGCTCGGTCACGCGTGCTTTTCTTGTCGGATTGACCATCTGGGGCGCGATGCTGCTTTGGCCGGGTGTTCATATCATGCCAAAACATCCACTTGCTGTTCTGTGGTTCGGGCTGATGGGGTCAACTTTGCTGGCGTTAATTGGTATATTGACGTCGATCTGGGCAGAGAAATTCGATCATGCGGCTGCGATTGGCAATTTCGTTGTTGCGCCGCTTTCGCTGCTGTCAGGCACGTTCTATTCGGTCGATAAATTGGCCCCGACCTTCTCCGCAATCAGCCACGCCAATCCATTTTTCTACGCGATTTCAGGATTCCGCTATGGGTTCATCGGGCAAGCGGATAGCCCCGTGCTGATCGGCGGGCTGGTTTTGCTTGGGATCAACGGTGCGCTGGCCCTGTTATGTTATATGTTGCTGCGGTCCGGCTGGAAACTGAAGGCCTAATCCTCTCATTCAGGTGCCGGTTGACGTCTCGATTGCCTCACTTGCTGCAACCCACTTGCCTTCGGCCTGCGTGATTGCATCTTGAATTTTGGCACGCCTTTGCATCAATTCGCCCATCGTGAGCGCTGCATATTCCGACGCTGCTGAACTGGGGTCAAACATCGCCCTGTCAATGGCGGTGCGAACAACCTCCAGGCTGGCCATGTCGGCCTCGGCGTCGTTAACAGCCTTGCGCAATTGCATTTGGCCTTCGCGCAATTTGGCCGCCGCCTTACGGTCGTCTTTTTTGTTGCCCTTAGTGCCGTCGGCTTTTTGCGGCTGGTTTTTGCCAAGGATCATATCGGTATAATCATCGATGCTGCCGCCATATTCGGTGGCAGTACCGTTATCGACCAGCACCAAGCGGTCGGCGGTCAATTCCAACATATGCCGGTCATGACTGACAAGGACGACGGCCCCATCATAGGAAGTGAGCGCCTGCACCAGTGCTTCACGAGCATCGACATCAAGGTGGTTGGTTGGTTCATCGAGGATCAGCATGTGGGGGGCTTCGCGGGTGATCAGTGCCAGTGCCAGCCGCGCTTTTTCACCGCCGGATAATTTTCCGACCAATGTTGTTGCCTTGGCCCCTGAAAAGCCAAACCGCCCCAATTGCCCACGCACAGCGGCCGGAGAAGCGCCCTTCATCTGGCGTGTCATATGTTCAAGCGGCGTGTCTTTGCCATCAAGTTCTTCGACCTGATATTGGGTGAAATATCCTACGCGCATTTTGCCGCTTGCATTCATGGCCCCATCCATTGGCGCAAGCTGGGCGGCGAGTAGCCGGGCAAGGGTAGTCTTGCCGTTGCCGTTTCGGCCAAGCAAAGCGATCCGATCATCCGGGTCAAGCCGCAGGTTCAATCGCTGAAGGATCGGTTTGTTTTCACTATAACCAACGGACGCCATATCGAGCGTGACCAATGGCGGGCGTAATTCGTCGGGGCTTGGAAAATCGAAACTGAGCGACGGATCTTCGGCCATTGCGGCAATCGGCTGCATGCGTGCTAGCGCCTTGGCGCGGGACTGCGCCTGCTTGGCTGTTGACGCCCTGGCGCTGTTGCGGGCGATATAATCTTGCAATTTGGCGCGTTGTGCATCCTGCGATGCTTTGGCGGCGGCAAGTTGTGCCGCGCGTTCGGCGCGTTGCCGTTCAAACGCGTCATAACCGCCAGTATAGAGGGTCGTTTGCCCGCCTTCGAGGTGCAGGATGCTATCAACGACATTGTTCAACAGATCGCGCTCATGGCTGATAACCACCATCATCGCCGGATAACTTTTCAGGAAATTTTCCAGCCACAGTGTCGCTTCAAGATCAAGGTGGTTCGAAGGTTCATCAAGCAGCAGCAAATCGGGCTGCGAGAACAGCAAGGCTGCCAAAGCAACACGCATTTTCCAACCGCCCGAATAGCTGTCGAGTGGCTCTCCCTGCATATCCTCATCAAAACCAAGGCCAACGAGAATGCGGGCGGCGCGGGCAGGGGCGGTATAGGCGTCGATCGCATTCAATCGTTCATGCAATTCGCCCAGACGGTCTGGATCGCTGCAATGTTCGCTTTCCTCCATCAGTGCCGCGCGTTCGGTGTCGGCGGCCAGCACGGTTTCAAAAGGCGTGGCAGACCCGCTGGGTGCTTCCTGTGCAATATAGCCAATCCTGGTATTGCGCGGCATTTCAATGCCGCCGTCGTCGGGATCAAGCGATCCGATCATCACTTTCATTAGCGTTGATTTGCCCGCGCCATTTCGGCCGATCAGCCCGACACGGCTGCGTGGCGGCAAGGCAGCGGTAGCGCGGTCAAGGATTGTGCGTCCGCCAAGGCGCACCGTGATTCCGTTCAGATTGAGCATGATGGCGCGCGCCTAGCACGACTTCTCGGGAAATGTCACAGGTAACTTCCGCACGGGCCAAGATTGCGCTAGGCTTGGCACGAAATCGTCAAGACAGGAACGCCGTCCCATGAAATTTTTCGTTGATACCGCCGATACCAAAGATATTGCTGAACTCGCCGCAACCGGCCTTCTGGACGGGGTGACGACGAACCCGTCGCTGATCCACAAAGCGGGGCGGGATTTTCTGGAAGTCGTGCGCGAAATTTGCGGCTTGGTTGATGGCCCTGTGTCTGCTGAAGTTGTTGCGCTTGATCATGCGACGATGATGAAAGAGGCGGATATCCTGCGCAAAATTGCCGATAATGTGTGCGTCAAAGTACCGCTGACGATTGACGGGCTTAAAACGTGCAAGGCGCTGACGCTTGATGGGGCAATGGTCAATGTGACTTTGTGCTTTTCGGCCAACCAAGCTTTGTTGGCGGCAAAAGCGGGGGCAAGTTTCATTTCTCCCTTTGTTGGGCGTCATGACGATAACGGCTTTGACGGTATGGCGCTGATTTCCGACATCCGCCTGATCTATGATAATT
>JANNWX010000136.1:0-9679 GCA_031409315.1 Sphingomonadales bacterium | reverse complement strand
GTCTGCCGATTTCCTATCTCAAATGGGATCATAACCGCGATCTGACGGCGGTCGGGCAATCCGCAAGATACCGTCAGCAGGTCCATGCCACATACGCGCTCCTCACACGGTTGCGATTGGCATTTCCGCATGTTGAAATCGAATCCTGCGCCGGGGGCGGGGGAAGGATTGACGCTGGGATGATCCGCCACACCCACCGCTTCTGGACCAGCGACTGTATCGACGCCGTGTCGCGTATCCAAATCCAACGCGGGTTTTTGCAATTCTTTCCGCCCGAATTGATGGGGGCCCACATCGGCACCTCACCCGCCCATACAACCGGACGCAGCCAGTCTATGGCGTTCCGCGCCGCCGTGGCTCTGCCGGGCCACCTAGGGGTTGAACTGGATATCCGAAAACTGAGCGTGACCGATAAGAACAAGCTGAAAAACTGGATCAATACCTATAAATCTTTTCGCAATCAGATGCACAAAGGACGGCTTTGGTTCGGAGATGCAGGCGATTCTGTCCACTGGCAGGCGCATGGTGATGATCAGAATCTGCTGCTGCTCATTTACCGGATGCAGCCGACTGCACAGCGATACGGCCCGAACCTCGCCCTAGAGATGCTCGACACAAGGAGTGACTATCTTGTCGAAAGGATCGTCGTTGAACAGACATCACCGCATAGCCCGCAACCATCGCAGGTTGATCTAGCCATGCAACAGGGCGGCGTTCGCGTCGATGGCCACTGGCTTGCGGCGCACGGGCTTTCCCTTCCGCAGATGACGGGGGAGGGTTGCGCTCTGTTCAGGATCAAAGCGATCAAATCCTAAAATCTGCGTTCAAGAACAAATTTGGTAAATGTCCCGTTCGGGCACGCCCCAATTTTAACCAATTGTATGGCTGGCTTAAATGGTCAACACCGCGTTAACGAATGGGCTATGAGACGCGCCCTTGTTCTAACCACGGAATCCGCCCGCCACCCTTTTCGTAAGGGCATGCCGCCGCACGTTTTCAAATTGGCTGATATTCCCCCTGCGTCGCGCACCCATAATTTTCGGGACTTCATGCTTGTATTCGCAGCGTCATTTGCAGGAATCTATAGCTACATCGCTTAGGGTCAGAACCTATTTAATTCACGTCGTCGGCACATTTGCCGAAGGATTTCACTCAATCCCGCGTTATACCTGCAAACCTGATCCGGATCGGGATGGTAACGCGTGTTAAACATGACCCAGGCACAGGCGGCAAAGCAGACTGCTGACGATGATAACGTGCTGGTGGCACGTGTCGCGGCGCGCGATGCTGATGCATTTCGGCTGCTTGTGGATGCGCATACCCGCACTGTGCACCGCATTGCATTCCGGATGCTAGGCGATGCAAGCGGCGCTGAAGATGTCACACAAGAAGCCTTGTTGCGCCTATGGGATCATGCGGCGCGGTGGCGAGGCGACGGGCCGGGTGTGGCAGCGTGGCTGACGAGGGTTGCCAATAATCTGTGTCTCGATCGGTTGCGACGGCGAAAATTTTCGAGTGGCGAGGCAGTTCCTGATCGCGCCGACCATGCCCCCAATGCCGATGACCTGATGGACGAAGCGAAAATGACGATAGTGACCAAACAGTGTATCGGAACCCTGTCGGACCGGCAGCGGACGGCGATCATCCTGACTTATTATGAAGACATGTCGAATAATGATGCGGCAACCGTGCTTGATATGAACATCAAGGCGTTCGAATCGCTCTTGCTCCGGGCGCGACAAAGCTTGCGTCAGGCCATTGCGCAAACCGGATTCACTCCGGATTTTGTAAAGCGAGACAGATCATGACCGTGTCAAATTCTGATTGGGATACCAGATTGTCGGCGCTGCTGGACCAATTTCGCGTGCCAGAACCGCGCGCATCACTGGTTGACGATATTGTCGCGGCGACGGCGGACAGAAAGCCACAGGCCTTTTTGGGGCTATGGCCCCACCGTAACCGCAGAAATGGCTGGGCCCGCAGAGGCGCGGTTGCCGGTCTGGTTTCATTTGGTCTTGTCAGTGCCGCAGCCGCAGCAACGGGGTGGTTTGGACAAAGGGCGATGGAATTGCCCATTATCGCGACTATTGCTCAAGCCCTGCCAGTCTCCGTTAAAATTGCCGCGCACGAACCAAAAATTGCAGCGCCAAAAACAGCGCCTTCCCAAGCCGCGATGGTGGCGCAGTCAGTCTCTCCCCCGACCGAGATACTCAATGAGGAGGAGATGACGCAGATCAAGCGCGAGTTCCGAATCCGCCGTTTCGCCGACCAGTTTGAACATAGGATTGCCATGCGCGACGAACGACGGGCGGCACATGGGTTGCCAACTGATTCCGAACAAGATCGTGCGCTTCTCATCGCGTTGCGCGCCGCCGAAAATGACAGTGATCGGATCGCTATATTTGAAAAAATTGGCAGGCTGAACGAGGCCCGTAGGCGCGAATTACGGCCTGATGGATTGGGGGATCGCCCCCATCTGGCATGGGGGAAAAAGCCGTACCGGCCGATCTGCACGGCGGAACAGGCTGCCGATCCATTTGCAAATCGCTGCCGCCGCGCTCCCCCCAATTGGGCGCGACCCGCAAACAACGACCAGCCAGGAGAAGTGCCTGAGGCTCGTCCAATACGGCGGCACATGATTAGATGTGATATGATTCCACTTGACCGGCCCATTCCGCGCCATTGCCGTCCGCACGCAGATCAGCCAGATTTTTTACGTCCACCGGTCGGAGATGAACCACCCTTTGTCGAAGGGGAGCCGGGCGGCCCGCCGTTTGGTCGCCCTCTACTTTCAACCGACGAACAGGTGGTTAAACCGGTCGCGCAATAGGTTTTTCTGGACTTTGCCCATCGTATTGCGCGGCAAGACAGCGATGATTTCTATATGTTTGGGGCGTTTGAATTTGGCGAGCGCCGTATCAATACCCAGTTGCCAGCCGGCTTGATCAGCACCGGGCTTGGCGACGACAATCGCCACCAACCGCCTCGCCAAAATCAGGATGCGGAACACCAATGACAGCGCATTCGATGACGCCATCCAAGGCGTTGATCACGGTTTCAACTTCCTTTGGATAGACGTTGAGCCCGCCAGTGATGATCAAATCCTTGCCCCGCCCGACAATCTGAACATAACCCGCGCGGTCAATCAGCCCGAGGTCGCCCGTAATAAAATAGCCGTCGGTCCGGAAATCTTGTGCTGTCATTTCCGGGTTGCGCCAATAGCCGCTGAACAGATTGGGCCCTTTCACCTCGATCATGCCAATGTCACCAATTGGAAGCGGCGCGCCGCCAACCGGATCGGTCACCCGCACCTGCACCCCGGGCAATGCCGGGCCAACCGTCCCCGCGATCCTGTCTCCCGTATGCGGATTCGATGTGTTGATGAGTGTTTCTGTCATACCGTAACGTTCAATGATCGCATGGCCGGTGACATCACGAAATGCCTGATGCGTTTCAGCGAGCAACGGTGCCGATCCCGAAATGAACAGCCGCATACTTTTGCTTGCCTCACGCAAACGTTTAGGATGTTGCAGCAACCTTGTGTAAAATGTCGGGACCCCCATAAAAACCGTCGCGCGCACAAGGCCATGCATGACGGTATCACTCTCAAATCTGGGCAGCAGCAGTATCGATGCCCCCGCCGCGAGCACGGTATTGGTGGCCACGAACAGGCCGTGGACATGAAACAGCGGCAATGCGTGAAGCAACACATCATCCGCAGAAAAATGCCAAGCGGACGCCAAGGCCAAAGCGTTCGATGCCAGCGCAACGCGGCTTAATACGGCACCCTTGGGTTTGCCTGTGGTTCCCGACGTATACAGCATCGCCGCCGGTGCATCGCCGCGAAACCGAGGACGCGACCCAATTTCTGGCGCGGCCACTTCCATCAAACTACCGCGACCATAGACATCGAGAGTTTTAAGGCGGATGCTAGGCGGCATGGTCGCACAGCAGGCCGGATCAGCTACGCACAGCAAAGGTTCCGCATCGTCAATAAAATAGGTGATTTCGGGCGCTGTATAGCCGGTATTGAGCGGCATGAAGACAGCGCCGACCCACAAGCACGCAAGATAGAGGGTGATCGCTTCGGGCGACTTTTCGATTTGTGCGACGATCCGGTCACCCGGTGCAACCCCACACGCGATCAGCCGCGACGCTAGTCGTTCCACATCGGCGAGCAGCATCCCGTAGCTTAGCAAAGTGCCATCCGCCGTTTCCAAATACGGGCGTGACGGATCGTGCGACGCATAATATTCAATCCATGCAATGATGTCATCTGGGTCTATTTGGGCCATCGCCGCGTCATATCGGCGTTCGCTGTGATGTGATAGTAGCCACGCGGCCCCACTCGACAAAAGGGATGATGCGCAATAGGTGCAGCCACACTGCGGGTGTAGCTCAATGGTAGAGCTCTTGCTTCCCAAGCAAGTGACGAGGGTTCGATTCCCTTCACCCGCTCCAACCCATTACGGCCAGCCGGGGCAAATTATGAGCCAAGCCAAAATGCCGCCCGCGATCCGTTTTGTGCTGGCAACGATGCTGATCAACGCCATGGGTTTTGGCATTGTTATTCCGGTTTTCCCCACACTCATCATGCAATTGGGCGATGCCACCATTGCCGAAGCGACGGCGATTGGTGGGCAGCTCGGATTCACTTTTGCGTTGTTCCAGTTTGTATTCAGCCCGATTGTCGGCAATCTGTCCGACCGGTTCGGACGGCGTCCGGTTCTGCTCGGGTCGCTTGCCGGATTTGCCTTTGACTTCATCATCCTTGCCTTTGCGCCTAGTTTGATGTGGCTGTTCATCGCGCGGGCGCTGACTGGCATGTTCGGCGCCACCAACGGCCCGTCGCAGTCGGTGATTGCCGATATCACCACCCCTGAAGACCGGTCACGCTGGTTTGGATATATCGGCGCGGCATTTGGCGTTGGCTTTGTCATTGGCCCGGCACTTGGCGGCCTTCTGGCCGAATTTGGCGTGCGGGTGCCGTTGTTTGCAGCGGCTGGGCTTGCGCTAACCAACTGCATTTACGGCTATTTCGCGCTGCCCGAAACATTAAAGCCCAAAAATAGGCGCGCCTTTGATTGGCGGCGCGCCAACCCCATCGGGTCGCTGTTGCAGATGCGTAAGCTGTCAGGAATAATGCCGATAGCGACCGTCTATTTTCTTTGGCAATTGGCCAGCCTGATCTACCCGATGATCTGGTCTTACTTCGCCATTGGCCGATACGGTTGGTCCGGCGCGCTGGTTGGCCTATCGCTGGCAGCAATGGGCGTTGCGATGGCCATCACCCAAATTTTCCTCTTTCCCAAAATTGTTGCCCGCTTGGGCGAGCGGCGAACAGCGACAATCGGTCTGATCGGCGGTGCTTCATGCATGATTGGTTTTGCCTTGGTATCCGACGGTCGGATCGCATTTTTGATGATGCCATTGATTGCTATCCAATCGCTTACCCAACCGTGCCTAACTGCGATGATGACACGGCGGGCAGACGCCACCAATCAGGGGGAAGTGCAAGGATTTGCATCGGGCGTGATGGCCATAGGCTCGCTGATAGCGCCTTTGCTCTACAATCCGGTCCATGCCTTGTTTGCCGGGCCGCAAGCACCGTTTCCATTCTACGGCATGAGTTTTGCGATTGCAGCGTCAATTGCCTTGGTTGGCTTGCTAGTGCTTGTTTTGACGCCCCCGGTCGCGCGCCGAGGGGTTATACCCCGTCCATAACCGGTTGCTGGCCTACGTTGACCAATGCGGCGACAAGTGCGGCGACGCAAGCATCAAGCGCCGTCTGACCGGTCGAGCGGACAACAAAGTTTGACCCGACTTTGCCTTCGCGGAAAAATGGATAACTGCCGATCTGGCAATCCGCATGCGCCTTTTCGGTCGCGCCGAGCAATTCCGATATTTCGCTTTCTGCCACCCAGCAGCCGATGGTCCGCGACAGGAGCGGCGCTCCGCCCTCCAAAGTGCCGGTGAGCGCATCAAGCATCCCGGCCGTGATGTGGGGCACCCCGGCCATGATGAAGATATTGCCGTGCCTAAGCCCGGGCGCACCCGACATCCGGTTTGGAATCAAGTCCGCCCCGTCGGGAACCCGCGCCATGCGGAGCCGCGCCTCGGTCAACCCACCGCGACTTTCATAATAACCCGCAAGCGCCGCACGCGCTTTGGGATGGATCACAACACCGACGCCAATCGCCTTGGCAATCGCATCGACCGTGATGTCGTCATGCGTTGGGCCAATCCCGCCGGTCGTAAACAGATAATCGTTGCGTGCGCGCAGCGTGTTCACAGCCTCGACAATCGCGTCCTCAACATCGGGCACCACACGCACCTCGCGCAATCGGATGCCCTGTAGATTGAGCCACAAAGCAATCTGCGACACATTCTTGTCCTGCGTCCGGCCAGAAAGAATTTCATCGCCAATGATGATGATGGCGGCGGTCCAGATGCGGTCAATGGTCATGAAACTGCCATAGCCAATTCAAGGCCTCTCGCAAAGAAAGAGATTTGCCGCTATGCTCTGCACATGACTGACTACCAAACCATCACCGACGACACCGTTCACACCCGCTCGGGCGCGATCAAGCTTCACGGACCGGAAGGCTTTGTTGGCATGCGCAAGGCCGGGCTTTTGTCCGCGCAGATCCTCGACGCGCTGGTGCCACATATCGTGCCAGGCGTCACGACCGAGGCGATTGACGACATCGTGCGCGAGATGACGATTGCGGCGGGCGCGATTCCAGCGACGCTCAATTACCGGGGCTACACGCATAGCTGCTGCACCTCGATCAACCATGTGGTCTGCCACGGCATTCCGGCGCAAAAGCTTCTGCGTGACGGCGATATCGTCAATGTCGATGTCACCAGCATCGTGGATGGCTGGCACGGCGACACCAACCGTACTTATCTGGTCGGCGATGTGCCGATCAAGGCGCGCCGGCTGGTTGAAGTAACCTATGAAGCAATGATGCGCGGGATTGAACAAGCGCGTGCGGGCAACCATCTGGGCGACGTCGCCCATGCCATTCAGACCTTTGCCGAAAAGCATCGTTACGGCGTCGTGCGTGATTTTTGCGGGCACGGCATCGGTCGCCTGTTCCACGACGCACCTGAGGTTGTCCACGCCGGCCGCCCCGGCACTGGCCCTGAACTTCGCCCCGGCATGTTTTTCACAATCGAACCAATGATCAACATCGGCAAGCCCGACGTCAAAGTGCTTGAAGATGGCTGGACAGCAGTCACGCGGGATCGGTCGCTGTCCGCCCAGTTTGAACATTCGATTGGCATCACAGACACCGGGCCAGCTGAGGTTTTCACCAAAAGCCCAGCCGGACCGGGCCATTAACTTGTGAATATCGGTCCGGATATATCCGCGTTCATGGCCTAAAGCCGTTCAATCTTTTGCGCGGCTTCATCAATCAACGCTGCGGCATCGTGGATTGAGTTGACGCTCGCATCCGAACGCATCAAGCGATGCCGGATAACGGATTGTAGATTTTCAAGCGCCCGCGCGATCGGCGCATGGTCTGCACCATTTTCATCCGCGCCGAGTTTGCCCAGCCGGTCGATCAATTGTTCGACCACGTCATGGTTTTCGGCCAAGTGAGCGCTGCCAGCAGCCGTAATGGAAAATTGTTTGCGGCTGCCTTCTGCGGCAACCTCTTCGATCAGGCCCATTTCGGCAAGTAGTGTCAAAGTGGGGTAAATGACGCCGGGGCTTGGCGCATAAACACCGCCGCTCAACGCCTCGATTTCACGGATCAGATCATAGCCATGGCGGGCCTCCTGTTCGATCAGTCGCAACAGAATCAGTTTAAGTGCGCTGCCGTCGAAAACCCGCCGTCGCGCGCCGCCACGATGGCCACGGGCGCGATGCCCCCAACCGTGACCGAACCCGTGCCCGAACGCATGTCCAAACCCGTGGCCCCAACTTTTTGCAAATTCGCTGTGTCGGCGGCCCTTGTGGTGTTTGTGTCCAAAAAACATGTTTTATCCTCTAATTGATATTATTCGATACATCTAAGATATATCTTAAAGGGTCGTTGTCAACCCTATTGCTGAAAATTCAGGACTCGGAAATCTGTGGCACGGCTCTATGAAGGTCAAAATGACTGATTTGTTTCCGCACCCCGTATCGGCATCTGGCGCGCTTCCGCTCGCTGAATCTCTTCGTCCCCAACGGCTTTGCGATATCGTCGGACAAAACCACCTGACGGGACCCGACGGTGCGATTGGGCGGATGGTGGCGGCGGGGAAATTATCCTCGATGATCCTATGGGGGCCACCGGGCTCGGGGAAAACGACCATAGCCCGATTGCTCGCCGATGCCGTTGGCTTGCGTTTTGAATCGATATCAGCTGTGTTTTCTGGTGTTGCCGACCTCAAAAAACTTTTCACCATGGCGCGCGAACATGCCCGGAACAACCAGCGCACCCTTTTGTTTGTCGATGAAATTCACCGTTTCAACCGCGCGCAACAGGATGGGTTCCTTCCCTATGTAGAAGACGGCACGATCATTCTGGTTGGAGCGACCACAGAAAACCCTAGCTTTGAATTGAATGCGGCGCTGTTAAGCCGGGCACAGGTGCTGATCCTCAGTCGGCTGGACGACGAGGCGCTGAACACGTTGCTCAAGCGGGCAGAAATGCATGCTGAGCGGACCTTGCCGTTAACGACCGACGCGCGCAGCGCCCTTATCACCAGCGCCGACGGTGACGGCCGGTTTTTGCTCAATCAGGTGGAAACTCTATTCTCGGTCGAAATTGAAGCCGCGCTTGATCCCCCAGCCCTTGCCGCGTTGCTGCACCGTCGGATGCCGGTTTACGACAAGGACCGCGAAGGCCATTATGGTTTGATTTCCGCCCTGCACAAAACGCTGCGCGGTTCAGACCCGCAAGCATCGCTTTACTATCTCGCCCGAATGCTAGTTGCAGGGGAAGAGCCGCTTTACATCCTGCGGCGGCTGGTGCGTTTTGCCAGCGAGGACATCGGCCTGGCTGACCCGCAAGCACTGGTCCAGTGTCTTGCCGCCAAGGACGCTTATGACTTTCTAGGCACTCCGGAAGGCGAATTGGCGATCGTTCAGGCCTGCCTCTATCTGGCGACTGCGCCAAAATCCAACGCGGCCTACAAAGCTCAGAAAGCGGCCTGGAAATCCGCGCGTGAAACAGGGTCGCTGATGCCACCAGTTGCTATATTGAACGCACCGACAAAGCTGATGAAAGATATCGGCTATGGGCGGGATTATGCCTATGATCACGACACAAAAGACGCATTTAGCGGTGCGGATTACTGGCCAGAGTCGATGAGCCCACAGATATTCTACACGCCATCGCCACGCGGATTTGAAGCAAAAGTGGCGGAACGGCTCGCTTATTGGGACGGCCTTCGCAACAATGGTAACGACCGGAAGCTATGACAGATAGCAAAGAAAAAATTGTCTCGCCAAGCCTGAAAAGTAACCGTAAACATGAACGCAGAATGAATGCATAGCATTTAAGGCATAGGGCTCACTGTCGTCACGCGACGGGTATGTGAGGGGGCCGGGGCGGTGGTGAGGGATGACATCACCGCCCATGGTGCCAGTCTCAATCACGTTATCGTTGTCACCCGTCCAAATGCAGGACTTTGCAGATGAATTCGATCGAACATGTTTTGCCCGATATCAAAGCAATTA
>JANNWX010000135.1:0-6817 GCA_031409315.1 Sphingomonadales bacterium | reverse complement strand
GTCACCACCGACGTTTATGTTGCATATTAAGGGGAGCGCGGACCAATGGCAAAAATGACGATCCGCGAGGCGATCAACCAGACGATCCACGCTGAAATGGAGCGTAATCCCGATGTTCTGGTGTTGGGCGAAGATATTGTTGGCGGAAATGGAACCGCTGGCGGTCCAGAAGCTATTGGCGGAATCTGGGGGGCAACAACCGGTCTTTACGCGAAATTCGGCGCGAACCGTGTGATCGACACGCCCATTTCCGAAAGTGCAATTATTGGTGCAGCGGCGGGGCTTGCGCTGGCTGGCAAGCGACCGATTGCCGAATTGATGTTTGCCGATTTTGTTGGCGTTAGCCTCGATCAGCTTTGGAACCAGATGGCCAAATTCCGCTATATGTTCGGCGGCAAGACGACCTGTCCGGCGGTTGTCCGCATGATTTACGGCGCAGGTATGAATGCAGCGGCGCAGCACAGTCAGTCGGTTTATGCCATGATGACGTCCATTCCCGGACTGAAGGTTGTGATGCCGACCACGCCCGCTGACGCAAAGGGTTTGCTTACCGAAGCACTGCGCGGCGATGATCCAGTCATGTTCTTTGAACATAAGGCCTTGTTCGGCGTGAGCGGCGAAGTGCCTGACGGAGAGTATAGGGTTCCCTTCGGTCATGCCCGGATGGCGAGGGAGGGCGGCGATGTTACCATCGTGACGTGTGGCCTGATGGTCAGCGTGTCGGAAGTCGCCGCAGATAAGCTTGCCGCAGAAGGTATTGGCTGTGATGTAATCGATTTGCGAACTACGAGCCCCCTAGACGAGGAAGCCATTCTCGATTCAGTCGAGGCGACGGGACGGCTGATCATAGTCGATGAAAGCACGCCGCGTTGCAGCCTAGCTTCGGACATAGCAGGGCTGGTCGCATCTAAAGCCTTTACCTCGCTCAAGGCCCCAATCGAAATGGTCACTCCGCCGCACACGCCAATCCCATTTGCGCGTGAACTTGAAAAAGCATGGTTGCCAGGTCCCGCCCAGGTCGAAGCTGCGGTTCGCCGCACGCTCGCATTCCGATAGGGGTCGGAAATATGGCAAATCTTAAAGCTTTTACCATGCCTAAATGGGGCATCGAAATGAGCGAAGGCACGATTGCCGAATGGATGGTGGCGGAACGCGAGAGTTTTGCGCGCAACGCCGTGCTCACGCTCATCGAAACTGACAAGATTACCAACGAAGTCGAAGCCGAAGCCGACGGCTGTATTGTAAGGTTTGTAGCTGAGGCAGGCGAGACATATCCTGTGGGAGCATTGCTTGCAGTCTACGGCGATCCCGACTCGAGTGCTGAAGAAATTGACGCCTTTGTTGGCAGCTTCAAGGGTGGCGTGAGCAACCCAGGCGCGGCGAGCGCGCCGCCGCCTCAGGAAACTGCTACACCGCCGACACCGGTCGCGGACCCGAAGATGATCAGCCCGGCTGCGCATGCAGAAGCGGTCGCATGCGGAGTCGACATAACGATGATATCCGGAACCGGGCGTGGCGGACGCATCTCGCTACAGGATGTTCTTCAGACAACACGCGACGATCGGCCACTATCGCTTAAGGGCGCCTATGATCTTATGCCTACGTCAATGGCATTCGCCTCGCCAATGGCGCGGCGGTTGTCGGCGATCCACGGCGTTGAGTTGTCGGGCATCCAAGGCACCGGCCCGCGTGGGCGCATCTGCAAGGCGGACATATTGAGTGCGGCGGATGTTTCTGCGCCTGCCGCTACGGACAGCGCTCCCGTGATCAAGCCGATGTCAAAAATGCGCAAAGCGATTGCCCGCAGGCTCACCGAGTCAAAGGCAACAATCCCGCATTTCTATCTGCGTAGGCGGGTGCGCGCCGACAAGTTAATCAAATTGCGCGCTGCCGCCGATCCGAAGCCGAGCATGAACGACTATTTGATTCGTGCCTGCGCGCTGGCGCTAACTGAGGTCCCGGCGCTCAACATTCAGGTGCACGGCGACGATGTTCATCATTTCGCCAATGCCGATATCAGCGTTGCGGTTGCAACCGATGGCGGACTCATAACCCCGATTGTTGCCAACGCCAATCGTCTGAGTGTGATGGAAATAAATGCAGCGATGGCTGACTTGGCAGAGCGGGCGCGCACGGGGAAACTCAAGCAAAGCGAAATTGAGGGGGGCAGTTTCAGCCTGTCCAATCTTGGTATGTTTGGCGTTGAGCAGTTTGACGCGATCATCAACCCGCCGCAAGGCGCGATATTGGCGGTCGGTAGTGCACGATCAGAGCCGGTTGACGATGACGGGGCTATCCGTGTCCTGCCGGTGCTGCATCTGTCGCTCAGCTGCGATCATCGGGCAATTGACGGTGCCGATGCTGGTCGGTTCATGGCTGCACTGGCCGCGTTGATCGAAAATCCGGGACAATTGTAGCGCGGTGACGGACCGCTAAGCCCACAAAAACTAAGCGCGCACCAGCAAATTACCGGTATGGCCGCCGCTGAACAACATGAACAATGCGTCCGGGAAACGGTCAATACCCTCGACGACATGTTCGGGCAGCTTCATTTTTCCGTCGCGCATAAGCGCGGAAATTTCCTTCCTAGCGGCGGGATATTGCGACGCATAATGGCTGACGACAAAGCCCTTTATCATTGCATTTCGCTCGGCCAGTCGCAGGTATAATTTCGGACCGCGCACGTCATTCAAATCGGCATATTGCGAGATTGCACCGCAGATCGCCACGCGAGCGCCGGCGGGTGCCAGATTGTCGAGAGCAATGTCGAGCAGTTCGCCGCCGACATTATCAAAAAACACATTGATGCCGTTTGGCGCAGCTTTTGCCAATTGCTCCGCTACATTGCCATTTTTGTAATCAATGGCCGCATCCGCTCCTATCGTTTCCGTCAGATAGCGACACTTCTCAGGGCCTCCGGCTATCCCAATGACAAAGGCACCACGTGCTTTCGCCAACTGAACAACGACCGATCCAACTGCGCCAGCAGCACCCGACACCAGAACCACATCACCGTGCTGGACATCGGCGACAGCGATCAATCCAACCCAGGCAGTCAGACCCGTTGTCGTACCCAGCGGCCCAACAAAGTCTCTGGGTTTCAAACCGGGTTGCAGGTCGAGCTTGTTCAACGCTGCGACTGGCAAAAGGGCATACGTCTGCGCGGAGAGCATGCCGTAAACCCAATCCCCGACCGATAGTTTGTCGCTGTTGCTTTCGACAACCTGGCCTACTCCCAGCGCAGGAATTGTTGTGCCAATATCGGCGGTCTCATGCATGCCAGCGTGGTTCAAAGTGGTTCGTATCCATGCATCCATTGAGAGCGTGTCCACCTTGACGACAACATGGCCCTCCGGAACGTCATCGATGCTGAAGCTTTCCAATCCGAAGTCATCGATGAGCGGCATCCCGTCGCGGTGATGTTTGATGAAAACTCTGCGGTTTTGGATGGCGATAACTTATCTCCCAATTACGGTGTTGCTACAGTGCGAAATATACCTTGCCAAACGCGCCCGCCATTAGCGTTTTGGTTAGCGGCGTCAGCATTCCGCGATAATTTTCAGCCTGTCCCTGTAATAGGGAAGGCCAAACCATGCAGCTGCAATCGCGCCGATATATCCGGCCAAGGCAGCGATAGAGATCGACCAGCCGATTGCATTTTTATCCTGAAAAACATAGTCATTTAGCACTGCTACAGCAGTAGGGCCCAAACCCGACCCGAACAGGTTTATGACGAGATAGATTAACGCAACGGACGTTCCGCGCGCTTCATTGGGGCTGGCGGTCATCAAGATCGTTGGTGAGGCAATCGTCGCAAGGCTGGCACCGAATACACCAATGCCGAGAAAGAATATCGTTACCCAAGGTGAGCTGAAGAGCGGTGCGATGACATAGAAGGGAATGAACACAATCAATCCGAGCAGAAAAACCCGCCATGCCGCATCATCTTCGCCTTGTGACCGCCTGCGGTCGATCCACCAGCCGCTGAAAATCATTCCGATGATGCTCGCAATCAGCGACGCTACACCATAATAAAGTCCGGAATCTGCGGGCGTCCAGCCATGTGTTCTGATAAAAAACGTTGGAATCCAAGCTAATGCGCCGAAAGTAACAACGGACAGCATCGTCATGGCCATGCACAAGGCGCCATAGAGTTTTGCATTCTGTCGGAAAAACCCCATGGTTTGCTTCACTGTCCACTGCGCGTCGGTTGACACACGCCCAGTTCTGACCGGTTCTTTGACGCCCGACATCATCGCCACAAAAACCAGGCCGCTCAGACCTAAAAAGACAAAGATAATCTGCCACGGGGCGAGGTCATCGATGATCGGAATCCCCAAACTAACACCACCAGAAGCGGTCAGCATGGCGATCAATTGCCCCCCCAAGATCAACGATAATCCTGCTCCGCCAGCAATTCCCAAATTGAAGATGCTGATTGCTTTGGCACGCTGATGTGGCTTGAAGTAGTCACTGATCAATGAGTTGGCAGACGGCATCAACGTCGCTTCACCCAAGCCGACAAAGACGCGCGCAGCGAAAAGCTGCCAATAGCTTGCCGAAAAGCCGCAGGCGGCGGTCATCACGCACCATATTACCGCTCCAAATTTGATGATCCGGACCCGGTTCCAGCGATCAGCGATGAACCCCATGGGAACCCCGGCGATCGAATAGAGGATCGTGAACGCAAGCCCCATCAGCAGGCTCATCTTGGTATCGCTAATGTCAAGATCGGCCTGTATGGGGGCGACCATCAACCCGATCATCGTCCGGTCGAGAAACGCAAACAGATAGCCGATCATCAGCGTGATGATGACATAGGATTGATAATGTTTGGACGGGGCGCTGCTCATGGTGTCATGTTCATGATTGTCTGCCCATTTCGCCGTTACTTGCTGGAAGCAGCGGCATATATAGCAAAATATGGACGATCGAGCCAGGCAGATTCACCCTCCATCCAACCCATCAAATGCCGGGACTAAACAGCAAGATGGTTTCATTCACCCAATCCGAGGATCATTTTTCCGTCGTTGCTGCCGCTGAACAGGCGTAAAAAGGCGGGCAGGGCATTTTCGATTCCGTGATCAATATGCTCATCAAAGACAATCTGGCCGGATTGAAGCCAACCAGCCATCGCAGTTATGCCTTCGCCAAAACGCGGGACATAATCGGCAACAAGAAGCCCGCTGATCGATGCGCGCTTCACGATCAGCTGCCAGATATTGCGCGCACCCGTTTTCTCGGCCTTGTTGTTATATTCGCTGATCAAGCCACACAGGCCGATCCGCGCGCCGATGGCGAGGTTATTGAGGCCAGCATCAAGGATATCGCCGCCGACATTTTCAAAGACGATATTGACACCGCTTGGCGCATGGGCGGCGATTTCCGCCGATAGCTGATCGACAGATTTGCTGCGGTAATCGATCGCCGCATCGAAGCCGTAACGATCAATCAGCCGTGCGCATTTTTCCGGTCCGCCAGCAATGCCGATGACTTTGGATGCGCCCTTGATCTTGGCAATCTGACCTACCAGCGAACCCACCGCACCCGCAGCGCCGGTGACCAGAACGACATCGCCCGCATTGGGTTTGCATACCTCCATATAGCCGAAATAGGCCGTCATCCCAACCGCGCCGAGCACAGAAAGGAAATTAGTTGGCGAAGGCACCATGCTGACATCCACCGACGCGGAAAACCCTCCAGCCATTGCGACGGAATGTTGCTCAATCGCATTCAGCCCCGACACCCACTGGCCAACCGGAAAGTCCGCCGCCTTTGATTCCACAACCACGCCAACGGTAGAAGCACGTACAGGATCTCCAACTGCTATCGGCGGCATATAAGACGGCGTATCATCCATCCACCCGCGCATGGCCGGGTCAAGTGATGCATAATGGTTGCGGATGAGAAACTGGCCGTCGGCTAGTTCTGGCGTTTTAACCGTTTCCAACTTGAAATCGTCCGCAACCGGTGCGCCTTGTGGTCTGCGGATCAATAGAAATCGGCTGTTTTCCATGGACTGTCCTTTGTCTATCCGCTGAAAATCGCGACATCCACAATGTGATTGGATAAGCCGCTGTAAAAGGGAACTATCAAAACAGCGGTGCTACCGACGCCAGACTTTGGACACCGAACTGATAATCTTGATACAGATTCGGGCTGATGCGGGCTTGATGAGGGCAACAGAGCTTTGGTATGTTTTTCGTATCGTGTCATGAACCGCGCCTAGGTTCGCCCAGAGGCATATATTGTAACGTGGCCGTCAATACTTGACGACGCAAGCGGCTTGCCGTTACGGACGCCATAACTTGATGATGCGGGTGTAGCTCAATGGTAGAGCAGAAGCCTTCCAAGCTTACGACGAGGGTTCGATTCCCTTCACCCGCTCCAAGCTTTCCGCTATTCCCCCGCCTTGCCCGGCGCCGCCCGGTGCATTTCCAGCCCTGTTGCCCAGCGCCGCTGGAAGCCGCGCCAATATTTGTCCTGCTTGGGCCCGGCCGTCATGCCGTTGAGCTGTTCGGCAAACGATGTCGGCCATACGCCAGCATTGGAATCGACGGTCGGCACGTCGAGATAGGCCCGTTTTGCAGTGTCACCTTTCAACGTCAAATCAAGAAACGCGGTTACGAAATGCTGGTTGATGGCGTTCAGCCGGTCGCTGCGCCACACAGGCTCTTTGAGGAATTCATACCCGGAAAAACGCTCATCCGCGGCAAGTTTGAACTCGTTTCCAATGATGTTGTGCCGTGCTTCTCGAAAGACGAGCATGTAGCGTTCGGCCCCGGTCATGTTTTTGTAAAGCCAGGAAACACCCTCC
>JANNWX010000134.1:0-7168 GCA_031409315.1 Sphingomonadales bacterium | reverse complement strand
CATGTCTGGGCCGAGCACAGGTTGCAGCGCCCTTAACCCTTCAAGAGCGGTATCAGGTCTGTTGCCCTCATCCTTTGACAGCGTCACTTCCTTGTAGCTGACTTCCTTGGTTTCCTTGTTGGTGACGGCCATATTCGCCGTGCAAGTGACGATTTCAGAGTCAAAGCGACCTTCGGCCTGTGCGGCTGCGGTGCGCTGTTGCGATTGGAGGGCATATTCGTCCTGTCGGTCGCGGGATATGCCGTAACGCTTGGCCACAACTTCTGCGGTTTGCAGCATCGGCATGTAAATATCATTGTGCATGGCAATCAGTTCGGGATCAGGCGCAACCCGCATCTGCGGCGTTTGCACGAGGCTGATCGATTCAACGCCGCCGCCGATGCAAATATCCATATTGTCGACAATGATCTGCTTGGCGGCGGTCGCAATTGCCATCAGGCCAGACGAACATTGGCGGTCAATCGTCATGCCAGGAACTGTTACCGGCAGCCCCGCACGCAAAAGAGCGGTGCGCGCCGTATTGCCAGCCTGACTGCCTTGCTGCAACGCCGAACCCCAGCAGACATCATCAACCTCGGCCCCGTCAATGCCGGCACGCTCAACGGCGGCGCGGATCGACATCGCCGACAGGGTTGGCGACGGCGTGTTGTTGAACGCCCCGCGATAGGCCTTGCCGATCGGGGTGCGGGCGGTAGAAACGATGACGGCATCACGCATGGGTTGTTCCTTCTTGATGGTATTTCAGTCCGCATTGGCGGAAAGAGGATTTAGACAAAAAACTGTGAAATCCACTCGGCGATCAGTGCGGGCTTATCCTCGCCCTCAATCTCGACGGTCACTTCTTGCATTTGTTGCCACTGGCCGGGGCGTTTCTCGTCTAGCGCGATCAGTTTGAAATGCGCGCGAACCCGTTTTCCTGATTTGACGGGGGCGAGGAAACGCAACTTGTCCGCACCGTAATTGACCCCCATCTTGATTCCGTCGAGATGCGGTAGATTGGCCTTGGCCGACAGCATCGGCATCAACGACAATGTAAGGAAACCGTGAGCAATTGTGGTGCCGAACGGCGTCATTTTTGCCATTTCCGGGTTGATATGTATGAATTGGTGATCGCCGGTAGCGTCAGCGAATTTGTTGATCATCTCTTGATCAACGGTGATCCATTCGGATGTGCCAACGACCGATCCAATCTTGGCGCGAAGTTCCTCAGCTGTAGCGACGGGCATCGATTTCTCCTTGCGACTCTGTATCTTGGACGTTGAATGGGCCGGTGAAATACGGCCTGTCGGGGGGCAAAGTCAAAAGCCGAAGATTCCGCAACGTCGCACGGGGCTTAACTGAAGGATTTGGGAGTCGCAATATCCACAATAGGTTGGCGCATCGGTCGAAACCGCGCTTCTTTTGCACGCCTGGACGCATATGTGTCCAACCCGATCTGCATGCCGACAAGCATATAGACGAACGGTTGAAACGCCATGCCGACGAACAAGGAACCCACCAGATAAATGATATGCCCCTGCTGTAGTGCGTCGGCTAGTTTGCCGATCCACACGACGTTGGGGTCGCTTCGCCGTTCATAGCGCCGCCGCAAAATCTCCATCCGAAAAATCCCGATGCCGTGGATCATCAGCCACAGGATCAGGCCCGGCCAGCCCTGTTCGCCGAGCATTTCAAAATACGAACTATGGTAAGCGCGCGATTTGTCGACGATCAGTGTTGTTGTCGCTTCGGTTTGGCCGCCGGCCGTTTCGTTTTTGACAGCTTCGTATCGGATGGAATTCCCGCGATAGGCATCAAAGCCACCGCCAAAAGGATGCAAGTCGACATAGTCGAGCGTCCATTTCCAAACGGCGACGCGGGTCGACGCTGAACTGTCAGCCTTATATTCGGTGATCGTATCCATCCTGCTGGTAAAACTGCTGGGAAGGAATGGCAGGGATGCCAGGCCAAGCGCGCCAACGATAGCAAGATAGAGAAACCGGCGTTTGTTATGGCGGAGCATCAATGGGCCAAGCGCCGCGATACAGACCAATCCGGTGCGTGCTTCGGTGCCGATTGGGATCAATAGGCAGGCAAAACACAAAGCAAAGCAGAAGGTTTTAACCCGCCAATCGGGCGGGAATATGGTGCCATAGCGCATCAGGTAAAGGATGAGCGGAATGATGGCGATGGCAACGGTTGAAACGGTGCTAGATTCGTAAAGTCCGGTATTGGTTGTCGCCATTAAGTTGAGCACGCCGTAACCGCCGCCTGATGCCAGTGTTTTGATGCCACCAACAATGATGATCGACGCCGCTGACAAAACGAGAAATAGCCCCAAAGATTCAAACCGCACGCGGGTCCGAAGTGTCAAAGGCAGAAACAGCGCAAAGACAAGCGCCTTCCATACCCAATCCCATTTTTCCGCCGCCTCGACCGGAAAATCCGCATTGCCGGTCGTTCCCCAGCAATAGAGGAGAAGCGCTAAAATCAATCCCTGTCGGGGTGCAATCCGGCTTTCGGCCTTGTCGTCAACCATCAACCACGAAACCAAAGCCAGTGCGAAGAAAATCAGCGAAATCGGAATGCTGTTGAGCAAAAAGTAGGACAGGCGTTGCGGTGAAACAACGTCGATATAAACATAAGCCAGCACGAATATGAACGGGCGCCGGAAGCCAAGCAGCAGCACCGCGACCAAAAACCCGACAAAAGCAAGATCACGCATCGGGGGGCCTTTGATCCGCCCAGCCGCCAGGTTTTTCATCGGGCTTTGGCGCAGTTTCCCGGTCAACATCAGCACGAAAGATCAACCGCCATGCAACCAGCAGCAGCAATCCATGCGTTAACCCGAGCGAAAAATTGTCAATCATTCAAAGCGCGTCCGCAATCCTGCCAAAATTGGCTCAGTCACGTATATAACCCAATCCGGTTGACGTCGCGTTAAGTGATTTTGTGCAACAAGGTATGCCAGATTTGGCGGGGACGGCGGCTTTTGCGCATTTTGCATATTCTTGATCACAGTTTGCCCATGCACAGCGGCTACACGTTTCGCACGCGCGCGATATTGAAGGCGCAGCAAGGGCGTGGCTGGGCCGTGGCGGGGGTTACCGGTCTTCGCCATACAGAGGCTGGCCCGCCCGAAGAGATCGTTGACGGGTTGCATTTTTTCCGCACGCCCGACCTGCGGCCAATGCCCGGCCCTTTGCGCGAATGGCAAGAAATTATGGCGCTTGCGGCACGGATCGATGAGCTGGTGGACGAATGGAAACCAGATTTGCTGCATGCCCATTCGCCCGTGCTTGATGCGTTGGCCGCCCTGAAGGTGTCGCGTAATCGGAACATTCCCCTCATATACGAAATCCGCGCGTTCTGGGAGGATGCAGCAGTTGGCAATGGCACAGGCCGGGAAGGCTCGATCAAATACCGGCTGACCAAGGCGCTCGAAACATATGCCGTCGGGCGCGCAGATGCCGTTGTGGTTATTTGCGATGGGTTGAAAAACGACCTTATCTTGCGCGGGATTTCGCCAATCAAAATTTTGGTGTCGCCTAACGGCGTTGATCTTGGCATGTTCGGAGACCCGCCACCGCGCGACGAAAAGCTGGCCGCATCGCTGGGGTTGTCGGACGCTGAAACGGTTGGCTTCATTGGCAGTTTTTATGATTATGAAGGGATTGATGATCTGATCGACGCCATGCCAGCATTGGCCCTTGCCCGGCCAAAGGCGCATGCGCTGCTCGTTGGAGGAGGGCCTATGGAGGCGGCGCTGCGTGCGCGGGCATTGGCTTCACCCCTCGCTGATCGGATCCATTTTGTTGGCCGCGTTCCGCATGACCGGGTTGAAGATTATTACAGCCTGATTGATGTGCTGGCTTATCCGCGCAAGAAAATGCGCCTGACCGATCTTGTAACGCCGTTAAAGCCGCTGGAGGCGATGGCCCAGATGCGGCTGGTTGCGGCATCGGATGTCGGCGGGCACCGGGAATTGATCGAGGACGGTGTAACAGGCACATTATTTGCGCCTGATAGTCCGTCTGCGATCGCGGCGGCGGTGTCGGGCTTGTTCGCCGATCGCCAGTCATGGGATGTCCGCCGCAAAAACGGCCGCGAATTTGTTGAGAAACATCGTAACTGGTCGTCAAACATTTCACGTTACGATCCTGTTTATCAAAAACTGACCGGAATTTCGGTCTGATTGAGGAAGTGACTCATGTCAGTCGTATTAAAGCGCGCATCACAATTGCCATTCGCGCCGGTTATTGCCTTGATGTTTGGGGGCGTCGCGGCCGTTCTGGTTCTAGCAACACCTGTCTGGATGCTTGAACAAGGCGTTGTGGGCAGCGGATTGCCAACACTGTTTGGCGCGGCGGAGCCACCATTAGGTCTGACCGCGCAGGTGCTTTTGTCGGTGCTTGCTGCGCTTGCCGTTGGTGCCGCCGGGTTTTTGTCGATGATCCCGATTGGCAAGCTGTTATCGCGGCCCCGTCGCGGTGCGTTTGAAGTCAAACCCATGCGCTTTCGCCCGCCCGAAACCGAGCAGGAGTCAGAGTGGCCCGTCGCAGGCTTCGCGCGACCGCCAATTTTTGCGGACCGTGACCTTGGCGCGCCGTTCATGTCAGATGAGGCCTTGGTAGCAGCCCCCGTGGAAAAAGAGGAAGTCGCCGTTGGTGAAGAGCTGGTTCTTGATGAACTGTATGAAGAGATCGAACCAGACAGTTACGAAGAACCGGTGTTCGAAGTAGAGCCGCTGGCGCCGTCTTGGGCGCATATCGGTGCTGCACCAGTGCCGATACCAGAAGTATCTCTTGCCGAACCGCCAGAATCGACCTGGAATGAAACAATTATACCCGCGACCACGCACCCCGAGGTCAAAGAAGCGGCCCCTGGAGCAGAGTCAATTTCCAGCCTCGTGTTGCGTTTGGAGCGTGGGATCGATCAACGGTCAATCCCGTCGTCAGCAGACCCGTTTTCAGCCGATGCCGCGCTGAGCGAGGCGCTGCGCGCGCTGGATCGTCTGGCTGCTGGTTCGCGCTGATCAATTCTCCGACCTACGCAATGTCAACGGTTAACGCTTCGACGGTCATCGTGGTAAACGATTGGCCTTCGAAAACGTCACTCATCATAATGTCGGCGACAAGGTGCCCCGGCAGGTCAAATTCCATGTCGCCCAAGTCCTTCGCAAGCGATTCAACGTGTGATGAAGCGGCTATTCCGGCGACTGAAAAATTGAAAATATGGCGTTCACCCGCGAAGGTTGCACTGGCCCATGGGATGACACTGGAACGAATGAGCGTGGCATTCGCTGGGCGCAGGGCGCAGATTAAACGATCCACCAACGCCGCGTGCTGTTCTCTTCTTGTCGGCATTACCCCTGCTCCGCAAGGAAGCTGTTGATGCGGCTTTCCAGCTTGTGACCAATCTGCCTGCCGTTTCGAAGATCATAGACGAACCGCGGGTCTTAACAGACAATCCGCCCGAACCGGGTCGGCGCAATTTGGTTGGCCTTCAAATAAATCTCGATCCGGTTTTGCAGGCTCATTGTTACTCTCCTTCTTTTGCGAATCATCCGGAATAGGAATAATCCTATCTTCATAGGTAATTTCCTACTTGTCTAGGAAAATTCCTATGCTAATGAAGATTCATGGATGATGTGCGCGCAAAGCTTGACCAGCTGATCCGTGACCGTGGGGACGGCTGCGCTGGCGTGTCGCGGATGCTCGGGCGTAACCCGGCCTATATCCAGCAGTTCATTCGCCGTGGAACGCCGCGCAAACTTGATGAGGAGGATCGGCGCACGCTTGCCCGCTATTTCGGGGTCAGCGACACATATCTCGGCGGCCCACAAGAGTTTGCTGAACGCCAAATTCGTCAAAGGGGCGGCCCGTTAGCGACGGCGACGGCGATGGCGATGGTGCCACGCTTGCAGATCGGCGCTTCGGCGGGGCCGGGGGCATTGGTTGAGTCCGAATCGAAAAAATCGGCGATGGGTTTTGATGAACGGTGGCTCCGCTCACTCGGGGTGAAACCCGATGGGCTTTCGATCATTCAGGTGCGGGGTGATTCAATGGTACCGACGCTTGCTGACGGCGATGATATCCTCGTGTCGCGCGAAGATGGGGTGGGCCGCGCGCGCGACGGTATTTACGTGTTGCGGGTGGATGACACGTTGATGGTTAAGCGGCTCAGCGTGAATCCCGCGACCCGAGCGTTGACCGTGCGCAGTGACAATCCGATCTATCCCGATTGGGAAGATTGCGATCCTTCAACGATTACCGTGATCGGTCGGGTCGTTTGGATTGGGAGACGGTTGCCTTAATTCTGCTTTCTGTCGATCAGCCACAAAATCAGCGCAATCAGGCCGCCGCTGGCCAATCCTGCCAACAGGCCGATGGATGGTTGCCCATAGACGATGCCGACAATCGTGCCGCCAATTGCGCCAAGAGCCAAAAAAACGCCTGCCGCGCGTGGGTCATCGGGTTTGGAATTTATCATATCTTGCCAATGCCATGTTCCGAAGCGGGGCGCTAGACATCCCGTTTCGGAACAGATGTGCCGCTGTGGGATTTGGTCAACAAAAGTTTCACCATTGTCGACCGCTTGGTGCCGCAAATACAGCAACTGGCACGAAGCTTGTATAGAATGTTGTTCAGCCTTCGGAGATTGAACAGATGACGTCCATGCCTTTTCTAACTACCCGTAAATGTGCCGAAAACGCGACGGAACTCATGTCGATTTTTGGAACAGGTGCCGGAGAAGAGGCGTCAAACCGGGCCAATAAAAGCCGTGACGTCGGTAATGTTGTTCAATTTTGCCGTTGGCGACAGATTGAGCGGCTGATCCTTGTCCTTGAAAACAGTCACTCTGTCGCAACGCTGCACTAAAGGATAGGCGCACCGCCGCCGACCGGTTAGAGCCGGGCTATGATCATACGCGCCCTGACAGGGCATTTTTTGACGGCCTTGGCATTTGCCATAGTCGCGTCCGCCCCGGCCCATGCCCAAAACGATCCGGTGCTTGAACTTGATCCGCAATCGCCGATGTCTGAAATGTCTGGCATTGGCGTCGATTGGCCGACGCTAGACACGGGCGCAGTCGCCGTTGCGACAGAATCAAGCGCCGTAATCGCCGACGAGCGCCGCTATCAAGTCGTTCTTGAAGGATTGGAAGGCATCAAGGCCGACCAGTTGAG
>JANNWX010000133.1:0-7887 GCA_031409315.1 Sphingomonadales bacterium | reverse complement strand
GGAGCGCCATTTCCATCGCACGGTAAGCACCCGATCCTTCCGGCTCAGGCGCGGTTACATGATAGGCATCACCCGACAGGCCGTAACCGATCACCTCACCGTATATTTTCGCGCCGCGTGCTTTTGCGCGTTCATACTCTTCCAAAACGACCACGCCAGCACCTTCCCCCATCACGAACCCGTCGCGGTCACGGTCATAGGGACGACTTGCCATTTCAGGCGTGTCATTAAAAGCAGTGCAAAGGGCCCGCGCTTGTGCAAAACCAGCAATGCCTAGCGGACAAATGGTCCCTTCGGCTCCACCAGCAAGCATAACATCAGCATCATCCATAGCGATCATGCGCGCGGCATCGCCAATCGAATGCGCACCTGTTGAACAGGCGGTTACAACCGCGTGATTAGGGCCCATCAGGCCATATTTAATGCTGACCTGCCCCGAAATCAGGTTGATCAGGCGACCGTGCACGAAATGAGGGGAAACGCGCTTTGGCCCTTTTTCGGCAAGCAATAACGATTCGCTCTCAATACCTGGTAATCCGCCAATGCCCGAACCTATGGAGCAGCCCGCACGGTAACGTTCAGCCTCGGTCATTTCGGTAAGGCCCGCATCTTCCAAAGCCTGCCCGGCGGCGTCGATGCCGTAAATAATGAAGGGATCAACCTGCCGCTGGACCTTGTAATCAACCCTTTTGTTCGGATCAAAACCGTATGGATGATCAGCCGGTTTCACCTCACACGCAATGGTGCAGGCATAATCGGTCGCATCAAAGCGCGTGATTTGACTAGCGCCCGACTTTCCGGCGATCAGATTGGCCCAGACGGTCTCAACATCCGCACCAAGCGGTGTCACGAGGCCCAATCCAGTAACGACGACACGGCGCATAGGATACTCCAATAAACGTCAGAAACAAAAACGGCCCCCAGCCTTGCAGGGAGCCGTTTTCACTATCAGCGACCCATCAAGGCCGGGCGGGTGGCGCGAACGCCGATCAGCCCTTGTTGCTATCGATATAGCTGATCGCGTCGTTCACCGTCGCGATTTTTTCAGCGGCATCATCAGGAATTTCAACACCAAATTCTTCTTCGAAGGCCATGACCAGTTCGACAATGTCGAGGCTGTCCGCGCCCAGATCGTCGATGAAGCTGGCTTCTTCAGTCACTTTCTCGGCTTCGACACCAAGATGTTCGACGACGATTTTCTTAACCCGGTCTGCGGTCTCGCTCATGGATAATCCTTCTCGTTCATGTGTGAGCAATATATCTGGATTCGCCCTAAAGCGCACCCGTGGCGCTGGCAAGCCCCGTCTTGTTCAAATCATGGCCATTCCGCCGTTCACATGAACGGATTGACCAGTAACATAGGCGGCCTCGCGGCTGGCAAGGTAAACGACGGCGGCGCCGATATCAGCGCCGTCGCCCAACCTGCCCGCCGGAATCCGTGCCGTCAGCGCCTCTTTCTGCGCTTCCGGCAGGGCGTCCGTCATCGGTGACGTGATGAATCCTGGCGCGACACAGTTCACAGTAATGTTCCGGCTGGCCAATTCCTGAGCCAGCGCCTTGGACATCGCCGTCAAACCACCTTTTGATGCGGCATAATTGGCCTGACCCGGGTTTCCGGTGGTTCCAACAACCGACGTTATGGTCACGATCCGGCCGAACCTGGCCTTCATCATTGGTTTTGATGCAGCACGGATCAGGCGGAAAGCGGCTTCAAGGTTGATGCGGATCACATCATCCCATTCCTCGTCCTTCATCCGCATGACCAGATTGTCGCGCGTGACCCCGGCATTGTTCACCAATATATCCAGCTGCCCGAGTGCCGCGACCGCGCGCGGCACAAGCCCATCAACCGCTGCTGAATCGGACAAATTACAAGGAAGAATGATCGGATCTCCCGGCAGATTCGCCGCGACTGCCTGCAAAGCATCCTCCCGCGTACCCGATAGAGCCACCCGCGCGCCCTGACCAGCCAGTGCCGCCGCGACAGCCGAGCCGATGCCACCCGATGCGCCTGTGACCAGCGCCGTCATTCCAGTCAGATCGAACATTCTCAAATCTCCTTTAGCAGCACTTCTATATCATCCATCGATATCACGCTTGTTATCGCCGCATCGGGTGCGCTCCGCTTAACCATCGGGCCAAGCACTTTCCCGCCAAACTCCATAAAATGGGTAACGCCAGCCGTCTCCATCGCGACCACCGATTCGCGCCAACGGACACGGCCGGTAACCTGTTCGACAAGGAGCGCACGGATTGCATCGGGATCGGCGACCGGCGCTGCGATAACGTTGGCAAACACCGGCAATAACGGTGCATGGAGCGCCGCGCCTGCCAAAGCCGTTGCCATCGCATCTGCGGCGGGCTGCATCAGCGGACAGTGAAACGGTGCTGAAACCGGCAACAAGATACCGCGCTTGATGCCGTAATCCTTGACCAGTTCAATCGCCCGTTCAATTGCCGCGCGGTGGCCGGAAATAACGACCTGAGACGGGTCATTGTCATTGGCAATTGTGCAGACTTCACCTTGGGCAGCTGCGTCGGCCAGCGACTGCGCTTTTTCGGTGTCGGCCCCAAGTAATGCCGCCATTGCCCCGATGCCAACGGGCACCGCCGCCTGCATTGCCTGCCCACGTAATTTCAGCAGCTTTGCCGTCGTCGCCAGATCAAACGCCCCTGCCGCGCATAATGCGCTATATTCACCAAGTGAATGGCCAGCGACGAAATCCGCTTTGTCGGACAGCCGAACCCCGCCTTCTTTTTCAAGCACACGCAACGTTGCAATGGCATTCGCCATGATGGCCGGTTGCGCATTTTCAGTCAGGGTCAATTGGTCATCCGGCCCGTCGCACATCAATTTGAAGAGCGACTGACCAAGCGCATCGTCAACTTTCTGAAAAACCTCCCGCGCGACCGGGCTCGCGTCGGCCAGCATTTTGCCCATACCAACCGACTGGCTCCCCTGCCCTGTAAAAATAAACGCCCGCATGATGCCTCCTGATCAGATTGACGGCTGATTAGAGTCAGACCGCCAAAATGCCAAGTAGATTGAAAAATCGAACGGTGGCTAAACCATAATTATAGAACATTGACATTATAAGCATTGTTATTAAATAATTGGTGATGACAGACAGTTTAGGATTCTTGCTTGCCGACGTGTCCCGCTTGTTGCGGCGCGATTTTGACCAGCGGGCGCGCTCAATTGGCGTCACCCGCAATCAATGGCGTGTGCTGACAATGCTGGTGCGCCATGAAGGCACCAATCAGGGAAATCTGGCCGATCTGTTGGAAGTTGAGCCGATTACCTTGTGCCGGATGGTTGACCGATTGCAGGAATCGGGCTTGGTCGAGCGTCGCCCTGACCCGCAAGATCGCCGTGCTTGGCGACTATTCCTCACCAAAAAATCTAGGCCCTTGCTCGACGAGTTACGCGGCCACGCTGCCGCACTCTTTTGCGATGCTACGATTGGCTTATCTGAGCCCCAACAAGTTGAACTCCATGCTATGCTTGACAAAATGCGCAGCAATCTGACGATGCGACCAGAGGGGATTGCCACCCATGGCTGAAGCCGATCCCAATGTGACCGCGCTGTCATCGGCGCGAAACGATAAGAAACACACCCCACGCTGGCGCAAGCTTGTCTTAATGACATCGGTTCCGGTGATTCTGGGCATTGGCGCGGGCGCCTATTACCTTGCGAATAATCATTATGTGTCGACTGATAATGCCTATGTGCAACAGGACAAGGTATCGGTTTCTGCTGAAGTTGGCGGGCGCATCGTGCAGGTGGCCGTAAAGGAAAATCAGCGGGTAGAGGCTGGTGACTTGCTCTTTTCGGTTGATCCCCAGCCTTTTCAAATCGCGGTGGCACAGGCGGATGCCGCAATTTCTTCGGCACAGGCCAAAGTGACCGGTCTGGAGACTGCCTATGAAACAACCGGATCGGACATCGAGGCCGCGCGGCAAAACCTCGCTTTTTCGTTGACCGAGTGGAAGCGTCAATCCGATCTTCTCCAAAGCGGTTTCACCACGCGGGCCCGGATGGATGCGGCCGACCATACACTGTCCGAAGCACGCGCAAGACTTGCCAATGCGCAAGCTGATGCGGCAAAGGCGCGCGCGGCACTATCAACCGGCTCTATCACATCGGCGGTCAATCCGGCTGTCCTTGCTGGCCGGGCCCAGCGGCAAAAGGCAAGCTATGACCTTGCAAGAACGATCGTGCGCGCACCCGTATCTGGGATTGTCAGCCAGTCCGACAGGCTCCATGTCGGCCAGATGATGGTGCAAGGCTTGCCCGCTGTCAGCATCGTCGCGGGCAATCAAAGTTGGATCGAGGCCAATTTCAAGGAAACCGACCTCAACAGGATGCGTGTCGGACAAAGTGCTGAACTGACGTTTGATGCCTATCCCGGCATGCGATTAAAAGGGCATGTGGCCAGTATCGGGGCTGGAACCGGATCGGAATTCTCCGTTCTGCCCGCCCAGAATGCCAGCGGCAACTGGGTCAAAGTGACGCAGCGTATCCCCGTCCGCATCGCGATTGATGGCACAACAGATCGCCCGATGATCGCAGGCATGTCAGCCCGGGTGCGGATTGATACAAACAGTGGCCGACAATAAAGCACAGCCAGGCCAAGCCGCGCTTCCTGTCAAGCATCGCGGCCTGCTGACCTTGGCGGTGATGGGCGCTTCGATCATTCAGATTCTGGATTCGACAATCGCCAACGTCGCCATACCGCACATGCAAACAAGCCTTGGTGCCACACAAGATACTGTAACTTGGGTATTGACGAGTTATATCATCGCAGGTGCCGTTGCCATTCCGATAACCGGCTGGGTGGCCGACAGAGTGGGGTCACGCAGGCTTTTCCTTTTGTCCGTCATTGGCTTTACAATCATGTCGATGTTTTGCGGGGCCGCCGTCAATTTGACCCAAATGGTCATATTTCGCATCCTGCAGGGTATTTGCGCCGCGTTTATAGGCCCATTATCGCAGACAATTCTGCTCGATATAAACCCGCCCGAACGCGCGCCAAAAGCGATGGCATTATGGGGAATGGGGATAATGACCGCCCCCATTTTCGGCCCGATGGTAGGTGGGTGGCTGACAGAAAGTTATAATTGGCGCTGGGTATTCTATATCAATCTGCCCATCGGAATACCGACAATTGCCTTGCTGTGGTGGCTGCTCCCTTCACGCCCGATTATTGATAGGCCACTCGACCGGTTTGGTTTTTTCCTGTTGGCGCTAGGCTTGGCGACTCTGCAACTAATCCTTGATCGAGGCCAGCACGAAGACTGGCTTGAATCATGGGAAATCCGAATTGAGATCATTATCGCCATTTCCGCGATCTGGATGTTTTTCGTTCATCAAGCGACGACCAAGTTGAAGATGTTCGATCCCGAGCTTTTGTCCAACCGTAATTTCCTGACCGCGCTCAATTTCATGATCCTCATCGGGGTGATGATGTTTGGCATCTTTGCGCTGTTCCCGCCAATGCTCCAGAATCTGTTCGGATATACAGTTTACGATACCGGTGTTCTGCTCGCTCCGCGAGGCGTTGGTATATTATGCGCCATGTTCATCGCATCCCGCCTGACAGGAAAGGTGGAGCCCCGATTGATCGTTGCCTTTGGCTTTTCGCTCACCGCCTTTTCATTGTGGCAGATGACCCAATGGTCGCTTGAAATGGATTGGCAGCCGATTGCTTATACCGGTTTTTTTCAGGGCGTTGGTATGGGCTTTGTATTCATCCCGATGAACGCCATCGCCTTTGCCACATTGCCAACGCGATTGCGCACCGACGGATCGAGCCTGCTCTATTTGCTGCGCAGTATAGGCGGCAGCATGGGAATTTCCGTCATGATCACATTGTTGTCGCGCAACATTCAAACCAGCCATCAGGATTTGGCCGGGCACGTCACGGCCTATTCAATGTCAACGATTGACCCGTCAAGCGCCGATCGGCTGGGCATCGTGGGTGAGGCCGTTTTGGGCATGGCGAACCTAGAAATCAACCGGCAAGCCGCGATGATCGCCTATCTCAACGATTTCAAATTGTTGATGGTTGCAGTGATCGTCTGCATTCCGTTCGTCTTGCTACTAAAGCCAGCAAAGACGCAAACCGGAGATCCCCAGCAGGCAATGCTGGAATGATTGATCTCCCCTTCTTCAAATGCTTGCGCCCCAGAATTCAGCAATCTGAACCGCATTCAGTGCCGCACCTTTGCGGATATCCTCTGGCCGCATAGTGGCATGGGTGCAGTCAAAGGCCCAGCCGCCAGCGCCAGACAACGCCTTCATCGTCGTCAAAGCCCTCACCGTCTCTGATAAAGCCATTGGCTCGCAAGACGCCGGTAGAGGCGTTCTCCTCGCACAAAGTGTGTGCCAAAATCGCCCTAGCACCGTTTTCCTTGGCGACCATGACCATTGCTGAGACGACAGCCGTGGCGACGCCAGTGCCTTCATGCTGCGGAAAAGTAAGATAACCGATCTCGACATTGCCATCGGCAGTAATTGCAAATTTGAAACCACCAAAACCGACCGGGACGCCGTTCCGTCGACCGATGTATCCACACCATGGTGGTGTCTGAGGCTCTGCCGCCAAATGTGCCATGACTTCGGCAAATTTTCCCGTCACCGCAGGATCAAAAAGCTCAGATTCACACGACATGATGGACAGGGCAATCGGTTCACTCATGCCTTTACGCCTTTTTCAAATGCCGCCGTCCCAAAAGCTCAGCAATCTGAACCGCGTTCAGTGCCGCCCCTTTGCGCAAATTATCGGACACGCACCAAAGTGCAAGGCCGTTTTCGACGGTAGAATCCTCGCGCACGCGAGAAACGAAAGTCGCGTAATCGCCAACACATTCAACCGGCGTTACATAGCCACCGTCTTCGCGCTTATCGACCAGCATGACGCCGGGGGCCTCGCGCAGGATCGACTGTGCTTTCTTGGCCGATATTTCATTCTCGAATTCGATATGGACGGCCTCCGAATGGCCAACGAATACCGGCACACGGACGCAGGTGGCGATCACCTTGATCTTGGGATCAAGAATTTTCTTGGTCTCAACGACCATTTTCCATTCTTCTTTGGTTGAACCATCGTCGAGAAATTCGTCAATATGCGGGATAACGTTGAACGCGATCTGCTTGGTGAATTTCTTGGCCTCCGCGCTGTCGCCGACAAAGATGTTGCGTGACTGTTCAAACAGTTCGTCCATCCCTTCCTTGCCCGCGCCCGACACCGACTGATAGGTCGCAACGACTACGCGCTTGATCTTTGCCGCGTCGTGCAAGGGCTTGAGTGCGACAACTAGCTGTGCGGTCGAGCAGTTCGGGTTGGCAATGATATTCTTGCGCTTGTAACCCGCAATCGCATCTGGATTCACTTCCGGCACGATCAGCGGCACATCCGGGTCCATCCGGTAGAGCGAGCTGTTATCAATCACCACGCATCCGGCGGCAGCCGCGATCGGCGCATATTTGCGCGTCGCTTCTGAGCCAATCGCGAACAATGCCATATCCCAACCGTTCCAATCGAAATGTTCAATATTCTGGACCTTGAGCATTTTTTCGGTTTCGCCGAATTCAACCTCGATGCCTTGGCTGCGGCCAGATGCCAACACCGCAATCTCATCAATCGGAAATTCGCGTTCAGCCAGAATGTTGAGCATTTCGCGGCCCACATTGCCCGTGGCACCAGCGACGACGATACGATACCCCATGATCTCTTCCTTCAACTCATAAGAAAAAGGCCGGAACCCTGTTTTGGACCCCGGGTGAACGAGCAGTCCTTTCTGCGCTGGGCCCCCCTTCTGGCGGCCGTTGCGGCGTCACTTTGCGGGTGTCGTACGCCAGCGGCGAGCGAGTGGTTCGTGGC
>JANNWX010000132.1:0-1726 GCA_031409315.1 Sphingomonadales bacterium | reverse complement strand
AACAGCTCGAACAGTTGGGCGACCTCGGTCAACTCGGCTTTAACGGGCTCGGTCGAAGATGCGCTCCGGCTCGGTTGTTCGGCAATCGGTTTTACGATCTATCCCGGCGCAGAAGATGTTTTTGGCATGATGGAAGAAATTCGTGAACTGTCCGCCGAAGCAAAATCGGTTGGCATTGCGACTGTGATCTGGTCTTACCCGCGTGGGGGCCAAATTTCCAAGGATGGAGAACTGGCACTCGACGTTGGTGCTTATGCTGCGCACATGGCGACGTTGCTTGGAGCCCATATTATCAAGGTGAAGTTGCCCACAGCCCATATTGAACAGAAAGATGCGGTTAACGCCTACGCAGGCGGTGACTGGTCAACACAGGCAAAACGCGTCGCCCATGTGGTTAAGGCCTGTTTCAACGGACGCCGCGTTGTCGTGTTCTCCGGCGGCGCGGCAAAAGGCGCTGACGCGGTCTATCAGGATGCCCGCGATATCCGCGATGGCGGCGGCAATGGGTCGATTATTGGACGGAATACATTTCAACGTCCGCGCGCCGAAGCCATGGCGATGCTCGACAAGTTAGTCCGTATATACAAGGGCGAAGAATAGACGGAAAACCGGCTGTTTTTTGCTGCGCGTCGGCGCGTCTGGCACTTTGGACTTACTTATAAGGCCAATCGGCTTATAAGGGGGCATGATGGAAACCGACGAAAACGCGCTGGATCCGGCGTTTGGCAGCTTTTTTGAAAAGGAGAAGCGGCCAAAGTGCCAGCTTTACTTGATCTCGCCTTCACTCTTGGCTGATGATTTTCCTATTTGGTTGTCAAATGCGCTTGACGGCGGGCCTGTGGCGGCGTTTCAATTGCGACTGAAGGACATGGATGACCATCAGATCGCCCGCGCGGCAGAACCGCTCCAGCGGATATGTGCAGACCGCGATGTCACATTCATCATAAATGACTCAATTGCCCTAGCTAAACAGCTGGGTGCTGACGGCGTCCATCTTGGTCAATCGGACGGCGATCCGCGCGAAGCCCGCGCAATTCTGGGGGATGGTGCACAGATCGGCGTCACTTGCCACGGCAGTCGCCACCTTGCGATGGAGGCTGGTGAGGCCGGTGCAGATTATGTTGCCTTCGGTGCATTTCACCCATCCGGAACAAAATCAGTAGAGTTAATGGCGGATGTGGTGATTCTTGAATGGTGGACCGCGATTTGCGCAATTCCCTGTGTCGCAATTGGCGGGATCACCCCAAGCAATGCAGCGCCCTTGGTGCACGCGGGCGCAGATTTTGTTGCCGCAAGTCAATCAATCTGGTCGCATCCCGAAGGTCCAGGCGCGGCTGTGGCAGCATTTAACGAGCAGTTTTGAGCATCCAAGATTGTTCCAACTGGGGTTGGTCGCGGCATTGGATGCTATACAAGCGTTGGAATTGAGCCATTTCTTGTCTAGAAAGCTGGCTAGGGTGGTTTGGGCAAAATGTCCCTCCAAAATATCCCGACGCTGGGGCTACCGTTTTTTTACGTCTATTACTGGCGGTTAGAACTTCAATCATGTCGTGTCCTCAATCACACTCTTGATCCGATGCAAGGCATGAATAATGTAAGAATCGTCACGGGTATTGGATGTTGCGGTTAAAATGGAAGAAAAACGACACCGCTTGTCGTCTTGACCGGCTTCGGGTAGGGGCGCGCATCGCTCTTTCCAACGTCGCAACAGGTGGCTCATGAAAAT
>JANNWX010000131.1:0-15008 GCA_031409315.1 Sphingomonadales bacterium | reverse complement strand
CGCCAGTCACGGCAATGCGTCCTTTATCCAGACGGTCATCTTTGCCGAGCATGTCAATGAATGCGCCGACATCTTTGACCGAATCCTCGCGTTTGAACGGTCCATTGTCCAACCCGACGAATGTTTTGCCATATCCGGTCGACCCGCGAATGTTGGGATAAAAGATGGCGATACCCAGTTCGTTCAAAAGATAATTGTTACGCCCCAAAAAGCCAGGCCGACTTTGCCCCTCCGGTCCGCCGTGGACGTTGACGATCAACGGGCGTTTGCCGGGAAATTTTACAGAATCGGGGCGATAGAGAAAACCCGAAACCTTTAAGCCATCAAAGCTCTTCGCTTCGATCAACTGCGGCTCGACATTGACTGACGTATCAAGGCCTCCCGTTTCACTTTCGGTCCAGCGCGTGACCGACAGGCTGGTTGGATTGATACTATAGGCGTCGGATGCGCTGCGCGCGGACGTGAAGGTCACACCGATATCGCCCCATTCGGCGATTTCAATCCCGCCCACCGTGCCTGCCGGTAATCCAGTGACGACGCGCGATGTTCCCGTTTTAGGGTCGAGCAATTTGACCTTGCTCATGCCCGCTTCATTCACCGAATATGCAACAAAACGGCCGTCGGGAGAAACGTCAAACGCATCGACATCCCATTTGGTGTCCGGCGCACGCGGCGTGAATTTTCCCGTGGCAATATCCAAAGTGCCGAGCCGCTGAAAATCCGACCCTTCGTCCGACGAAACCCAAAAGCCGCCATCCGGATCGAACAGGCCCCCGCCATAAGAAATTTCTTTCCTATGATCACCAATTGGAGTCATTGCGCCGCTGACAATATCCATTTGCCAAAGATTGACTTTGGCTACGGATTGGAAATTACCGATGATCGCGGTCTTGCCGTCCGGTGCGAAATCGAGAAAGTTCCAGCCGCCGCCCTTGACCTGCGCAACCAGCCGGTCAGATGCTGCAACGCGGGGGTTCATGATATAAAGATCGGTGTCTGCCCCGTTGCGCCGCGTGGAGCTATAGCCAAACGTTTCGCCCTGATGGTCCCACGCGCCAAAACCATTGCGGCTCTTCCCATCGGTCAATAGGGTCAATCGGCCATCTTTAAGCGCATATATCTGAAAAAATTCATTCCCCCCAACGTCCTTCTGGACAATCAGCATGTCCCCTTTTTTGGGGGCCCAGCCGCCGTTACCAACTGGCTCAACCTCAAAGCTGATTTGCTTGCGCGCGGCCATCGGCGATGCAACACGGTGCAATTGAGCCGTATTGGCAAACCGTGTGGCAATCAGCATCGATCGGTCGGATGGATGCCAGCCAACAAATCCAGCCGTCCTGAATTCCATATAGGACCGCGTTTTTGCAGCCAGTTCCGACGGTATCGTCGGTATCCCGTCGGCAACTAGAGCCGCCGGCTTTTCAACGTCAGCCCAAGCAGCAGTAAGTGGCAACGCGAGGGCCGCCAAAAAAGCATATGAACGCACATTTCTCTCCTAAAATTATAGTGCCGACTTGTTAGCCGTTCCTGATCGCGCAAACAATCAGCGCGCACCAGCCGTTCGACAAACCCGCATCAGATTTCGACCGTATCTGGCAAGCGGGCATGCATCCTGCCATGAAGGAAGTATGGCGAGCTTGGACGATACCGGACCTTTCATATTATTGGATGATGCACGAAGCGCTGGCGCGTCAAACAGCCGCCTTTACCGGCAACCGGCGCGGTTCATCACCGCATATGAACCCACGGATATCGCGCCTGCACTTGCTCAGTTGTCGGCCGCCCAAGACGAAGGATGGCATGTCGCAGGATTCTTATCCTATGAGGCAGGCTATGCGCTGGAGCCGAAATTAACCGGGCTAGCGCGTAGCACGACGCTGCCGCTTCTCTGGTTTGGGCTGTTTGACCAGTTTGAATCGCTTCGCCCCGAGGCCGTCGCCAAACTTCTTCCAGACCCAGCGGGTGGCTGGATCGGTCGGCCAAGGCCTCAGATCATTCCTGATGAATATGCGCTGGCCTTTGCGAAAACTCACGCCTTTATTGCTGCCGGAGACATATATCAGGCCAACCTCACTTTTGGGTGCGATGTGCCACTTCTTGGTCATCCATTGTCGATCTATGCCGGACTGCGCGATCGTGCCAAAGCGGGCTATGGCGGCATCGTCTGGACAGGCACTGACTGGCTGCTGTCTTTATCGCCAGAGCTGTTCTTTGCCCTGCAACAAGGCAGGCTTACAACCAAACCGATGAAAGGAACCGCCGTTCGGCATCTCGCCCCGCAAGACGACGCGCAAGCGGCGACTATGCTGGCCGACGACCCAAAACAGCGGGCCGAAAATCTCATGATCGTTGATTTGCTGCGCAATGATCTGTCGCGTATCGCGGTCCCCGGAAGTGTCGCCGTGCCCGCGCTGTTCACGGTCGAAACATATCCGACCGTTCATCAAATGACCTCGACTGTCACAGCGCAAATCGCAAAAGGTTCAGGTGCCGTCGACGCGCTCCGCACCATTTTTCCATGTGGCTCAATCACCGGGGCACCAAAAATCAGAGCGATGGAGATCATCGCCGACACCGAGGCTAACCCGCGTGGCATTTATACCGGTTCAATTGGCCGGATCGATGCGAACGGTGATGCGGCATTCAATGTGGCCATCAGGACGTTGCACATGACGGCTTGCGGGTCGATAGCGACACTTGGCTTGGGCAGCGGTATTGTCGCTGACAGTGTTTTGGGCGAAGAATGGCAAGAATGCTTCGCCAAAGGAAAATTTGTGCCTGATCCGCGTGTCTTTGACTTGATTGAAACGATGCGGTTTGACCCGTTGGGCGGCATTGCCTTGCTCGACCGGCACATGGCACGGTTGAAAGCCAGCGCCTTGGCACTTGGCTTTGCTTTTGATCCCCATGCCGCACGCAACGAATTACAAGCGGCAACATTTCGCATCTATCAGTCCCGCCGTGTCCGGCTCATGCTCTCCAGATCTGGAAAAATGGCGGTTGAAATCACCCCGCTGCATCCAACACCAGACGGCCCAGTTGGTGCCGCCTGTGTGCCACTTCCTGTTCGCGCCGACGATTTCAGATTGCGCCATAAGACCAGTGATCGAAGCTTTTATGCCAATGCCCGCGAACAGGCGGGCACATTTGAAGTTGCGTTGGTTGACCCCGACGGGTTCGTGACCGAAGGCAGTTTCACCAATATTTTTGTGCGCGGCGACGGCATGTTGCTGACGCCGCCCTTATCCCGCGGCCTTCTCGCTGGCGTCATGCGAGGTGAATTGATCGAGCGCGGCATGGCAAAAGAAGCTGATTTAACAGTCGATGATCTCAAATCAGGGTTTTTTATAGGAAATGCCTCACGCGGTCTGTTGCCCGCGCACCTGATTGGGTTATAGGCGCGCTGCACCGCAACATTGTTACGCAAAGGCATTTCCCATGCGAACCACCTCCGCTGCGCTCGATCGCATCCAGCCATCCGCGACCTTGGCCATGTCTAGCCGGGTTTTAGACCTGAAGGCGCAAGGCGTTGATGTTATCGGTCTAAGCGCCGGGGAACCCGATTTCGATACACCGGATTTCGTCAAGGAAGCCGCGATCGAGGCTATTCGTTCTGGCCAGACCAAATATACCAATGTTGATGGCACAGCCGCACTCAAGGCGGCCATTGTAGCCAAATTCAAGCGTGACAATGATCTCGACTATGCCGTGAACCAGATCAGCGTCAATGTTGGCGGTAAACACACCCTGTTCAACGCGCTCGTGGCAACGGTTGAAGCGGGGGATGAAGTGATCATCCCTGCACCCTATTGGGTCAGCTATCCCGACATCGTGAATTTTGCAGGCGGAACCCCTGTCATTATCAAAGCGGGCGCCGCGCAGAATTACAAAATCACGCCGGAGCAGTTGGATGCGGCAATCACACCAAAAACACGCTGGCTGATCCTCAATTCGCCAAGCAATCCGTCAGGCGCGGCCTATAGCGAGGGCGAATTGCGAAGCCTTGCCGACGTGCTTTTACGCCACCCCCACGTCTGGGTCATGGCGGATGATATGTATGAGCATATTATTTATGATGATTTCAAATTCACCACGATCGCGCAGGTCGAGCCCGCCTTGTATGGGCGCACTTTGACAGTCAATGGCTGTTCAAAGGCCTATAGCATGACCGGCTGGCGGATCGGATTTGCTGGTGGGCCAACTTGGCTGATCAAAGCCATGGCGAAGTTGCAATCGCAATCGACATCCAACCCCTGTTCGATTGCCCAAGCAGCCGCAACTGCCGCGCTAAACGGCGATCAGTCTTTCCTGGCCGCGCGCAATGATGCCTTTAAGGGTCGCCGTGATCTTGTGGTATCGATGCTCAACCAAATCAACGGTGTCCGCTGCCCGCGACCCGAGGGGGCTTTTTACGTCTATCCCGACGTGTCCGGTTTGATTGGCAAAGCCACGCCAAAAGGTCTGACAATCAGCAACGATGAAGAGTTGATTGGCTATTTTCTTGATGAGGCGCGGGTTGCCGCGGTCCACGGCGCGGCGTTCGGATTGGAACCTGCTTTCCGCATTTCCTATGCAACGTCGGAAGCCCAATTGACCGAAGCCTGCACCCGTTTACAATCGGCTTGTGCCGCTTTGCGCTGATCATATTGTTGCTAATCGGCAACACATGCGCGGTTAAGTCAGGGTCTGTGTCGCTTTTTTGTTGTGCAGCGCAATAATTCGGGTCAGTTTGTCGACGTTGTCGTGATTGTGACCCCATGCCAGTGGCGTAGAGGGCACGGACGAAAAACGCAGGCGGGGCAATGTTTTCAACCCAAAGGGGAATCCCATGCGCAAGTCCATTCTTACTCCTAAATTTTCAACCCTATTCAAAGCTGGCGTGGCCGGGATCGCATTGGCGATGTCCGCCGCACCTGCGATGGCCGAAGAAGAAGCGCCAGAGGCAGAAGGCCCGATCACAATTTCGGGAAGCATCACGGCGGTTTCCGATTACCGTTTTCGCGGCGCATCGCTTTCCGACGAAAAAATTGCGATCCAGCCAACGATTACGGTGTCCCATGACAGCGGATTTTATGTTGGCCTATGGGGATCAAACCTCGGCAAATCCTTGAAGCCAGTTTACGGCGACATTGAAGTTGATTTTTATGCTGGCTGGACGAAGGAAATTTCATCCGGCCTGACGGTCGACGCGGCTGCGGTCTATTATTATTATCCTGACGGCACCGGCGCGAGCGATTATTTTGAGCCTTATTTCTCTCTCGCTCAGACGTTTGGGCCGGTAACCGCAAAGGCAGGGATCAATTGGGCTCCTTCGCAAAATGCGACCGGCAACAATAATTTCACCTACCTATATGGCCAGTTGGGTGTTGCCGTGCCGAATACACCGATCACCTTGACCGGGCGGCTTGGAACACAGGATTTGGGTCCGGCAAGCTATACCGAATGGGCCATTGGCGCATCGGCAACGTTCAAGGCGTTCACGCTCGGCCTGCAATATGTTGATACCGACCTTGGCAACCTGCCCAATGTCGATGCCGGCTTGGTCGCATCGATCAGCTTTGCATTCTGATATAATCTAACTGCGGCTGGCCAAAATCAGTCGCTGCGTAGCCGGATGGGCGGGCGATGTGATGACATCATCCGCCCTTCCTGTTTCAACGATACGTCCCTCATGCATCACGGCGATCCGGTGGCAGAATGTTCGGGCCAAAGCCAAATCATGCGTGATCGCTAGGATTGATAACTTGCGGGCGCGCTGCACCTTTTGCAGCAAAGCAATGATTTGGGCGGCCACAATCACATCGAGCGCGGACGTTGCCTCATCGAGCAATAGCATGTCCGGTTCCGCCACCAGTGCGCGGGCAATTGCAACGCGCTGTGCCTGACCGCCCGACAAAGTGGCGGGCCGACGATCACCGAATTCAAGGTTAAGTTCGACATCGTTCAAGGCCGACGAAACCCGTTCCATCCGCGCAGTGACGGACAATTCTGGACAGAGATGCTTGAGCGGCTCGGCAATAATGTCGGCAATTGTCCACTGCGGATCAAGGCTGGCAATTGGATCTTGAAACACCGGCTGTATCCGGATCCGGTCAGTGCGCGCCATGAATCGACGCTCTGGCAGCGCCCTGCCCTGCCATAATACGCGACCAGTATCGCAGGGGCCAAGCCTAGCCACTGCACGACCGAGCGTTGATTTTCCCGAACCAGATGCGCCAACCAAAGCAAGCGATTCGCCCTTCATGATTGTGAAGCTTGCTTCGATGACCGCTGCGTGGTGCCCTGATCTCCAGCCGCTCTTTTGAAAGGATATGCTTATCCCCTCCGCCTTGAGCAAAACCTCGCCTAGCTCGGGCAGCAGTGGCGCAGCCGAACCAAGCGTAGGAACCGCAGCAACCAATGCTTTGGTATAAGCGTGGCGCGGCGCGGCGATGACGCTCTCTGCTGGGCCTGCCTCAATGGTTTTGCCGTCTTTTAGAACAAGTATCCGGTCCGCATGCCCGCGCACACTTGCCAGATCATGACTGACCAGCAAAACCGCAAGGCCATAGTCCGCCCGCAATCGGTCAATCAGATCCATGATGTCGTGGCGAAGCGAGGCATCAAGTGCAGCCGTCGGCTCATCAGCGATCAACAGCTTTGGTCGGTGCGCAATCGCGGCCGCAATCATGAAGCGCTGGCGTTCGCCGCCGGACAGGAGGTGCGGATAGCGATCAAGTTTTTCTTCGCTCCGTGTCAATCCGACCCGGTCCAGCATGGCCGTCAAGTCTTGGCGCGAAGGCCTTGTAGCACCTGCCTGCATTGCTGCCTCGGTCAATTGTGCACCAATTTTTAGATGTGGAGTGAGCGCGCTCAGCGGCTGTTGGAAGATGAAACCGACATTTGCAGCGCGAACCGGGCGCAATTGCGGCTCAGCAAGGCCACACAATTCGGTGCCACCCAGTCGAGCAGACCCTGAAGCCAAACCAGCCGACAGGCCAAATGGCGACAGGCAAGTCAGGCTTTTCCCCGATCCGGATTCCCCGACCAGCGCAAGACATTCGCCTGCTGCAATGGAAAAACACACCCCGTCGACGATGGGAATAGCAGCATGATCGGGCAGGAAGATAGACAGGGAGTCAACGCAGTATACGCTCATCCCGAATACCGGTCGCGCAGCTTTTCTCCAGCCAGTGTTAAACAGACCAAGAGTGTCACCAAGATGCCACCGGGCACAAGCAAGCCGACGGGGGCGATATCCATATCGTCGGCACCCTCCTTCACCAGGATGCCAAGCGAGGTCAGTGGCTCCTGCACCCCTAGGCCGAGGAAGGACAGAAAACTCTCAACCATCACCACCTGCGGCACCGTCAGCAACAGATAGGCGATGGCAACACCCGCCACATTTGGCAGGATATGACCGGTTATGATGGCAAGCGGCGGTGCGCCAGCGGCCTCTGCGGCGATGATGAATGGCCGCTGTTTCAACTGGATGACCTGCCCGCGCACCACCCGTGCCATCACGAGCCATTCAACCGCGCCAATCCCCAGAAAGACCAGCAGGATCGACCGGCCGAACACGACCATCAGCAGGATGACAACGAACATGAAGGGAAGCGCGAACAACGCATCGACGATCCGCATCATCGCTTCGTCAACCTTGCCGCCAACCCACCCTGCAATCGCGCCCCATGCGACTCCGATAACGAGTGCAACAAACGCCGCTGCTATCGCCACGCTGAGGGTGACCCGCGTTCCAATCAGCGTGCGTGCCAGCAAATCCCGGCCCACATTATCGGTGCCAAGCCAATGGCTTCCAGTCAGCGGGACAGCGCGAACAGCGTTCCAATCAATTTCATCATGGGGCCATTCGAGAACGAGCGGCGCGATCAGGGCTAGCACTACGATCATAGCGACGGTGGAGAGCGGGCGGTTCATCCCCGCGCCCTAGGATCAAGCCAGCCATAAGCAAGGTCGGCAAGCAGATTGAACAGGATGATGAGCGCCGCATACAGAGTTACTACACCGAGGACGAGCGGATAATCCCGGTTGAGTGCCCCTTGCACGAAATAGCGGCCAAGCCCGGGCAAGGCGAAAATTGTTTCGATGATCACGGCCCCGGTCAGCAACCCGGCAGCTGCTGGCCCGACGTAGCTTGCCACTGGCACTAGGGCTGGCCGCAGCGCGTGGCGAAACAGGACAGTCGCAGGTTTCAACCCGCGCGCCCGCGCAGTGCGGATATGATCTTGTGCCATAACGCCAGCCAACCCCGCCCGTGTCAGTTTTGCAATCGCGCCCGCAACCGGCAATGCCAATGCGATGACCGGCAGAACTAGATTGGGGGCCGCGCCGTCGTTCCATCCCGACACCGGCAACCAGCCTAACACCAAGCCGAAAGTCAGCACCAAAAGTGGGGCCGTGACGAAACTGGGCAAAGCGGTGAGAAGGGTTGCCCCGATCCCGACGACCCTGTCCGACCATAGACCGGCGCGCGTTGCCGCAAGCAGCCCGGCGCTGATCCCGACCGCAAGTGCCAATACCAAGGCCAATGCCCCCAAGGTCAGCGATATCGGCAGCCCCTTGGCGATCAGATCGGTGACGGTGAAATCGCGGTAGACAAGACTTGGCCCGAAATCGCCATGCGCCAGTCGAGACAGGTAGCGCACGAACTGATCCCACAGTGGCAGATCAAGCCCGTAGGCCGTGGTTAGAGCTTCCCGGGTTGCAGGATCGAGCGGACGCTCCCCGTCAAACGGGCCGCCTGGCGCGGTCCGCATGAGCACGAATGAGAGCAGTATAACCGCGAACAGCGTCGGAATAGCTGTCGAAAGGCGTCGGAGGATGAGAGCGATCATCCCCCGCGCATCACTCTATTGCGGGGTGGCGGCCTGCGCCTCGGCACCAGCGCCTTCAGGAGCCGCAATAACGTCCCGCGTGACGGCACCTTTGTCGACCACTTCGGTTTCAGGATCGCCCGCGTTAGAGCGTATCCCCGGCTGGGCACGCGTGCCCCCGGCTTGACTGACAGCATTGGCTTCCGATGCACTGCGCGTTGCAGCGCCGCCGAACAGGGCCTGCAATGCCTGGGTGCTCGAATCGGCACCTTGCGCTTGCGGCGTGCCAGGCTTTGGCGGGAGCAACGCAAAATCTGGGGGCACGACCAAGGGCGCAGCCCGCGTCACTTCCATTTCATTGGGTGATTTACGGCCCGAAAGCCCGCTTCCGCCGCCGCCGCACGCGGTTACGCCCAGCCCCAAAATGGTAATCAAAATCACACTACGCATTGTCTGTCTCCGCATCAGGCTTTGGCTCACGCACGAGGAAGGCGCGGGCGAGCAGGAATATGACACCCACACTAATCGCTGCGTCGGCAACATTAAAGACCAAAAAAGGACTGAAATCGCCGAAGTGCAGGTTCATGAAGTCGATCACATGCCCAAAACGCACCCGATCGGTGATATTGCCCATCGCACCGCCCAGAATCAGGCCCAGCCCGATAGCATCCGTCCGGTTATTTTCGCGCCACAACCAGAATCCGACGAACGCACCAATCGCACCGGTAAAGATGGTGAGCATCATCACTTTCATCGGCGTATCGGCAACCAGCATCCCCATCGCAACGCCGGGATTGTTGACCCAGATGAATTTGAAAATAGGCAGAAATTCAACCTTCCCGCGCAAAGGCAGTTGCAGCGGGCCGGTGACCCAATATTTGATCGCCTGATCGAGTGCATAGATGATGAGCGCGAGGGAATAGCCAATGCGGCGGTTGGCAAGGTTACCCATTTACGACCTCCTCACACCGGCCACATAAGGTGCCATCTTCCTTCACTTCGGGGAGATGCCGCCAGCAACGGCCACATTTGTGGTGGGTGGTTTTGGTGACTGACACAGGGCCATTGAACTCTCCTGTCGGCTTTGAAAGCAAGACGCTGGCAGCAATGCAGATTTCTGCCCAGTCCACGCCGTCATACTGCACATCATATGTGGTGTGCATTGGCACATCCACATTGGCTTCCATGCTGGTGCCGATAAGTTTGTCACGCCTAAGCGGCTCAATAGCCTCGTTAATTCCATTGCGAATAATGCGGATTGTTTCCCAGTGTTCTAATAACCTGTCATTCCCGCGTAGGCGGGAATGCATAACCCCAGAATCATCCGGAGAGGCCTGAGTTGCTGGATCCCCGCCTTCGCGGGGATGACGGGAAAAGGGAATCTCCGGCCATTCGAGAAGATGGACCGAACCCGCATCGGGATAGCGCGTCCCCCAGATCTCTTCGCTAGTAAACACCAATACCGGCGCAGCGTATCTCACCAAAGCGTGGAACAGGATGTCGAGGACCGTGCGATAGGCCATCCGCTTTGGGTTCGTCGCCGCGTCGCAGTAGAGTGAGTCCTTGCGGATATCGAAGAAGAAGGCCGACAGATCATTGTTGGCAAAATCGGTGAGCAGACGGACGTAGGTGTTGAAATCATAATCATTCACCGCTTGCCGCAGCTTGGCATCCATATCCGCGAGCAGATGGAGCACATACCGCTCCAGCTCTGGCATATCCGCCACAGCCACCTTCTCTGTGTCCGAAAACCCTTCCAGCGCGCCTAGGAGATAACGGAACGTATTGCGCAGTTTCCGGTACTGATCCGACACGCCCGACAGGATTTCCTTGCCGATCCGGTGATCCTCGGTGAAGTCCACACTCAGCGCCCAGAGGCGCAGGATGTCCGCGCCGTAATCGCGCATCAGATCGATCGGGTTGATCGTGTTGCCGAGCGATTTGGACATTTTCATGCCCTTTTGATCCATCGTGAAGCCGTGGGTCAGCACCGCTTTGTAGGGTGCCCGCCCCCGCGTGCCGCAGCTTTCGAGCAAAGAGGACTGGAACCAGCCGCGATGCTGATCGCTGCCTTCGAGATAAAGGTCGGCGAGTGGCCCTTCATATCCCTCGGGCCGCATCAACTCCGGCCATTTGCCGCTCTCCAGCACAAAGGCATGGGTGCATCCGCTGTCAAACCATACGTCGAGAATGTCGGTGACGCGTTCATAGTCGGCGAGATTGTAGCCGCTGCCCAGATAGTCCTGCGCGCGTTCATCACACCACGCATCAACGCCGCCTTCGCGCACTGCCGCGATGATCCGCGCGTTGACGTGCGGGTCACACAGATACTGCCCGGACTTGCGGTCCACAAACAATGTGATCGGCACGCCCCACGCGCGCTGGCGACTGAGCACCCAATCCGGGCGGCCTTCGACCATAGAGCGGATGCGGTTTTCGCCCTTTTCGGGGACCCAGCGGGTGTTGGCGATGGCGGCCATCGCCTTGTTGCGCAGCGTGCCACCGGGCATGTCCTTATCCATCGGCACAAACCATTGCGGGGTGCAGCGGTAGATGACCTTGGCCTTGGACCGCCAACTATGCGGGTAGCTATGCTTGTAATCCGCCGACGCCGCGAGCAGGCCGCCAGCATCGCGCAAATCCGAACAGATCGGGCCATCGGGCGCGTTGAATTTGGGATTGATGACGCTGCCCTGCCCGCCAAGCCACGCCCAATCGGCGCGGTATTTGCCATCGCCTTCGACCGCAAAGACCGGATCGATACCGTTCGCCTTGCACAGATCAAAATCATCCTCGCCGTGATCAGGCGACATATGGACAAGCCCCGTGCCGGTCTCAGTGGTGACGAAAGAGGAGCCATCAAGAAAGGGACGGGGGCGGAGGTAGAATTCGGACATCCTCTCAAAATCGTCAGCCCGCACTTGATGCGGGGCTTGGCTATCTTGCGCCGCGTCAGCCGAAGAAAAGCCAAGGCCCGCATCAAGTGCGGGCTGACGAAGATGGTTGGCCATCGGATGCCGCGCCATTGTTCCGGCGAGGTCGGAGCCTTTGTAGATTGTTGGAAGCGGTATCGCCGACGCATCCGTTGTCGCGATTTTCTTCAATTGATCGCTCACGGGACGGTCAACGCCGTTCATTTTATCCCACTCAGCCTGTTCATCCATTTCCATTTCTTCGGCAATGGATGGATGCTCGCCGAGACGACGCATAAAGTCATTGTAAAGGTCTGCAGCAATTAAGCACATCCGCCCATTGTGACTAACCAAAGTGTACTCAACATCCGCCCCATAAGCGATCGCCTGATTAACCGGAATCGTCCAAGGTGTCGTTGTCCAGATCACCGCATAGGCACCGACAAGTTCCGCAATCGGCGAAGAGACAATCTCAAACGCCACATCAATCTGCGTTGAGACAATATCCTCATACTCAACCTCGGCCTCAGCCAAAGCGGTCTTTTCTACCGGAGACCACATCACCGGCTTGGCCCCGCGATAAAGCTGACCGTCTCCCGCGAATTTCATCAGCTCGGTGACAATCGTCGCTTCGGCGTCGAAATCCATCGTCAGATAGGGGTTGTCCCAATCGGCGTTAATCCCGAGCCGCTTCAATTGTTCGCGCTGCACATCGACCCAGCCCTTCGCATAAGCGCGGCATTCGGCCCGAAATTCCTTGACCGGCACCTCATCCTTATTGAGTTTTTTCTTCCGGTATTGCTCCTCAACCTTCCACTCAATCGGCAGGCCGTGGCAATCCCAACCGGGCACATAAGGCGCGTCTTTGCCGAGCAGGCTTTGCGTGCGGACGACCATGTCTTTCAGGATATGGTTGAGCGCATGGCCGATATGCATGTCGCCATTGGCATAAGGCGGGCCATCGTGGAGGATGAACTTCTCACGGCCCTTCCGCCGTTCCCGCAATTGCCGATACAAATCCATGTCCTGCCAGCGCGCAAGAATGCCCGGCTCCTTCGCGGGCAAGCCAGCCTTCATGGGGAAATCGGTCTTCGGCAGGAAGACGGTGTCTCTATAATCAACGGGGTCAGTCATATGGTTGCGGCGCTTAGGAGTTTGCGGGCCGCGCTGCAATCCCGCTCCATCTGCACTTTTAGCGCATCAAGACTGTCAAACTTCGCTTCGCCCCTGATGAAGGCATGCAGTTCAACCTCGATCATCTGGCCGTACAAATCCTCGCTAAAATCAAAGAAATAGGGCTCAAGCAATAACTTGGGTGGATCAAAGCTTGGCCGGATGCCAAGGTTGGCCGCACCGTTCAGGACGCGCCCGTCTGGCAACCGGCCCTTGACCGCATAAATGCCGTAGCGCGGGCGCAGATAGGATCCAAGATCGATGTTTGCCGTCGGAAAGCCGAGTTTGCGACCGTTCTTGTCGCCGTGCTGGACGACGCCTTCGATTGCGAACGGACGGGTGAGGAGGCGGGCCGCCGTGGCACAATCCCCCGACTGGAGCGCAGTGCGGATACGGCTTGAGGAAATTGGTCCTTCACTGTCGCTGATCGGCCCGACCGCTTCACTGGCAAGGCCGTACTCTGCGCCAATGTCATGTAATAGCGCCGCGTTGCCGCCCTTATTCTTGCCAAAGGTGAAATCTTCCCCCGTGACCACGCCTGATGCGCCAATCCTTTTCACCAGCCAGTCGGCAACGAAATCCTCTGCCGTGACCGCCGCCAGTTCGACCCCGAAATTGAGCACCAGCATCGCGTCGGCCCCCGCGCCAGCAAACAGACGCTGCCGCTGGTCGAGCGTGGTCAGGCGGAAGGGCGGGGCATCGGGCCGGAAATGGCGGACCGGATGGGGATCAAAGGTCGCAACCAATGCGGGCACCCGTTGCGCCTTTGCCAGTGCAATCGCGTGGCCAACCACCGCCTGATGCCCCGCGTGAAACCCGTCAAAATTGCCCAGCGCGACAATGCCGCCGCGAAAGCGATCCGGGATAGGGGTGCTGGCGTCCAACCTCTGCATGGAATTTCTATAGGAAGGGCTCAGCGCGTCGGCAATGTCTGGGCCAGAACCCGCATCACATTGCCACCCATCACCTTGCCAATGTCTGCGTCGGTAAAGCCTGCGTCGATCAACGTCTGTGTGACATGGGCCAGCCCTGCCGTGTCGAACGGCGTTGTTGTTGATCCGTCAAAATCGGACCCCAAACCGACAAAATCGATGCCGACAAGATCGCGGACATGCTTTACCGCCTTGGCAATCGCGCGCGGATCTGACGAACAGATTGCCGCGTCCCAGTAACCGATCCCGATGACCCCGCCGGTTTTCGCAACACCCTTGATCTCATCATCGGTCAGATTGCGGTTGACCTTGCATGTCGCCTGCACCCCGCCGTGGCTGGAAACGACCGGGCGCGTGGCGAGCGCCAGCATTTCGGCGACCGCAGCATGGCTCGAATGGGCAATATCGATGATCATGCCTTTGGCTTCCATATCGGCAAAAACCTGACGCCCAAGCGGAGTGAGACCGCCTTTCTTCACGCCGTGCATCGAACCTGCGACTTCACTATCAAAAAAATGAGCAAAGCCCGCCATGCGAAACCCGGCCTTATAGAGCGTATCAAGATTGGCGCGCTTGCCCTCCAGATTGTGGAGGCCCTCAATCGACAGCATACCGCCGGTGACCTGTTTGCCCGCCGCTCGGTCGGCCAGCAGACTCGCAAGGTCAGCCTGTGTCCGGATGATCCGCAGACTGCCCTTTGACGCATCCTCCGCCATCCCCAGCTTGATCGCATGCCATAACGAGCGTTCGAGCAGGGACGTCCACGTCCGCAGCGGTTGCAACTGAGCAAATGCGAGCAAGGTGATATTATCCGTTTCGCCGGTATTGCTGTCATAATTCTGGCCTTTGGGCGATTTGGTCGTCGACGCGAATATCTGCAGCGCGACATTGCCGTCGACTAAGCGCGGCAAATCAACATGCGCCCGGTCGGCGCGCTCAAGTGGATCCCTTTTCCAAAGCAATGTATCCGAATGCAGATCGGCGATCGTAAGGGTCTTGTGCAGTGCAAGCGCACGTGATGTTATGGCCGCCGCCGAGGGGGCAACTTTGTTGTTCGCCTTTTCGATCATTGCTGGCGCGAGCGCGAAGAAGGCAGTCAGCGCCAGAACAGCGATAGCCAAAACCCATTTCAGTATCCGTTTCATCCGCCTCTCCGTTTCAGAGTCACAAAATCATGG
>JANNWX010000130.1:0-9082 GCA_031409315.1 Sphingomonadales bacterium | reverse complement strand
CTCATCGAGCAAGAGCACTTCTGGCTTTTCGAGGAGCAAGCGGCAAAGCGCAACGCGGCGGCGCTCCCCCCCCGACAGATTTTCCACGCTGGCATCGCCGGGCGGGCAGCGCAGTGCCTCCATCGCGATTTCAAGCTGGTTGTCGAGCGTCCAGCCGTCAACCGCGTCGATCTTTTCTTGCAAATCGCCCATTTCGGGGAGCAAAGCATCAAAATCCGCGTCGGGTTCGGCCATCAGCGCGGAGATTTCGTTGAAGCGGTCAACCATGTCGGCCACCTCGCGGACGCCGTCCTTCACATTTTCAAGCACGTTTTTCTTGGGGTTCAGTTGCGGCTCCTGCGCCAAATAACCAACACGGCAGCCCTCCGCAGCCCAAGCTTCACCTGTAAATTCGGTGTCGAACCCGGCCATGATCTTCATCAGGGTTGATTTACCCGCACCGTTGACACCGATGATGGCGATTTTCGTTCCGGGCAGGAATTGCAGATGGATATTGTTCAAGATCGGCTTTGATGCGCCGGGGAAAGTCTTTGAAAGACCCTTCATAACATAGGAATATTGGACGGCCATCGGGTCGATCTTTCAGCTATTAGAGGCAGGATTGGAGCGCCTGTTAGCCGAGCAGGAGCAAATTTGGAAGCGGCGATCAGAAAAGGCTTTCCTACATGACAATGTTCGGTTTATGTTCTAAAGATGATTCGGATAATATACTTTTTAATGTTCGCCCTGTGGATGTCGCCCCTGTTCGCAGCACCGAAGCCGCCAAGCGTAGCCTTTGACATAGTTGAGGGCCTTACGACCGAAGTAGGGCCGCGCCATTCGGGAACCGAAGCCGAAGCACGGGCGCGCGACTGGTCTGTTAAAAAGCTCACGGCGCTTGGGTTCAGCAATGTTCGGATCGAAACATATGACATGCCGGTTTGGGTTCGGGGTTTTGAAACGGCATCATTGGTTACGCCCTATCCCCAAAAACTGGCAATTACGGCGCTCGGCAATAGCGGCGCGACACCGGCTGAGGGCATGACTGGTGAAGTTGTTGGCTTTGACAGTTTTGATTCGTTCAAGGCTGCACCCGACAGCGCGGTAAAAGGCAAGATCGTCTATGTCGGCCATGCGATGCAAGCGACGCAGGACGGATCCTCTTATGGATTTTATGGGGCTTTGCGGCGCAGCGGGCCAAATATCGCGGCGAAACGCGGGGCAATCGCTTTTGTCATCCGCTCAATCGGAACGGATGGCCACCGCAACCCACATACCGGAAATACCAATTTTGAAGCCGGAGTGGCACCGATACCCGCAGCAGCTGTGTCCAACCCTGATGCCGACAATATCGAACGCATAGTGGCGCGCGCAAAATCACCTGTTCGCATGAACCTGCTGCTGACGCCCAAATTCATCGGACAGCAGCAATCCGGCAATGTGATTGCCGAAGTGCCGGGCAGTGATCCCGCGGCCGGTATGGTGGTGATCGGCGGCCATCTGGACAGTTGGGACCTTGGCACCGGAGCAATAGATGACGGCGCGGGCGTAGCGATTACGGCCGCCGCCGCCAAGGCAATCATGGATTCGGGCCGGAAACCGCGCCGGACCATTAGGGTGATCTGGTTCGGTTCTGAAGAAGTCGGCTCATTTGGCAGTCGTGCCTATTATGCGGCGCACAAGGCCGAACCACATGCTCTCGTCGCTGAATCAGATTTCGGGGCAGACCGGGTGTGGCGCGTGGATTTCAAATTGCCAGAAACGGCAAAGCCACTCGCTGACCGGTTGACCGTTGCGCTCGCACCTCTTGGCATTACGACCAGCAGGATTGAAGCAGGCGGCGGCGCGGATACCGCAGTTATGGTCGCCGCCGGCGTTCCCGTCATTGATTTACAGCAAGATGGCACCCGCTATTTCGATTATCACCACACGCCCGATGATACACTCGACAAGATTGATCCTGAACAATTGCAACAAAATGTCGATGCGTGGACAATCATGCTGCGTGAAGCGGCGAACGCACCTGAGGATTTGTTGGCGGGGCAAAAGAAATGAGGATTGCGGTCGCGGTCGCGATTTCCTTGCTTTTTGCCGGATGCAGTAGCGGAGCGACCGACGACCAGTCTGGTGAGGCCGCGATCAGCAATCAGGCTTTGGCGATTGAAAAGGCCGCAGACGACGAGGTAGCCGAGACGATCAATCAGATCGAGACACAATCTGTGGCAGAAAACCCTGTTGAAGCCCAAGCCGAACAAGATATTGAATAATGGTCGGGGAGACAGGATTATTTTAAGTCATTGAAATAACGTAATAAAACACGACATAATCCCCTGCACAGCACCTGCACAGGCATGGTTTTCCGCGCGCTTTCGCTCCAAACCTGCACAGTTTCTGCACAGCGGAGTATGGGAATGGCGTTCATCATCGACAAGGAGGTTCTGAAAACCGGCCTGATCATTTTTAGGCGCGGCGATGTCGAACATCGTAATTTCTATTGCCGCATCAAGGCACTCCTGAGCTAAGTCGAGGGGCTCCCCAAAGAGGACCGCTACAAGACGATTTCGCTTCACACTTCGGACCGGGAGTCTGCCCGCGACCGTTGCATTGGCGACTGGGAAGCCATGCACGTTGAAATGAATGCAGAAGATGCCGCTGAAGAAGTCACTGCCAGAGCGCGCAGGCCACAAAATCGTAACAGTCGATCCGCCCTGCCCACTTCAAACGCTGACTCCGCATCGCTGATGCCCTTTGGAGGCTAGCGTTTGCGCCGGCTTTCCGATGCGCCGCTGGCGCTCTTAATCAGGATAACAGCCAAGCGGGTGAAGGAAATAGGTGCGTCGAGCTTCAAGCACCCCCTTTGCCCCGTCTTCACCGCACTTGTCGCCCCTTCGCCGCTGACTAACTCAAAGAGGTGCAATGCGGTGTCTTTCCACTGGCAACCGAAAATCTTGTCTAGATCGGCTGTTTCAGCGTTCCTGGTGGCCGATACCAGCTTTGATTAGGTTTGGGGCTGACATAGATAGCTAAGTGGAAAAGAGTCAAAAAAAAGACTGCATAGCTATATAGTGTTAGCTTTAGTTAGCGCCGTCCAATTTCGCATCAAAGCCTGAATTAGCGAGCGCGCTTTTAAGTCTGCCGCCGCTAGCGGCATCGGCAAGCTCAATCATCATCACCAGCACAGTGGCCTTGGCATTCAGCGAGAGGCTCAGGCGGTCGTGGCTGACTTCTATGACATTGGCACCTTGCTCACTGACGATCGTCGTTAGCTTGGCGAGGCTGCCTGGGCGGTCGCCTACCGAAACCGTGAGTCGGCAGAGCGTGCCGGAACGCACCAACGCCCGCAATGCGACCGAGGAGAGTATCCGCAAATCAATATTGCCGCCGCATAACGGTGTGACGACACGGCAACCTGCAAACATTCCGGGATGTTCAAGAATTGCAGCGAGCCCAGCAGCGCCTGCGCCTTCGACCACAGTCTTTTCAATATCGAGGAGGAGCGCAATCGCCTGCTCAATTGATGCTTCTTCGACGATAAGTATATCATCCACGAGGTTGCGAACGATTTCGCGCGTCAGTTTTCCTGCCGTCTTGACGGCGATCCCCTCCGCAATCGTCAGTGCGTCGGCGCAGGGCAGATCATTTCCCGCCAGTGCCTGGATCATTGAAGGATAGACACGCGATTGGACGCCGATCACCTTTGTCGTTGGCGACAATGCCTTGATTGCAGTGGCAATGCCAGAAATCAAACCGCCACCGCCAATCGGAACGAGCATGATATCAGGCGTTGGCATTTGAGCCAAAACCTCCAAACCAATCACGCCCTGCCCAGCGATCACATCTAGATCATCATAAGGATGGACAAAAGTCTGGCCTGAAGCGCGCGCCCAGTCGAGCGCGATCTCAAGCGTTTCTGACAAGTTGACCCCAACAAGTTCCACGCGCGCATTGTGGGAGCGTGTACGGGTCACCTTAGTGAAGGGGGTGCCGATCGGCATGAAGATCGTCGCCGGAGCTCCGAGCCGGTTCGCGTGATAGGCAAGGCCCTGCGCGTGATTGCCTGCTGACATCGCACATACACCTCTGGCGCGTTCATCCTGCGGCATAGTCAGCAACCGGTTTAGCGCGCCGCGTTCCTTGAACGAGGCTGTGAATTGCATATTTTCGAATTTGAAAAACAGCTCGCAGCCTGTGATCGCCGAAAGCGTGTGGCTCTGGATGCAAGGCGTCTCGGTTATCGCGCCCCTGATGCGGTTTTGGGCGGATCGAATGTCAGCCAGCCTTGGCAAGGTAAGCATCCTGTGAGCCTTTTTCGCGATGGGCCGGTTAACGAAAAGGGCGGAGCCGAAGCTCCGCCCTCTTGCGCGACAATGTGTTTATGGTTCAGAACTTCACGCTGCCGCGCAGACCCCATAGCCGAGGCGGTGCATAGCTCGCCTGCAAGGCACCGCCGCCACCCCAGACGAAGCGGTTCGCAGTCGCTTTGTCGGTGACGTTGTTGACGAAGCCCTGCACTTCAAACTTCTCATTGAGTGCCCAGGTCAGCCGCAGGTCGATCTTCGAATAAGACCCTTGCCGTTCGAGGATCGAGTTAAAGTGCTGCCCAAAGAATGAACCCGAGAAAGTCATCACAGCATAGGGTGTGAGCTTGCCAGCGCTGCCCAAATCAATATCATAAGAGGCATAGACCGCGCCCGAATATTTGGGCGAATGCGGCAGGCTGTTGCCGTTTAGATTGCAGCCGAAGTTTGCCGCTGGCTGGCCCGCGCCGCCGGTGCCGGGGACAAGTCCGCAATCATAACCCGGTGCAAAAATCCGCCGCTGGCCAATGCCCGCAATCTGGACGCCATTAACAAGTGTTGGCGTCAGCACGGTCGCATCGTTCACAAGGATTGATGTGCCAAATGGTGCCGGAACATTGGTGTAGTCGGTATATTTGGCATTGAGATAGGAGCCGCTCAATCCCAATGTCAGTGCATCAACCGGCTTCCAGATCGCCTCAAGCTCTACGCCGTAGGAGCGCGCCTTGCCGCTGTTTTCGATGATCGAAAGCGTGGCGGGCCCGATTGGCACCTGCCGCTGTTCCTGCAAGCTGTTGTAACGGTTGTAGAAACCAGCAAGGTTGATCTGAATCGTGTTGTCGGCAAAGCGGTTCTTCGAACCCAGTTCGAATGCCATGACCCTTTCCGGTGCGAATGTCGGTTGCAGTGCGGCTTGGCTCTGCCCTGAGTTAAAGCCGCCAGACCGGAATCCAGTGGAGACTGAAGCGTAGAGCAGACTGTCATCGGTCATCTGGTAATCAAGCCCGACGCGCCATGTCGCCTTCTTGAACGTGGCGGTGTCATAAGTGGCACCCGTCAACAGCAGTGGGTTGGCAGCAAGGCATTGGAACCCTGCGCGCGGTGCCGGAGTTGTTCCTGATGCGACATAGGTGCAATTTGTCGGTGCACCTTTCACCCCAAAGGCCGAGTCAGGGATGGATGGCATGTTAAGCCGGATGAAAGTGCCATCCGTTCCCGGCGGCGTCGTTCCGGTTAGTGGCACCACCGAACGCTCGTTGGCGAAGGCGAAATCTTTCTTGTCCCTCGTATAGCGAACGCCTGCAGTGAATTTGAGCTTATCCGTGAAGGCATAGCTTGCCTGCGCATAGGCCGCGATCGATTCGGTTTCGGCGCGTTGTTCATCAAAGAAACCGCCCCGGAAATTAGCGCCGGTGATATTGGGCGTGACGTTGCGAATGACCAGTGGGCTTTGCTGATTGATCAGCGTGTTGCGCAGCTTATCCTTGAAGAAATATCCACCTAAAACATAAGTCAGCGGCCCGGACGAATCCGAGAGAAGCTGCAATTCCTGGCTGAATGTTTTTGCGGTTGTGGTCACTTGATCGACTGCGACCGTGTTGCCCGAAAAATCGGAATCCGCTGAGCGCCTTACGGCAAAATTGGTGTAGCCAGTTATCGACCGCAACGTCGCTGACCCGAAATCATAGGCCAAAGTTGCAGAATAGCCATAGTTGCGCAGATCGAGCACTGTCGGTTGATCTGTGTCGATCGTGTAAGGATCGCCCGCCGCGAAGATTGGCACGCCTGCGTCAATCGTCAGCGGCGCATCGACGACGGCATCACGGTTCCCGCCACGCGAGTTCAAGACCAAAACGCTGCTGTTATAAAGCTGCTGGTTAGAAGGCGTGTGGTAATAGGTGCCTCGCAATTTATATCCGAATGCCGCGCCGCCTGCGCCGCCCTGTCGCGAGTAATCGAATTTGAGAACAGCACTGAAAGCATCGCTCGGTTGGAGCAATACCGACGCGCGCACATAGCGGGTCTCGTCATCAAACAGATTGTTGCCGAGCGGATTGACGTTTTTCACATAGCCGTTCGATTCCTCAAAAGAACCCGCCATGCGGAGCGCAACGGTCTCGCTGAGAGGGGCATTGATATAGCCTTCGCCGCGGTACCGCCCGTTCTGTCCAACCGTCAGGTCAACGCCGCCCTTATATTCGTCTAGGCTGGGTTTGGCCGTGCTGATCGCGATATTGCCGCCGAATGTGTTGCGGCCATAAAGCGTGCCTTGCGGACCACGCTGAATTTCAACGCGCTCGATGTCGACAAATGCAAGCGTCGCTTGTTGCGCGCGCGATTGATAGACGCCGTCGATGAAAAAGCCGATAGTTGTATCACCATTGATACCGACATTCTCGGTCCGGACGCCTCGGATCGCAGGGCGCGCATCGGGGCCAGAGCGACCGAATTGGAAGCCGGGAACGATATTTTCGAGCCGCGAAATATCGGTCGTGCCCTGCGCCTTCATTTGCGCAGCGTTGAAGGCCGACACCGATATCGGCACGTCCTGGAGATTCTCCTCGCGGCGCTGCGCGGTGACGATGATATCAAAAATTCCGGCCTCTTCAGCAGGCTCATCTTGCGCGAAAGCAGGAGTACCAACGAACAACGCGATCACCGGAATTGCGTTGGTTAGTAACCTCTGTTTGAATTTAACCATGGCAGTCTCTCCCCTTGCTCTGAATCTATTTTACACCGTTTGAACTTCATCAACGCCAGAATGACTGCGAATGCAAGTCAAATTTGACTTCGAATGCAAAACTGGACAGGCCGTTGCAATTCGGCCACAAACAGGTTCAATTTGCTGCGGGAAGTGTTGCGATGACGAGTGGTTTGGCCAAGCGGATACAAAGGGGGGCTACCTCCTATGATGTCGCGCGCGAAGCGGGGGTTTCTCAGTCTGCCGTCTCGCGCTGTTTCAAACCGGGTGCCTCAGTCGCGCCGCGCACGCGCGAAAAGATCATGGAGGCGGCGCGCGCGCTTGGCTATCATCCCAATGCCATCGCGCAAGGGCTGATCACGCGGCGGTCGAACCTTGTCGCGATCATCATTTCAAACCTGACCAACCTTTATTATCCCGAGGTTCTGGCCGAATTAACTCAGCGTCTTTCTGCGCAAGGCATTCGCGTGCTGCTGTTCTCGCTAGCTACCGAATCTGACGTAGACGAGGTGCTCGACCAAGTGTGGCGATACCGCGTTGATGGCGCAATTGTCGCGGCAAGATTGCACCCCGAACAACTCGCGGCCTTTGCCGACCGGGGCGTGCCGGTCATATTGTATAACCGCATTGGAGAAGGCGTGCCCGTTGCCAGCGTCTGCTGCGATTCGGTGAGCGGCGAACATGCTTTGGTTGATGCGCTGGTCGAGGGCGAGCATCATGTCTTCGGGATTATTGCAGGTCCTGCCGACAGCTATGTGGGCGAGGAGCGCGTCGAAGCCGCACGACGGCGGTTACAGCAATTGGGGCGTGACTGCCTGATCGTGCGTGGCAATTTTGATTATGCCAGCGGAGATGCCGCACTGAAAGAATTGATGCGGATAACGGACCACAAGATGGACGCGCTGATTTGCGCAAACGACCTGATGGCGATCGGAGCAATTGACAGCGCACGGATCAATTTCGGCATCGAAGTGCCGCAAAATCTGTCTGTGGTCGGCTTCGACGGAGTCGGCCCTGCAACATGGCTGGCTTATCAGGTAACAACGATCCGCCAGCCGGTTCGGCGGATGACTGAGGCTGCGGTGGCGATGCTGCTCGAACGGATCGAACGGCCCGAGCTTTCGCCTGAACAGCGTTTGTTCGCTGGCGAGTTGTTGCCGGGTAGCTCGGCACGGCTGGGGTAATGCCGCCGACACCGATTCTTTTGCCAGGCAATATGTGCGATGCGCGGCTGTGGACCGCCGAAGTGCGGGTTTTGCTTTCTGGCGCACTCGACGCCGATCTGACGCGCGATGCCAGAATATCCGCTATGGCCGAACGGGCGCTGGCGACAACCGACGGCCAGTTGCTGCCTGTGGGCTTCTCAATGGGCGCAATCGTTGCCGTCGAAATGGCAGTGCAAGCGCCAGAACGGATCGTAGGTCTCGTTCTGGCAGGGTATAATGCGACTGCCGATTTGCCCGAACGCGCCGCGCATCGCCCAGTGCAGCAGGCCGAAGTTCGCACGGGCGGACTGGAACGGGTGTTGGTTGAGGAATTGAAGCCCAATTATCTTGCGGCGCGCAACCGTGGCGACGCCGCGCTGCTCGAACTGCTCCGCACAATGGGGATGGACCTCGGCCCGGATGTCTTCGTGCGCCAAAGCGAGGCGCTGCGCCTGCGCGAAGACCGGCGCGCCGCCATCACCGCACTTGATGTTCCGGTGCTCTATATGTGCGGCGCAGATGACACGCTCTGCCCGCCCTCTTGGCATCAAAACTGGGCGACACAAACCCCCCGAGCACAGTTTAAAGAGATTGCGGGCGCTGGCCATATGCTGCCACTCGAAGCACCCAGCGCCTTTGCCGCAACAATTGAACATTGGCTGATTATGAATGAAAAGGAATTTGCCTGATGGCTGACCGTATACTCACGACCCATGTCGGATCATTGCCTCGGTCTGCGGCAGTGACCGATCTGGTCTTCGCTCAAGAACGCGGGGAGGCAATTGATGCCGCGCAATTTTCATCGGTCATCGGTGCGGCTGTGGATGATGCGGTCGCGAAGCAGGTCGTAAGCGGCGTCGATCTTGTGTCCGACGGCGAGATGTCGAAAATATCCTACG
>JANNWX010000129.1:0-1982 GCA_031409315.1 Sphingomonadales bacterium | reverse complement strand
GCTGGGCGCTTTATGCCGAACAATTATGTGACGAAAAAGGGCTTTATGCCGACGATCCAATGGGCCAGATCGGCTATCTCCAAGCCCAACAATTCCGCGCCTGTCGACTGGTTGTCGATACCGGACTGCACGCGATGAAATGGACCCGCGAACAGGCGATCCGCTTCATGGTTGAAAATACAGGACGCGGCGAAAATTCAATGACCAGTGAAATCGACCGCTATTCGGTGTCGCCGGGGCAAGCCTGCGGGTATAAGGTCGGCCATAATGAAATCTTGCGTCTGCGCGAAAAGGCCAAGGCCTCGCTCGGGCCAAAGTTCGATCTGGCGGCGTTTAATGATGCGGTGGTCAAAACCGGCGGCGTGCCACTCACCGTGCTCGAAGCGGCGGTGGACGGCTATATTGCTTCGGTTAAGATTTAGCTGCGCCTCTTAACGAAGGCGGGCTTCGAGCGATTCGATCAGGATCGTCTGATAAAAATCGCCGTCGACCTGCCCCCGTGCGCGGTTCAGGAATTCTTCCATTTCCGCCTTATCCTGACGGACCGGGCAGTCTTTGAAGCGGCCTAGCATCGCCCAGTGCGGAAATCCGACCAGCCCCGCCTGCCGTCCTTTGAGGGCCGAGCGGCGGATCAGGTCTGCGGCCTTGCAAACATCCTTTTGCGCATCGTTCAGACCGAACAGATGGATATAGCCGACAACGAATAAGGCTTGGGGATAGTCGGCCCTGATCGCTGCATCCCGGTTGCCTGCCGCTTCTTTGCCGCGCCCTGAATAACCAAGCGCCCGCGCGAGTTGATAATTGAGCCGCCCGCTGACCGGATCATTTTTGACCGCGATCTGGCAGGCGGTAACGGCGGCGGGTAAATCCATATCCTTTTGCGCAACGCCCGCTGTCACCTTGTCGGGATCGCTGGGGTGGGCAGCTAGGCGGTCGCAGTCTGTGACCGTCGGATTTGAAACCGCACCTGCGACAAGTGTCAAAGCGAACAACAAACCCATTTTTCCATCCTTTCGTTCGCCGATTCAGCCAAGCAAACTAAGGATAAGCCCGAACAAAGTGAATTGCACAGTGAAATAGCCGCCGTTGATCAGAAACAGGCCCATTGGCTTGCGCTCAAAAAGATAGTTGATACCAAGCCCCGCTGCCACCCAGCAAAGTCCAGCCGATGCCCCTGCCCCCAGCGCAAACATCAATTCCGGCTTTGGCCCCAGAAACATCGAAAAAACTAGGGCTGCCAATAACGAAAGCAGGAATGCGCCGCCATAGATGATTGGCATCGACCCCGTCTTGAGCTGATCTTTGTTAAGGCCAGCAAGCTGCATCCAGCGATTGGCGAACAGCAGTGGCGAATACCAGAGCCCGCCCAGCACCATTGACGATATACCTGCTACCAGAACCGCCACATAGGAAATTTCCATTCTGTCTTCCTCTTCCTTTTTCAGGCTGCGATTTTTTCGAGGCGCGCCTTTTCCTCAAGCAAATTCATATGCTGCTGCAATACCGCAATGTTGCGGTCAAAATGGCCGAGTTCGCGGAAGGTGCGGGCCTGCATTACAGCGCCTTCCATCACGGTCAGAATATATTCGGCAAGCGCCGCCCGGTCGGTATCGGCGGGAAGCCGGTCGGCGGCCCCGTCCAGACATTTTTCGACAGCGCGCGACCAGTTTTCGAAATTCGCCGCCAATAACAGGCGCACCTGCGGGTCCGGTTCATGGATTTCCAGAGCGATATTGCCGATCGGGCAACCGTAAACGCAGTCGGTGACGACCAATTGGGTGCGGTAACCGCCCAGCAAAGCGAAAATCCGATCGATAGGATCATCCACGCCGTCCCAATTGGGTTTGAGCAACCAATCATCAATCCCGTCGCGGTAAAGCTCAAGCACGCCGACAAGCACATCCTGCTTGCCCGGAAAATAATGGTAGAGGCTACCGCTATGCACTTGGCTGCGGCTCAGAATGTCGGCAATCGAGGTCGAT
>JANNWX010000128.1:0-16108 GCA_031409315.1 Sphingomonadales bacterium | reverse complement strand
TCAACGCGGGCAAGGCGGCGGACGCTTCGGCCTCCCCGGCGGCGGCGGCGGTCTGCCGATTAGCGGACGGGTGGGGTGCGGCACAATCGCCATCCTGATCATCGCGGCCTTGGTCTTTGGGGTGAACCCGGCTGACATTCTGGATGGCGGACAGGACGTTCCATCCGAACAGGTCGGCGCACAATCCGGCCAAACCGCGCAAAATGCAAAATGTGAAGCCAATGCCGCCAGCAAATTTTCGTGTCAGGTGCTCAAATCAACCGATTTGGCATGGGCGCAACTGTTTACCGACGGTGGATACCGCAAACCCACCCTGGTTTTTTATAGCCGTAATGGGCAATCGGGCTGCGGCGCGGCGCAATCGGCCATGGGCCCCTTCTATTGCCCGGCCGATGAAGGCATATACCTAGACACCGATTTCTACGGCGAATTGTCTCAGCGGTTCGGCGCTGCGGGTGATTTTGCCCAAGCCTATGTGATCGCGCATGAAGTTGGTCATCACGTCCAGAAAATAACCGGGGTCGCCGATCAGGTTCAGGCAAACCAGTCACGGGTCGGCAAAACGCAAGGCAATAAACTGCAAGTCGCAATGGAGTTGCAGGCCGATTGTTATGCCGGTGTCTGGGCCGCCCGGAACAAGGACCGGATGGAACCCGGCGACGTGGAAGAAGGGATGCGCGCCGCCCACCAGATTGGTGACGATGTCTTGCAACGGGCAAGCCAAGGCGTCGTCATCCCTGAAAGTTTCACCCATGGCAGCGCAGCTGACCGGATGATGTGGCTGAAACGCGGGCTGGAAACCGGCGATCCGGATCAGTGCAATACATTCGGGTCGAGCCGCTAAGATCATGAGGATCGGGGTCGTCGCCCCTGCCTGCGCATTGGCACCCGATGTGCCCGAACGGATATGTGCGCTGGCCGCAGACCGGTTCGGGCCGGATGCGCCAGACATCATATTTCACCCGCAATGTTTTTTGTCGGACGGCCATTTTGCCGGGCCGGATGGCGCGCGCGCCGATGCACTGGTCGACTATGCAAATGATCCGGGTCTTGACGCAATCTGGTTCGCGCGCGGCGGTTATGGCTCCAACCGGATCGTCGGCGATGTTCTTGGCAGCCTTGGCCCGGGCGCGCAGAACAAGATTTTTGCCGGCTATAGCGATATGGGCTTCTTGCTGGCTGGCCTTGCGGCCCGCAGGATCGGGCTGCCCGTCCACGGCCCGATGCCAAGCGACATCAGGCGCGAAGGCGGCGAAGCGGCGATTTCCCGGATACTTGACTGGTTTGTCCGCAGGGACACGGCGGGATGTGAACCGACCAGCATCGACCATTCCTGCCTTGCCTTCAACATCACGATCTTGAGCAGCATTATCGGCACGCCTCTACAGCCCGATATGGCAGGAAAAGTGCTGATGCTAGAAGAAATTGACGAACAAATGTACCGCATCGACCGGGCGTTGTTCCATATCACCAGCAATGAAAATGTCCGCAAGGTCGCCGGGATCATGCTCGGCCGGTGCAGCCAGATTCCGGAGAATGATCCCGATTTCAGGCAGGATGAAGAACAGATCATGACCCACTGGTGTCAGGTATCTGGCATATCGTATCTAGGCCGTGCCGATATCGGGCATGATGTGAACAACAAAATCGTTCCTTTTTGAATGTAGCTGCACATTTCAGATCGCGTCGGATCTCCGGGTGATTTCGTCCCAAAGCCCGGCACCGTCATATCCCGCCGCCATTTTGCCAAGGCGCTGTGCCCAATATAGGTCATTGCCATAATCCGAACGCCAACCGATCAACCGCCGTGTATAGCGGTGCAGGCTAAAGTCTTGGGTAAAACCGATCGCGCCGTGCACCTGATGCGCAATCGACGTGCCGACCCCCACCGCCATATTGGCGCGCAATTTGGCCGACGCGATTTCAAGGGCTGCTTGGTCCCGGTCACAGTCGCGGGTCAAAGCGCCGGCAGCAGCACGCCCCGCGCAATTTACGGCGCCGGCTTCTATTGCCAGCAAAGCCAGATTTTGTTGCACCGCCTGAAACCGGGCTAGCGGCTTGCCAAACTGGATGCGCGTATTGGCATGGACGATGGAAAGTTCAAGAATATGGTCCAGTGCACCGGCGATCTGGGCGGTGCGTTGCAAGGCCGCCAACAACCACAAGTCCGTCGTGATCGGGCCGTGGATAACAGGCGCGCTATCCAAAACCAGCCTGTCCATTGGATCGCCAGCCGGGTTCGATGCGTGGACAATCTCTGCATGCCTGGCTTCCACGACGAGGAGTGTGCCGTTCGTTAGCCCCACGACATGGTCGACATGACGACCCCATGGCACAGGGGCCATCGTGCCGGTAAACCGCGCGCCGTCCAGCGTCCCAATGGTCTTGGCAGCAACCGAAAACGCGCCGACCGGCCGCGATAGGCCCGCGTTAGTGATCAGGTGCGCGGCCAGCATATCCTCGCCGACCGGCAACGCCAATGCATGGGTGCCAACAAGCCGCATGACGGCATAAAAATCTCCCCAATCGCCGCCGAACCCACCATCTTCTTCTGCGACCAACAGGCCGGAAAATCCGGCCTCCGCAACCAATGGCCAACTCTGGTCAAAATCCACACCAGCGGCCTTTGCAAACAGCACACGGGCTGTGTCGCACACCATGTCACGGACCTCACTCATCGCAGGTCAAGCCCGCGTGCGATGATGCCGCGTAAAATTTCCCTTGTGCCGCCGCGCAATGAAAATGACGGCGATGTCTGAAGCAAGGACGCCAGCATTTCGATCATGTCGCCTTTTTCCGACAGTTCAACACAGTCCAGCCCAGCCTGGATCGCCAGCGGCAGAGCCTGTTCATAACTATTACCCAGATCCTTCACCATTGCCGCGCCAACCATTGGATCATCGCCTGCGGCCAGCGTCGCTGCGACGGACATCGACATTTGGCGCAACGTCCATAGCTCTGCTGTCAATTTGCCGATCACTGCGGCAATCCCTGGCTCGGGATCACGGCCAGCAAAGTCAATCATCGCCGCCAGCAACACATGGCTCGACAAATACCGCTCCGGTCCGGAACGTTCCAACGCGAGTTCCGCTGTCGCTTGCGCCCAGCCATCCCCTTCAACGCCGATCAGCATGGCATCGGGCACCACGACATCATTAAAGAAAACTTCATTAAAATGGTGATCGCCAACAAGGTCGATGATCGGGCGAATGGTGATCCCGGGCAGGTCCATATCTATCAGAAATTGGCTGAGGCCGGAATGGCGCTGCGACCCGGCCTCGCTGCGCACAAGTGCCAACATTACATGCGCCATATGTGCGCCGGACGTCCAAATTTTCTGGCCTGTGATGATCCACCCGTCCTTGGTGCGACGCGCCTTGGTGCTGATGCTGGCAAGGTCTGACCCCGCACCAGGCTCGCTCAGGCCTATACAAGCAAAAATCTCCCCGCGCGCCATTCCGAGCAGGTATTTCTGGCGCTGCTCTTCGGTCCCGTATTTCAGGATCAGCGGGCCTGTTTGCCGGTCGGCAATCCAATGCGCACCCACAGGCGCACCCCCGGCCAGCAATTCTTCAATGACAATATACCGTTCAAGCGGATGGCGGGCGTGACCGCCATAAGCCTTTGGCCAGACCATCCCGATAAAACCCGCCGCGCCGAGCTTGCGGCTGAATGCGGGATCAGAGGTTGACCAGCAATTGGTGCGGCGCGCCGGGGGTACCCCCACCACGTTTGCGGCAATGAATGCGCGCACCTCGCTCCGCAACGCCTGTGCGCCGGGAGGCGGATCAAATATGTGGTTTCCAAACGCGTGCACGATCATGTCCTTGGCAACTCATAGCGGCACAATCATCGCCCAGAGCGCACTAACCATATCTGATCGCAACAAAGCAATGCGGATTTGAAACTTTCAGGTCGTTGGCAGGGCATCAGGCCAGCAGTAGCTATCGTGAAACTAGGGTCAGGACCTCCCTATTCAACGCTTGGTAGGAAAGTAAAACTGGCAATATGGTATGTTTCGAAATCGCCCTGTTCAATGCCCTCTGCTACATACACTTTCTTGCCGGTAGCATCCACGCGGGGTTGAGCCCTCGACCATTGGCCATGAGTCAAACGTCTGATCTCTGATCCATCGGGCCGCACAGCGTATATCTGCCCGGTGTTGGCAAGTTTTTCGCGGTTGGATGCATATATCACCCATCGCCCGTCGGGTGTCCACGTTGGCCATCCATCATAAGCCGGGTTATTACTGATATTGATCGACGAAGATCCATCAACTAGGCCCACAAATATCTCTGAATTCCGGTTTCCCGGTGACAAGTCCCAGCTAAGCCCTAAGCCGTCGATCACTTTGCGATAAACGACATATTTTCCGTCGGGCGACAAGGAGGGATAGGTGCAAACTGACCGGCAATCAGTGTGGCGCCTGATGTCGCTGCCATCAGCGGCCATACTAAAAATATCGATCCATTGTGCAGACCAGGGCTTTTTCAGATCGGGTGTTTGCCGCGCGGAATTGAAAAAAATGCGCTTGCCGCCGGCCGACCAGTGCGGGTGCGAATCATCCCCTGGTACCCTCGTAAGTCGCCGGATATCTGATCCGTTGGCAGACATCACATAGATTTCGGACTCATCAGGATTGGTTGCATCTGACGGCGTCATCGCGAACACAATTTTCCTGCCGTCAGGCGACCAGTCCGGGGTGACGGGATCGGTATCCGCTCCACCTTCAAAGATCATTCGCACCATCTTGCCGTCTGCATCCGCTGCCCAGATTGCACGACGTCCGCTACGTGTGCTCGTGAAGATGATCGTTTTGCCGTCAGGCGAGAGGCTGGGGTAGTTGTCGCTGGCACCCAGTATCTGCTGTGTGTCGGCATTGGCAATCAAAAGGGTCAGGGAAAGGGCCGAAGCGATCAGCTTTTTCATCCTTTTGGCTCCGTTGCGCCGCGCATAGGGACGACCATGATTTCGCAGGTGCGGCCATAATCTATGTTGCGGCAATTGGTGAAATAGATCAGCCGACCATCAACCGACCAGCGCGGCACGGTGGCGCGCCCCTCCGTATTTGCTGCCAGCCGCACGTTGGTTCCGTCCGCATCCATGATGAATATCTGGTAATTTGAATTGCGGTTCGCGCCAAAGGCAATTTGTTTGCCGTCTGGCGACCACGCAGGCCAGCCTTCAAATGAGGGATGGTTGGTCAAATTGTGCGGATTTGATCCATCGGCATCGGCGACAAAAACTTCCGAATTCATCTCGCCAATGATTTTGCGGAAAACGATTTTTCGACCGTCAGGCGACATAACTGGAAAGGTGTTGATCCCCCCGCTGATCAGGGTTTTGATCGTTTTGCTCGTAACGTCGATTGAATAGATTTGGGCCGAATTTTTTTCGGGCAGGCGCAAATCATCCGTGTTGCAATAAAGGATGGCCTTGCTGTCGGGAGTCCACGCCGGATGGATTGCCTTGACGGTGGCAGGTGTGATCGGCGCTACATTGCTGCCATCAACGTCTATCGTGTGGATGATAGACTGGTCATTCCAAATTTTGACAAAAGCAATCTTCTGTCCATCGGGAGACCAGGCTGGGTCTTCATGATCTGCATCATCATGCGTGATCTGCTTTTCGCCTTTGCCGTCCGCATTCATCACGAACAATTGTTCGCGGCCTTCGATGATCCGGATGAAAACAATCCGACTTCCGTCTGGCGAAAGCGCATTGTCCAGATTGTAGGAGTAGGTGAGTTGATAGGCGATACCCATCGGCTGACTTTGTGCCTGGGCTGGCATCGGGTTCAACAAAGCCGCCATTGCCGCCCAAGCTGGGCAAAATCTGATCAAATTCAGCTTCATTCATATTGCTCCAATTTTGGTTTAAGGGAACAAAGCGTAGGCGATCAGCCCCATGCAATTAGAATGTGGCAAAGTGGCGAAATTGCTCAGTCGAGCCTGCCGAGATTGGCACGGAATGCCTTTCCGATCGGCAGGGTCTTGTCATCCTTCAAAATGATGACAGGATTGCTGCCCATTCTTTCGACATGTGCGACAAAAAGGCGATTGACGATGTAAGAGCGGTGAATGCGGAAAAACCCCAATGGGGCCAATGCCTCCGTCGCCTGTCGCATCGTCAGCCGCTTGGTCCAGATGCCGCCGTCAACGTGAAATTCGAGATAATTGTCAGCAGCTGCTATCCAACGGATTCGTGCCGCGTGCGTGCGGACAAAGTCGATTTGATCGCTTTCCTCCACATTTTCCGAACGCCGCGTTGCCTCTGATATTTGCCGCCGTGCGAGCAGCAAGAGCAGGAGCGTCGCACCAACTGCTGGAAGGCGGCGCATCACAAGCAATGCGAGCGGCGCACTATGCCCTCCCATCAGCCAGTCGACAGCATATTCGGCGGCGAGTGAAGACATGCCAGTCCCGATCAACAATGCTGCCAGAATGGTCAAAGGCACAGGCGCGACGGCGGCCCATTCCGCACGCTTCACATATTCGAACAGCAGGAGCCAAGGCATTACCCCGTAGAGCGACCAGAGAAAGGATGGCGGCCAATCGGCACGCCCGCTGGTCAGGGATTCATAGCCCAAGCAATAAGCTGCCCCGGCCGTCCAAACGATCAACGCGACCGGCAGCAGGATTCCTGGTGGCGTCGGTCCAGAAAAAATACTGACCCCGACAACGGGTGAGAATTTTGATGCCAGCTTATCTGCCTTTCAACTTGATCCTGTTCAAGATTGCCCGACAAAATCAAAGCGGGCAATCTAAAACCCGCCCTGACGTTGGCTAAACAGCCATCCTCATTACGCTGCCATCAAATTCTCACTAACCATATTTCTTCACAACACAGCAATGCGGATTTGAAACTTTCAGGTCGTTGTCAGGGAAGGCAGCGGGCGAAGGGGAATGATCATGGGAAACGGGAAAAAATTAGGGCTTGGCATCGTTGCTATAGCGTCATTGGCGCTATCAGTGCCGGCACAAGCGGCGTGCTGGACGGTCGATGAAGTCGCGGCGGCCAAGGTGCGGGATATGGAAACGATGTTGATGGTATCGGCGCTGCGTTGCCGGATGTCAGAGCAGGATTTTCTGCCCGCATATAACGCATTTGTACGGTCTGGTCGGGCCGGGTTGACCGTCGCCAATGATCGGCTGCGCGGGCATTACGCAGCCTCGCTTGGTGCTGGGCGGGCGCTGAATGGCTATGATCGCTATGTCACATCGATTGCCAACCGCTATGGCAGCGGTGCTGAAGGGCTAAGCTGTCGTGATCTGGCCTCAATCACCGACGCAGCGATTGCGCAGGGAAGCAGCTTTGATGCGCTCCACGCGCTTGCGGTGCGCGCCGATGTTCAACCTGTCCTTGACGGGGCGGTCTGCACCACGGAAATCGCCACACGCTAGGCCTTGCCCAAATGTCATCAGGCATAATATTTTGCACCAAGTCGTCGAAACATATTACCCGACCGGCCGTCTTGCTCGCAAAGCCTGTGCCAGTGTGCCATCATCAAGATAGTCGAGCTCCCCGCCAACCGGCAGCCCGTGGGCAAGCTGGGTAATCCGCACGGGGTAGGTTTCGATCCGTTCGGCGATGTAATGTGCGGTCGTCTGCCCCTCAAGCGTCGCATTCATGGCAAGAACAACTTCGTCTATCCCTCCCCCCGCGATCCGCGTGACGAGCAGGTCTATCGCCAAATCCTCGGGCCGGACGCCGTCGAGCGCGGATAGCCTTCCGCCCAGCACATGGAAACGACCAGGGAATAGGCGAGATCGTTCAAGCGCCCACAGATCTGCAACGTCTTCAACAATGCAAAGCATTCGCTGATCGCGGCGTAGGTCGGTGCATATGCCGCAAGGGTCTTTCGTATCGACATTGCCGCAAATGCCGCAAGTCGCCAATGTTTCGCTGACAGTTTCCAGCGCGCGGAGCAATGGCACCAACGCGGTTTCACGTCTTTTGAGCAAATGAAGCACAGCCCGCCGCGCTGAACGCGGGCCCAATCCGGGCAGTCGTGCCAGCGCCTGCGACAGCGTTTCGAGTTCCTGACTTGCCATAGTTGTCAGTGATAGGGGCTTGCATTGCCTTCTGCCAAGCGCGAGTGAAAAAAAATGCGGATCATTTTCATGGGCACTCCTGATTTCGCGCTGCCAAGCCTTAATGCCTTGGTCGCGGCGGGGCATGATATATGTGCAGTTTATTGCCAGCCACCGCGCCGTGCGGGACGGGGCAAGACCCTGTCCTCGACCCCGGTGCACATACGCGCGGCGGAATTGGGCATAGATGTCAGAACGCCGATATCGCTGCGTGATCCTTCCGTTCAGGCGCACTTTGCTGCACTCAACGCCGATCTTGCGGTGGTTGCCGCTTACGGGCTTATCCTGCCGCAGGCCGTTCTTGATGCACCACGCCTTGGCTGCATCAATGTGCATGGATCAATCCTGCCGCGCTGGCGTGGTGCCGCCCCGGTGCAGCGGGCCATCCTTGCAGGAGACGTCGAAACCGGCGTGACCATTATGGAGATGGAGGCCGGGCTTGATACCGGCGCAATGCTGGCAATCGCCAGAACGCCAATCGAAGATAAAACGGCGGGCGAACTGACAGCAGAAATTGCCGAATTGGGCGCGAACCTTTTAATAGACGTGCTGGAAAACCTTTCCACCTACCCGCCGGTGATGCAACAGGATGAAGGCGTCACCTATGCGGCAAAGATCGACAAGTCCGAAGCGCGATTGGATTTCACGCAGGTGGCGGAGCATGTCGTCAGGCAAATACGTGCCTTTGCGCCCAATGCCTTCTTTGAATATCAAGGCGAGCGAATTCGCGTAGCTGCTGCCCACGTCGATGTCGGCACCGGCACCGCAGGTCAAATTTTGGACGGCGCATTGCTGATCGCGTGCGGGCACTGTGCCATCCGCCCTACCCTCATACAGCGGGCCGGAAAATCCGCGATGACCCCGACAGAATTGCTACGCGGGTTTTCAATCCCTGCTGGAACGAGCCTCACATGACCCGCTTTCGCCTGACCGTCGAATTTGATGGCCGCGACTATGTAGGCTGGCAACGGCAGCCCAACGGCCCAACTATTCAGGCCGCATTAGAGGCTGCTGCCCATTTGATCACGGGCGAAAATGCGGTCTTTCATGCTGCAGGACGCACCGATGCTGGCGTGCATGCTGAGGCAATGGTGGCCCATGTCGACATTGCCCGAACCATGACGCCATTCCGCCTAATGGAGGCGCTCAATGCCAAATTGCGGCCTCAACTGATCGCTGTATTGCACTGCGAGATAGTCGCAGATGATTGGCACGCGCGGTTTTCGTGCACTGGGCGGCGCTATATCTACCGGATCATCAACCGCCGGGCGCCGCTTGCGCTGGAAATCGGTAGGGCATGGCGGGTGCGCAATCCGATAGATGAAAAGGCGGTGCAGGAGGCTGCAAACCTGCTGATCGGCCTCCATGATTTTACAACATTCCGGTCGGCCCATTGCCAATCGGCAAGCCCGGTTAAAACGCTCGACCAATTAACCGTGCGGCGTAGCGGAGAGAAGATCGAAATCGAGGCGGCGGCGCGCTCTTTCCTGCATCACCAAGTCCGTTCGATGGTAGGGTGCCTCGTGATGGTCGGCCAAGGAAAATGGACAACTGCCGATTTGCAAGCCGCCCTCGATGCAAGGGACCGCGCGGCGCTGGGGTTTAATGCGCCGCCAGACGGGTTGTATTTCGTTAGCGCAACATATCCTTAAGCTCTAGGCCTGAACCTAACCAAACAGCCGAGCGAGTGATTTATCGAGCATCACCAATTGCCAAAGCAACCGCCCGTTATCGGCAAGCCCTGACTTGTGATCGGCGACAGCCGCTGCCAACGCATCGCGGTTGAACCAGCCGGTTTCGGACAACAATGATTTGGTTGCAACGTCTTCTGCCTGCCCGGCCAATGGCCCGCGAAACCATTGGCTGATCGGCGTTACAAAACCCATTTTCTGGCGATAGAGTATGTCGTTGGGCAAATGGCCCCGCATCGCTTTTTTCAACAGCCATTTACCTTCGCCGCCGCGCAAACGCATGTTAACCGGCAAGCGTGCGGCAAATTCGACCAGCTTGTAGTCAAGCAACGGCTCGCGTGCCTCAAGGCTGACGTTCATGCTGGTCCGGTCAACCTTGGTCAATATATCACCGGGTAGCCAGATTTTCATGTCGGCATATTGCGCGCGATCAAGCGCGTCGCGTGCCGGGGCTTCTTCCATTGCTTTCACATAGCGATCTTCAGCGCGGTGCCCCTGCAATGACGCCTGAAATCCGACCGAAAACAGGGTCGCGCGTTCCTCTTGTGAAATCACGCCGACAGAACGCGCATAGGCTTCATTCCCGTCACGTGCGAGTGATTGAAACGTTGATTTGGCGCGCAAAAATTGCGGGGCCCAGTCGGCCTTGGGATAATGAGCTCCAAGCGCCCCGAACACGGCTCCGCGCATGCCAGAGGGAAGGAAATTGCGGATCCGTTCTTCGGCATGTTGAAATTTGTAGCGGCGATACCCGGCAAAGGCTTCATCCGCGCCATCCCCCGACAGCGCGACTGTCACGGTTTCACGCGCCAATTGGCACACGCGCCACGTTGGCAGGGCAGAAGCATCGGCAAACGGCTCATCAAAAGCGCCAACGAGCACGTCAATCGCTGCAAAATCATCCGCAGCGACAATCCGCTTGCGGTGGTCAGTGGCAAAGCGCCGTGCAATTTCGTCGGCATAGCGTGTCTCGTCAAGCGCGCTCACATCAAAGCCAATAGAACAGGTCTGGACCGCTGACTTGCTTACCTCTGCCATCAACGCAACCACGGCGGAACTATCGACCCCGCCAGACAGGAAAGCGCCAAGCGGCACATCAGAAACCATCCGTGACGTGACGGCTTTTCGCAACAGATCAAGCAATTCTTCTTCGAGTTGCGTCGCAGATCCAGAGGCACGGTTGCTGAAATCCAATCCCCACCAGCTGACAGGACTAGGCAGCGGTTTCCCGCGCTGCACGTGCAGATAGGTTCCCGCAGCCAGCTTCTTGACGCCAGCAACAATGCAGGCATCATCGGGGACGTACCCCAGCGCCAGATAATCCTCAATTGCGGTCACATCTGGTTCGCGTCTGACCGCCGGATTGGCCAGCAAGCCCTTAAGTTCTGACGCGAAAGCAATGCTGCCATCGGCGAGCAATGTGTAAAATAACGGCTTCACACCCATCCGGTCGCGGGCCAGAAATAAAGATTGATCGCGCGCATCGTGGATCGCAAATGCGAACATGCCGTTGAGCCGCGTGAGGACTCCTGCCCCCCACTGCCGGTATCCTGCCACGATCACTTCGGTGTCACCCGACGTCGTAAACAGATGGCCAAGCGCCATCAATTCGCGCCTTACTTCGGCAAAATTATAGACCTCACCATTGAATATGATTGTGAGCGAACCATCAACAGTGGACATCGGCTGCGGGCTGCCGGCAACGTCGATCACCGCCAGCCGACGATGCCCAAGGCCAACACCGGGCGCAGTCCAGACGCCCGATCCATCCGGGCCACGGTGCGCCATAGCGTCGGCCATTGCGCGGACGCGCTCAGGCTGGACCGGCTTTGGTGTTTCGAGATGAAAAAGACCGGCAAGGCCGCACATGATCGTTTATTGACCTCTGGCTGAAACGATCAGTGCGGTAACAACTTTTTCGGGCGCGCCAAGGTCTTTGAGGAATACATCAATCGCGGCGCGCGCCGGGCGACCGTCTTGGTCAACAGCGGAAATCATGATGACCCCTGCCGCCTGATCCTTGCCCAGCAATCTTGTTTTCATCGTTTCGATTTTCACATCGGTTGATGAACCTGTCAATTTTCCGTTCACCAGATAGAAGCTCACGACCTCACGATTGATAGGTCCTGGTGCCACCAACCGCTCCGCCTTGCCGCCACGCGGCGCATTGGCGTTGGCTGACCATGACCAAAATTCCCCAGCACCTTCCGGCCCCTGCCCATAACCAATCAACTCGCTGCCCTCACGTTGCGACGCATAAAGAGCGGTAGCTAAATCGACTTTGTCGCCATGAGCACTTGCATAATGCCCGACGATAAGATGGTCTGCTCCGCCGTAGTGTGGGGACCACGGCGTCCCAGTGCCGACGGTTTGTGACCACCCAGCGATTTGGGGCAATATAATCGGATTTTTCATCGGGATATTTCCTGATGCGGCAATCGCCGTCAGCCAGATGAAAGGCAGCACCAATATGATAAATGCCAGTCCGGTAACCAGCTCCCTTTGCAAATTTGACTTGGCTGATGAAGGCGCAAACCCTGCCAGCCAAGGGTCCGAGATTGCACGGTCAAAGAAACGCCAGCCGATGCCCATCACGAGCGCCATGACAAAGGCAAAAAAGAACCAGCCGTAAACGACATGATCAAACCCGGCGGCCGCATCGGCGGTTGACAGATGAGCTGCATAGATCGTCCCAAAGGCGCGAAAGCCATTTGCCAGAACTGGCACAATGACAGCGATAGCCATAAAGGCCGCTCGCCGTGACCAGGACTTGAAACAAACATTGGCGACCAAGGCGCCGTAGGCGATCATGGCGACCAGAAATTTGACACCTGAACAGGCTTCAGCAACCTTGAAATAGCCATTGGGAATGGTGATAAAGATACCATTGATATGGGCGGGAACACCAGCAAAGCCGAGCAATATCATCGACATTTTTGCCGTAATTGTTTGCAGAGCCGGAATCAATTCCTCTCCGGCCGGAACCATGAAACTGAGGTAGAATAAAGGAAACAGCAGCGCACGTGTGACAGTGGGGCCTAACAAAGTCAGCACCAGCGACTGGATCATCAGGATGATCGATGCCTGCCGAAACAAGGCAATGCCCGCCGCCTCGCCCAAAATCCACACCGAGGCGGCACCAAAAAGGCAAATCAATCCAGGCGCATAAGCTTCAGGGGCGAAATTTACCACTTCGTCACGGCGCTGATGGATCAACCACGCCGTTATGAATGGGATGAAAAGACAGTGGTTATATGTCGATGCATTCCACCAGATTGAAACCATATCCGTAACATCAGGTGCAAACAGGATAAGAACCGCCACGATCGATGCTGCCAACAGCTGCAATTGGCGCCGCCAAGCACTGGAGGGCACCATATCCACAGCGTTTCTGTTGGTAGAGTGCGCCACTGTCATGCGGCAAGGCACTGCGCGGGTTGGATAATCCCTTGCAACCCGGCAAGGCGCGCCTGCCAATCGTAGCGCGCCACCATTTGCGCGCGCGCCGACTGCCCGATGGTCGCGCGCCTCAAAGGATCGGCGATCAGAGAGAGGATAGCCCCCGCCACCGCTTCGTCTCCATCGGCTACGATCAAATCGCGACCGGCACGTGCGTCAATCCCTTGCGCCGCAGCGCTTGATGCCACAACCACTTTTGCCATTGCCATCGCCTCAAGCACCTTGTTCTGGATACCACGGGCCAATTTCAAGGGCGCAACGATCACATCAGCTGCCGCAAGCCAATCGCGGGTGTCGGAAACTTCACCCGTCACAATCACACCGTCCAGTCGCGCCAGTGCGCACACCTGAGACGTCGGCGCACGGCCAACGATTGCAAAATGGGCGTCTGGAACAGCAGCCATGATACGCGGCATTGTCCGCAGTGCAAAATCTTCGACCGCTTCGACATTTGGGGCATAGTCCATCTGTCCGGTAAAGACGATCAACGGCGCAGAACCTTTCCCGATATCAACACCGACGCGCGGCAAGGCGGGATCAAATCTAACAAGGTCGATCCCGTTCTCCAATGCGCGCACACGGCTGGCGTCAAGACCGGTGGCCTTCCGGAACAATTCAGCTTCATTTTCGCTGACAAACAGGTTTATGTCGGCGCGCAGTGCGATCTTACGTTCAAATTGGGCCAGTCTTTGACCTTCAAACCGGTTCGCAACAGACATTGGCCCGCGCTGCTGTTCGGCGTAGCCAAGGAATTTGGCTGAATCAACGTCAACAAAGTCCATGACAAACCGTCGCGCGCCGATTGCTTCCGGCACGAATTGAGCCATCTGCCCGGAAAATGCGAAGATGGTATCAATCGCTTCGCTTTCCAGAACATGGTCAATTTTTCTCTGTAATGCCGAACTTGAAAATGCCGCGACCGAGGCGGGCATGCCGTTGGATAATCCAGCCGCCATCGCCATCATTTTTGTCCTCCGGCGCGGCACAACGCTGACCGAAACGCACATATGTTCAAGCAGAGGAAGATGCGCGAGATCACGTGGATCATCGATCAGACAACAGAGGTGGACCGGCGCGATCACAGTCAATGCCTGCAAAATATGCCACGAACGGATTTTGTCGCCGCGATCAGGAGGATAAGGAAAGCGGTGGGCAAGGAACAGGATGCCGCCCATCACCCAAGGCCCTTTGAAATCGCTGGGCCAAAGCGGTTGGCAAGCCACAGCGGCAGTTTTTTCCATGCTGCAACCAGAAGCCGATATTTCGGGTTCATCGGATTGATCTCGCGCAGCGGCGATCCATCAACCGAAAATTTGGCATAGCTCAGCGGCACGGGTTCAAATCCCCAGTTTTTCTTGAACGACGCAGGGCCAGTCCCGGCTTTTGATCGACCGAAGTCAAACCGCGTGCAGCCTTTTTCCTTTCGGGCATGCAGCATCAGCGCATAATACATCAAATCATTGGCGCGATACGAACGGGCTGCCGCCGTCCCGCCACCCCAATAGGGATAGACGGTGCCATTATGATAGAAACTAAGCACGCTGGCGACCGCTTTACCGGCACGGCGGACTGTCAAAATATCCGCAGCACCGCCAAATTGATCGAGCATGGCGGCAAAGAGCTGGCGCGGAAAAACCGGGGTTCCAAGATTACGCACACTTTCGGCATAAACCGCAAAATGGGCGTCCCGGTCACGCTTGGCAGACCCAATTTCAATCTCAAGCCCATTGCCAAGCGCACGGCGCACTTCGGCCCGTTGTTTGCGCGGGATCGCCAGCAATTCGGCTTCATCGTCGAGGGCAAGCGGTCTGGAAAATCCAAGATAGGTGGCATCATCGATATGCCATCCAGCATCGGGCGGCACACCCCCGCGCAATTCAAGTGTCGGGCACCGCAGCTTCGCGGCCAATGCAATCGCGGCTGCCTCCAATGGGGCCGCAGCACCGTCAACTGACGTCAGGATACCACCACCAACACCAAACCCAACCGAAGCCAGTGCGCTGCCAAAGATCGGGGAGTGAATTTGGGTAAGCGCAAGCGTTCCGACAATCTGACCATCGCCGGATTGCGCAATCAGGACATGCCCGGTCTGTCCGCACCCTTGCTCCACGGCAAGGCCCCATGCCACCATATGAAACGGCGTGCTATCAGGAAGCGTTTTGACAAAAGCGTCAATCCTGTCGGATTCATCTTTTTCCAAAAGCCGGGCAAGACGAATACCGAAACCCGGCGTGGGCAGCATGTTCGTCACGGCAATAACGCCCTTTTCGCATCGGCAATGGCGTCCACGCGGCCCCAAGCAAAATCGTCCAACAGCCGCGCTAGTTTTGCGGCCATGACGTCCAGATTGGTATAATGGCGCAGTTTGGATTTTAAGGGTGCGTCGGCCACCCGCGGCTGATGTGGGTCGATCTCCCACGGGTGGAAATAAATGATCGCCGCTTCGCCGTTTTGATTGGCCTGACGCACGGCCCAGCGCGAAAACGCATATGGCAAAAGCCGGAAAAAGCCGCCGCCGCCAGCCGCAACTGTGCGGCCAGCAAAGCGTGCGGTTGTCACCGGCAACTCGATCAGGTTTGAACCCGGCACAGGCTTGAATGCAAAACGCGGCGCTTCTGGCCACCCGTAATGATCATGAACAACCGGCGCGACACTCGATGAATAGCTATGCCCTGTTTCGGCTAGCACCCCGTGCGCCCAAGGCGTCCGCGCATCGATGGAAAAGCTAGGTGCGCGGTATCCTGTCACGCTGTGCCCGCTCAAATCTTCAAGGAACTTTTTTGTTTTCATGACGTCGGCTTTGAATGCTTCGGCTCCCATCTGGAAAACACGTTGATGGTCCCAGCCATGGCTGGCGATTTCATG
>JANNWX010000127.1:0-5507 GCA_031409315.1 Sphingomonadales bacterium | reverse complement strand
GCAACTTGGTTACAGCCATGATGTTGATGTTGCGGTGCCCGAGGGGCTCGAAGTCAAGACCCCTGATCAGACCACTGTCGAAATCAGCGGTATGGACGCACAAAAAGTCGGCCAGCTGGCCGCCGAAATCCGCCGCTGGCGCAAGCCGGAGCCTTACAAGGGCAAAGGCATCAAATATCGCGGTGAATATGTCTTCCGCAAAGAGGGTAAGAAGAAGTAATGGCCAAATTGTCACTCTTCGCAAAGCGTCGCCGTCGCGTCCGCACCGCCTTGTTCGCCAAGCGTGGGTTGCGCCCGCGTTTGACCATCCACCGGTCCGGTCGCCACATCTATGCCCAGGTCATCGACGACGAGGCTGGAAAGACCTTGGTCGCGGCTTCGACGCTGGAAAAGGACGCACGCAGCAAGACCGGCGCTACGGTTGATGCGGCGACCGCTATTGGCATGGCAATCGCAGAACGTGCCAAAAAAGCGGGTGTAACCAAAGTTGTATTCGATCGTGGTGGCTTCTTGTTTCACGGGCGCGTCAAGGCGCTCGCTGAAGGGGCCCGCGCAGGCGGATTGGAGTTTTAATCGATGTCTGACGAAACCGAAATTCAGAGCGTGGCCGCAGCGTCGGCCCCTGCTCCCGAAGGCGAAGCACCCCGTGGACGTGGTCCTCGCGGTGGACGCGGCGGCGGCGGTGGCCGTGATGGCGGACGTGGTGGCCGTGACGGCAATCGTGGTCGTCGTGATGACAAGCGCGGCCAAGGTGCCGAAGATGGCGGCGAAGAGCTGATTGAAAAGCTTGTTCACATCAACCGCGTCTCAAAAACGGTGAAGGGTGGTAAACGCTTTGGCTTTGCTGCGCTGGTTGTTGTTGGCGACGGTAAGGGCCGCGTAGGCTTTGGCCACGGCAAGGCGCGCGAAGTGCCTGAAGCAATCACCAAGGCGACTGCGGCTGCGAAAAAGGCAATGGTCCGCGTTCCTCTTCGCGAAGGGCGCACTTTGCATCATGATGGTCTTGGCCACTTTGGTGCGGGCCGGGTGCAGGTTCGTTCCGCACCCCAAGGAACGGGTATTATCGCTGGTGGTCCGATGCGCGCAGTTTTTGAATCGCTGGGCGTTGCCGACGTTGTGACCAAGTCGGTTGGAACCTCAAACCCCTATAACATGGTCCGCGCAACGTTTGCGGCTTTGGTCGAACAGACCAGCCCGAAATCGGTTGCACAGCGTCGCGGTAAGAAAATTGCCGACCTGCTAGGTCGCGGTGGTGCTTCATCGGCGGATGCCGACGTCGCTGCCGAAGCAATTGTGGAGTAATCAGGGTGGCAAAAATCAAGATCAAGCAGACAGGTTCTCCCATCCGTCGCACGCAGGACCAACGGGCGACGCTCATTGGGCTTGGCCTGAATAAAATGCACCGTGTTAGCGAACTTGAGGATAGCCCTGAAGTCCGCGGCATGATCCAGAAAATACGACATATGGTTGAGGTGGTCGGCTAAGCCAACCTTCTCTGCGCGAACAAAGCGAAAGCGAGTGCACGACATGAAACTGAATGAAATTAAAGACAATGATGGCGCTCGTAAGAGCCGGATGCGCGTTGGGCGCGGTATCGGTTCGGGTAAGGGCAAGACCGCTGGCCGTGGTCATAAGGGCCAGAAGAGCCGCGAGGGTGTCTCGATCGCTGGATTCGAAGGCGGCCAGATGCCGCTCCACATGCGGTTGCCAAAACGCGGCTTCAACAACATTTTCGCTAAGGATTATGCCGAAGTGAATCTGGGCATGATTCAGAAACTGGTCGACGCGAAAACGCTCGATATCAAGGCGGTGATTGATCATGCTGCATTGAAAGCAGTTGGCCTTGCCCGTGGCGGCAAGGACGGGGTCCGTTTGCTCGGCAAGGGTGTTTTTTCTGCAAAGATGAATTTTGTGGTTGCCGGCGTTTCGGCTGGTGCCAAGGCCGCTGTTGAAAAAGCTGGCGGCGCGGTCGAGGTTCTTCATGTTGTTCCAGCCTCCGAAAAAGCTGCGGCAAAGAAAAATACCGTCAAGATCAGGAAAGACTGATCCTGCCGCAAAAAGATGATCGGGGCTTAGACAAGCGCCGATGAGACACTATATGGAGCGGCGGGGTGCCATCAGGCATGTCCCGCCGTTCGTTTTTACAGGGTCGTGAACTTTATGGCATCCTCCGCCGATCAAATGGCTGCAAGCCTCAATCTCGCGCGTTTCTCGCAAGCTACCGACCTTAAAAAGCGCCTGTGGTTCACCATTGGCGCGTTGATCGTCTTTCGCTTGCTCAGCCACGTTCCGCTTCCCGGCATTGATCCGCAGGCTCTAGAAGTGCTGTTTAACCAGACCAAGGGCGGTGTTCTGGACTTTTTCAACATGTTTTCGGGTGGATCGCTTGAACGGATGAGTCTGATCGCGCTTGGTGTCATGCCCTACATTACGGCGTCGATCGTTGTGCAATTGTCGACCTCGCTTTCGCCAACGCTTGGCGCTCTGAAAAAAGAGGGCGAAAGTGGCCGCAAAAAACTCAATCAATATACCCGTTACGGAACCGTGTTCCTGACCATCATCCAGGGTTATTTTATAGCCGTTGGCCTTGAAAGCTGGGGCGCTGGTGACGGCGTGTCGGCAGTGGTGGAACCGGGTCCGTTGTTCCGTCTTGCCTGTGTTACAGCCCTTGTTGGCGGGACGATGTTCCTGATGTGGCTTGGTGAACAAATTACCAGTCGCGGCATCGGCAACGGCATTTCGCTGATCATCATGGCCGGTATTGTTGCCCAATTGCCAGTCACCCTCGCACAGGTGTTTGAAGGCGGACGGACCGGGACGATGCAACCGTTGGCGGTTCTTGGCATCGGACTTGCCGTTGTTGCCCTTATCGCATTCATCTGTTTCATGGAGCGTGCCCAGCGCCGCGTGCTCATCCAATATCCAAAACGTCAATCGGCGCGCGGCATGATGCAGGCGGACAAATCCCACCTGCCACTCAAAATCAATACATCAGGTGTCATCCCGCCAATTTTCGCGTCGTCCTTGCTATTGATGCCGCTAACAATTGCACAATTTGCGGGCCAAGATGCGACGGGGGATACGACCACGGGTGATGCTATCCTGACGATTACCAACGCGCTTCAGCACGGGTCGCCGCTTTATATGGCGCTTTATGCGGCAGGGATTATTTTCTTTTGTTTTTTCTACACAGCGGTTGTCTTCAACCCTGAAGAAACGGCTGAGAATCTCAAAAAGAATGGTGGCTTTGTTCCCGGCATCCGACCCGGCAAGAATACCGAAAACTATCTCGACTATGTGTTGACACGGATCACCGTGATCGGTGCAGCTTATTTAACGCTGGTCTGCCTAGTGCCCGAATTCATGTTTTCCAGTCTTGGCATGTTCGCCATTGGCGGCACCAGCCTGTTGATCGTCGTCAATGTCACGATGGATACGGTTACCCAGATTCAAAGCCATCTGCTGGCGCACCAATATGGTGACCTGATCAAGAAGGCGAAGCTGAAAAGCGGGAACCGGCGCTAACACGTCAATTGTGCAACAGGGAAGGCACATATGAACATCATTTTGCTCGGACCCCCGGGGGCGGGGAAAGGAACGCAGGCAAGCCGCCTGGTTGATGAACGTGCCATGGTTCAGCTCTCAACAGGTGATATGCTGCGCGCTGCGGTAAAGGCCGGATCACCAGTTGGATTGAAGGCGAAGTCTGTCATGGAAGCGGGTGAACTGGTTTCGGACGAGATCGTGTCTGGCATCATTGGTGAAGCCCTTGACGCGTTGGCGGCGGATACCGGGGTGATCTTTGACGGCTACCCTAGGACGGCCGCACAAGCTGTGGCGCTCGACGCTTTGCTTTCGGAGCGCAATCGCACGCTTGACCATGTGATCGAGCTTGAAGTGGATGAGGACGCGCTTGTCGCGCGGATCACCGGTCGCTTCACCTGCGCCAAATGCGGCGAAGGCTATCACGACACGTTCAAACAACCCGTTGTCGCCGGCACTTGCGATCAGTGCGGGGCTACCGAATTCAAACGCCGCCCAGATGATACGCAAGAAACGGTCCGCACACGCATGGCAGAATATCGGGGCAAGACCGAACCAATTTTGCCGATCTACGATGCGCGCGGACTGTTAAGCCGTGTTGATGGCATGGCCGATATCGCGCATGTCAATGCCGCCATTGAGGCCATTTTGGACCGTAAAGCCAAGGATTGATTTCGGTCCTTGCCGCAACATTTTCGCCAGTGATGTGGCCGAATATGGGTCTAAATCCAAAATCGTTCGCGGAACCATTTGGTGACGATATATTTCGTTCCGGCCAAGACCGGCAATCCTTCGTGCAGAGTCGCGTCATTTGGTGTGCCGTCGGGCAGCATATTGCTCCAAATAACGATCATCCCGGTGCGTGGTTGAACCTTGATATCGGCGTTGGGGAAATGGGTTTCGCCTCCTGCGCCGGGCTGGTTTAGGTAGATCATCGCCGTCAAACATCGTTGGCCGCCGCCTTTTTCCATATCCTTCCAATAGGATGCGCCCCGTTTGAAATGATCAAAATGAGGTTTGAATTGTTGCCCGACCTCATAAACCTGGCCCTGCATCGTTTCCCCGTGCTTGGCGTTAATACCCATCAGCTTGCAAATCCGATCCTCTATTTTCAAGACAAACGGATCATAAGGGCTCAGGTTGCAACTGTCGCTGGTCCGGAAATTTTTGTCCGAATGTTCGGCAAGCAGGGTAGAGGGTTGGCGTCCCTTTTCGATCATGGCGTTCAATTCGGCGCATTCATCCAGCGATAAAAAGTCTTGAGCCAAATAAAGCGACAACCCGTTTTGCGACACGATCTGGCATCGTCCGGGTGCTGACAGGCGACGTGTCACAATCTTGCACATTTCGGCGAGCCGCTGTTCGGATGTTTTGACCTTGATTTTAGCCATGCCCCGCCTTCTACCGAAAACCCCGTCTATTCGATGATCCGGCCACGCACCATTACGAAGCTGACCTTTTCAAGCGTGCGGATGTTGGTCAGTGGGTCGGCGTCGACGGCGATGAGGTCTGCTGAATAGCCGGGCGCGATCCGGCCAACCTGCCCGTCAAGGTCGAGCAGTTTTGCCGCCCCCGTGGTGGCACTGGCCAAAGCTTCGGCGGGCGTTAATCCACCCAAATCAACCAGCTGGGCAAATTCTTCTGCATTGCGGCCATGTTCGAACACGCCGGAATCGGTCCCGAACGCGATCTGCACCCCGGCGTCGCGGGCCGCATGCAAGGCCTTTCCAACATTCTTGATCGTTTCGCGCACCTTTACTTCTACCGTTGGGGTGTAGATATTTTTGCCGAGTCGTTCGCGGATTCCGGTGAAAGCCATCAGCGTGGGGACCATCCACGTTCCTTTCGCCTTCATGATCTTTAGGCCCTCAGCATCCGCAAAAGTGCCATGTTCAATCGAATCGACGCCGGCGCGTGCGGCCCCGGCGATGCCCGCTGCGCCGTGGGCATGGGCCGCGACCTTG
>JANNWX010000126.1:0-3631 GCA_031409315.1 Sphingomonadales bacterium | reverse complement strand
GGGCAACCCGCTGTCCCATGCATCGCCGTTTGCCCGGATCATGGAACGCGGATTGGCAAGGCGGCTCGTTCAAGTAGGAATCAGGACTCTTACCCAGCACTGCCGCGACCAAGCAGCCCGATTTGGGGTCGAGATTTTTGACATGCGCGCCTTCTGCACAAGCGTGATTCCGGTTTTGGAAGGTCCGCTTTATATCAGTCTTGATCTTGACGGGATCGACCCGGCCTTTGCCCCGGGCGTGTCCCACCCCGAACCAGGCGGCCTGAGCGTCCGCGACGTTTTGGTTACAATCGAAAAACAAAATGCCCGCATCGTCGGGGCGGATATTGTCGAGTTGAACCCGAACCGGGATTTGAGTGGCGTTACGGCAATTCTTGCGGCAAAGCTGGTGCGGGAAATAGCATCGCTCATCATCCGCAATACCAAAAACTAAACGACAAGGAGAGAATAGCCATGACTGTCATCGTTCATCATCTGGAAGATTCGCGGTCGCAGCGCGTGTTGTGGTTGCTTGAGGAATTGGGCGTACCCTATACGGTCAAACGGTATGAGCGGGACGCTGTCACCCGGCTCGCCCCCACAGAGTTGCGGGCCATCCATCCACTGGGGAAGTCGCCGGTGATTGAAATTGATGGGGTCGTGCTTGCTGAAACCGGGGCCATTTTTGAAGGATTACTTGATCGGTTTGATTCAGGCCACGCACTGCACCCGGCCCAGTCAGCACCAGATTTTGAACAGCACCGGTTTTGGCTTCACTACGCAGAAGGCTCAGCGATGGCACCGCTCCTGATGAAATTGATCATGAGCCGACTTGGCGATGCAGCGGCGCCTGCGATGGGGTTTGTCGATGCCCAGATCGCGCTCCATGCCAGTTTTCAAGAGTCGTCGGTCGCCAAGACCGGATGGCTTGTTAGCAATGGCCTGACTGCGGCGGACATCATCATGAGCTTTCCGGTGGAAGCGATTGCTGCGCGCGGGCCGATTGCTGGCACCTTCCCCGAACTCGCCAAATGGATTGCCAAGCTCCACGCCCGCCCTGCCTATCAGCGCGCCTTGGAAACGGGCGGGCCGTATAGTTACGCCTGATCGGCATCCCCATTCCGCAGTGACAATGATGGCATGATCAGTTCAAATTGATCCGCACCGATCGTGAATTTCGATTTTACGGAACGTGCCATGCTGTCAATCAGACGTAGCGCAAAACCAAGCCCGAGCACCGGTGCGTCCTGCCACTGCGCCTCGGGACGGAAAGCAGGATCGAGAATGTCCGCCTCTGACTTGCCTTTCAGGCATTGTGGGAGGTCAATTTTTAATGCGATTGTGTCGCCAGATCCAGCAAGGTTTATGGCAAGACTCTCCCCAGAACCAGCCAGGCCCGCAAGCATCGTGATCAGACGCCCGATCATCCGTTCCGCCGTAAGCCCAGATATCGATGCAAGATGATTGCCGCCTGCACCGTAAATGTCGAGCAGCACGTTACGCACTTTCAGTTCGTGCCCGATGCCGGTGGCAATGCGCGTTACGATTGACGCAATGTCGGCGCGGTCGGGATCGCGTGGTTCCAGCCTATTTCCTTCCAGCTTGGCAACTGTTTCAAGATCATCAAACAGCCCGAGCAGACGCTTGGAATCCTCAATAATTTTGGTTGCCCTATCACGATACCCAATTGCGACCGGCCCCAGCAATTGCCCGCCGATCATTTCGGCGAACCCGCAAATGGCGTTTAACGGGGTGCGCAATTCATGCACCAATTGTCGAACGCTATCCGCCGACATGCCCGATCCAAACACTGGCGATTGTGACAGCAAGGCTTGCTCCCCGGATGCAGGTCGGCGCGCCACGACGCGGTAGCCAAGGAAACGTCCGCTCGCGTCATTAAAACTAGGCAGACCTGTAATAAGCCATGCCCCGGCGCTCACACCGGCCCCTGGAACGATCATCCTGGCGTTCTGAAATGGGGATCGTTTACGGAATGCGCCGGCGGCATTGCCATCAACCCCGTGCTCGCCTGCTTCGGCCAGCGCCGAAATGTCGATGCCAATGATTGGTCCGGGATGGGCCCCATCGACCCATAAAATGATACCGTCGATACCGGTTTGGAACCGGAATGTGGCAGGTTGTTGCAGCGACGACGCGATGGCCGGTCGCAAGTCCGCCTCGATCTCCCGCTCTCTGCGAAATGCTTCAATCCGAGCAACCAAATCCCGAATTTGATTGCCATCATCAACGCCTTGCCCCTGCTCAGAACCGACATCAGGCAAAGCGAAATCCGATGGGCCAAAACTTGCCAACATCCGCGCCACGCCATCGGGCAAGTCGCGGCGTTCGCGCAACAAGGCCCGTGATGGTGGCGGCAGTTGCGCGATGATCCGTTGCCAGGAGTCACGACTAAGCTGTGCACCCAAGAGGACCGGTGCTGCCACCGCTGGAATATCTTTACCAAAAAAGCTGACAATGTCCTCGCCCGGATCAAATCCGGCCACACTGATCGATGACTGGATTCGCGCCTTAACGCTGACCTGATCCCGGATCTGTGACAGCTTCTCAAATGCGATATTCCTGCGATCTGGAGCTATTTTAGTTTGATTTTGCGCCAGTAAATCAACGATTTGCATCCAAACACCGTCAAGCGCACCCTGCCCCGACGCAGGCTGTGCGAAGACCGTATCGAGCATATCATCAAAGCGCACTATGTTCCGTTTCAGCTGAACCCAGACCGGGCTGATCCCATCAATCCGATAGCGGCACCGTTCGCCCGCGAAAAGTGAAGAAAATGGGACGTTGCAAAGTGGCACAATTGCATTCGTTTGAAATTTAATTATGGTGATCTGGAATTTATAGAATGGATAGTTCGTCAATGCCGCAGCCTACGTTCGATCAAATTGACCGCCGGATATTGGATGAACTTCAAAATGATGGCCGTATGACCAATGTCGATTTGGCAGGCAGGGTCGGTTTAACGGCTCCGCCGTGCCTGCGGCGGGTAAGGACACTGGAAGAGCTGGGGGTGATAGAAGGCTATCACGCGGCGCTAAGTTCAACCCAATTGGGGTATACAATCACCGTTTTTGCGATGGTCAGCTTAAAAAGTCAGGCCGAGTCTGATCTTCGGGAGTTTGAGCAGCATGTCGCGGGGCTAGCACCCGTGCGCGAATGCCATATGCTCAACGGTGAAATCGACTTCATTCTGAAAATAGTCGCCCGTGATTTAAGCGAATTCCAATCGTTTCTCACCACCTCTTTGACCACCGCACCCCATGTAGCGGGCGTCAAAACATCGCTGACGATCCGTACGACCAAGAATTTGCCGGGCGTTCCTGTCGAAATGATCTGACCCTAGGTCATGAACTCATAAATATCAGGTCTGAGGCAGTAAACTGGGGAAGATATCGAATGAAAAGGTCCGCCGAAGATAGTTTACCTATCTTCAAGGGCGTTTTCGTTCGATATCGATGCCAGTTTGCTGTTTGAAGAATTTGGCCATTGGGTTTGGCCGCTTTGCTCTAGGGCGGCGTCAGAAAGGCTTGAAATATTATCATATTCCAGCGCCTTCCCTCCTATCCCTGAAACAAATCGGCTCAAACCTCAGACCTGAGATTTATGAGTTCATGGCCTAAGGGTTCAAATCAAG
>JANNWX010000125.1:0-2897 GCA_031409315.1 Sphingomonadales bacterium | reverse complement strand
TAAAAGTCAGTTGCTCTACCGACTGAGCTAAGGGCCCCCTTTCGGGAAGCATCCCCCTAGTTGCGGGGGTGCTTGCGGTCAAGGCGTGCTTTTAACTGGCGGACCGTGAGATTGGTGAGTGGATCGCGCCACCCCGGCACGATGGCTGTGAGCGGAGCCAAAACGAAATCACGTAGACGGAAGGCTGGGTGGGGAATCGTCAGTTCCGGTGACGCCCAGAAGCCGTCGGACCACAGGATGATATCGAGATCGAGAACGCGCGAACCCCACCGTTTGCCAGAGCGTCGTCCAAATCCGGCCTCGATCTTTTTGAGATGGTCCAGCAACTCTCCAGGCGCCATAGATGTTTCTACCAAGGCAGCGGCATTGGCATAGTGCCGCTGGCTTGGCCCCAGTGGGGCGCTGCCGATGACCGGCGATTGGGCGGTGATCGTCAGGCCCAAATGCTCCAGCGCCGCGATGAGGACGCGCTTTGGCGGGCCGTGGTGGCCATGCGGCTGGTTTGATCCTAGAGCGATGACATAATGGTGCATTTTACGGCTCCTGTGACTAGAGGAGAGGGATGATCCTGCAAAGCCCAATCCCGCAAACCGAGCCGCCCCACACCTGCGCTTCTTGCCCGCGTCTGGTGGCTTTGCGCGATCAGTGCAGGGTTGAGCAGCCGGATTGGTGGAACGCGCCGGTGCCTGCCTTTGGTGATCCCGGTGCTTGGCTGGCGATTGTCGGGCTTGCCCCGGGCAAACACGGGGCCAACCGGACCGGGCGGGCTTTTACCGGCGACGGTGCGGGTGACATGCTCTGGGCGGCGCTTTCCAAATTCGGATTTGTCGAGGGCGCGTTTGCCGACCACGTGGACGACGGAGCGGTGCTGAGCGGCGTTATCATCCTCAACGCGGTCAAATGCCTGCCGCCCGAGAACAAGCCGACGCCAGAGGAAGTTCGCACCTGCCGACCCTATCTGACGGCATCATTGGGTGCGATCCCCAACCTACGTACGATCATCGCGCTCGGCCAGATCGCGCACCAGTCGGTCATCAAGGCGCTGGGCGCAAAACTCCCCAAACACCGCTTTGCCCACGGCGCAGTGCACCATATGCTTGACGGGCGGGTGGTGATCGATAGCTATCATAGTTCCCGGTACAACCAGAATACTGGGCGGATTACGACCGAAATGTTTGAAGCGGTGTTTGAAAGGGCGCTTCAAACATCCTCGGTGATTCGTCCGTAAAGCTCTGGCCGCCGGTCCCTGAAAAATCCGAATGTCGCGCGGTGTTTGCGCACCAGGTCCAGATCAAATTCTGCGACCAACACGCCGCTTTCGCCCCCGCCATATTCGGTGACCAGATCGCCGCGTTCTGATGTGATGAAGCTGTGGCCATAGAAGGTCATTGCGCCTTCCACGCCGATCCGGTTGCTTGCCACGACCGGCACAACGTTGCTGACTGCATGGCCGATCATCGCGCGCCGCCACAGCCGCGACGTGTCCAGTTCTTCGGCGGCCGGTTCGTCGCCAATCGCGGTGGGGAACAGCAGCACATCAGCACCCATCAGCATCATTGCGCGGGCGGTTTCGGGATACCATTGATCCCAGCAGATGCCGACGCCGATGCGACCATAGCGTGTGTCCCACACTTTGAATCCGGTATTGCCGGGGCGGAAATAGAATTTTTCGGTATAGCCCGGGCCATCCGGGATATGGCTTTTGCGGTAAACACCCATCACGTCGCCCGCATCATCAATCATGGCGAGACTGTTATAATAATGGGGGCCATCTTTTTCAAAGAAGGAGCACGGGATATAGACCTGTAATTCCTTGGCGAGGGCTTGCATGGCTTTGACTGCGCGGTGCGCGGTGACAGGCGCTGCCCCGGCGAAAAAACGCTCATCCTGTGCCTGACAGAAATAGGGGCCTTCGAACAATTCAGGCGGCAGGATGATTTTCGCGCCTTGGGCCGCAGCCTCGCGCACAAGAACTTCAACAGCGGCGATATTGGCGTCGAGAGGGCCGGGCAGGGCGAGTTGGAGAGCGGCGAGTTTCATGCAATTTTCCTAAAGCCGGATGCCGAAACGGGCAGCGATGCTTATGGTGATGAGATAGAGCAGGACTGTCAGCACGCAACCCGCACAAAGTGCAATCCAGAAGTTGACGCCATTACGAAGCAGCGCGGGGATCAGCAGGAACATTGGCATTGACGGCAGGAAATACCAGAATGCCGAGCCGACATAATCCGCGACCAATACGCTATCCTTGGTGTCGCGCCAAAGCCAGATCATGCCAAGCGTTGAAACCAGAGGGATTGAGGCAACCAACCCGCCGAGAGCAGGGCTACGTTTTGCGATGAGCGCAATTGCCGCAACGATCATTCCCGACAGTAAAGCACGGATGATGAAGGCTGCGGTCATAATGCGGGCACCTGTTGGCTGATGCAATGGAAAGAGCCCCCCCCAGTCAGGAGGTGGTTTGCGGGAAGGCCGACTGTCTGGCGGTCGGGGAACAGGCCAGCCACTGCCTCAACCGCCGCGTCGTCGCTTGGCCCGCCGTAGGTTGGCACGATGACGCAGGCATTGCCAATGTAGAAATTCATATGGCTAGCGGGAATGATTTTGCCGTCTGCCTCGTGTCGTCCAGCAGACGGGATGGTTGCTATGTCCACTGGCCAGCGGCTGGCACGGTCCAGCGCGTCGGCGAAAACTGAGGCATTTGGATCATCATCGCCGAACGGTTCTGGCAATGCCAGCACTCCGGGGGCAACAAAGCGGGCAAGATTATCGACATGGCCGTCGGTATGATCATTTTCCAGACCAACGCCGAGCCAAAGAACCCGCTTCAGCCCAAGATCATCGCACAGACGCGCCTCTATATCCCCGCGTGACAGGCCGGGGTTGCGGTTGGGGTT
>JANNWX010000124.1:0-5400 GCA_031409315.1 Sphingomonadales bacterium | reverse complement strand
CAGTGCGGGCCTTGATATATCCTATGACGTTGATCTTTTCGGCGGAACAAAAGCCGCAAAAAAGGCAGCTTGGGCGCGCTTGAAAGCGGCAGGTTTTGATAAAGATGCGCTCAAATTGATTATCGAATCCGACATTGCCAGTGCTTATGTTCAATTTGCTGCACTATCAGACCGAGCCAGGTTGATGGAACAGGCAACCACTAATGCCCGCGCGCTAGAACGGGTCATTCGGCTACGCGCACGTGAAGGCGTGGCAAGCCCGGTTGATGTCGGTCTTCAAACGACGGAGGGCAACGCCATCGAAATCGGCGTTTCGCGAATCATAGAAGCAAAATCACGCTCGCAAAATGGCATTGCGGTTTTATTGGGTGAGGAAGCCCCTCGATTCAAGCTTGCAGACGCATCCCTATCAACGCTGCGGGTTCCGCAGTTCGCGCTGATCCAACCTGCCGAAATCGTGACACGACGTCCCGACATCATTGCAGCAGAAGCGCGTATTGCGGCGGCAAATGGCGACGTTGCACAGGCCCGGGCCGCCTTCATGCCGTCCATCCAGCTGTCGGCGAGCAGCTTTTTCGACATCGCCCGTTCCGGCGGGCTGGTGAATGCGGGGGCGTCAGGTGGCTTCGGACTGTTTGCTGCGATATTTGACAATGGCCGATTGAAGAGCCGGGTGTTCCGCGCCAGCGCCGAGCAGAAAGAAGCGGTCGAAACCTATCGCAAGATCGTTTTGGTTGCGCTGGCAGAAGTGCAAAACGCGCTGGCTGCGTCGAGCCAGACGAAAAGGCGCTATGATTTGCTGGTCGCTAGCCAAGACATTGCTGCAAAAACCGCAGCACTAGCGCGCCAACAATATGTGGCGGGCAGCGCCAGTATGAATGTTGTTCTGGATGCTGACCGGCGATTGGTCGAGGTGCAGGACTCGCTCGTGCTTGCCAAGCAGGAAAGTCTCAACGCTGCAATCCTTCTCTACAGGGCACTTGGCGGGGCTCCACGCAGTCTGGTGATGTAATCATATAGCCACTTGCAATTCAGACTGAATCACTCTAATTAATAATGGCGGGCCGGGCCCCTCTGGCGATTCTCATTATTTTTTTGAGGTCGTGATGTCGGACCGCATCGGATATTTCCGGTGCATGGGTCCTTGGCCAAAAGCGCGAACTCATCTCCGAAAATCCGATTGAACCCATGTTCGTGAGGAGTGCTGTTATGAGTCCCCAAATCTTTCGCGCGTTGAGCAAACATCAGCAGGTGGATAGCGCTTTGCAGCTAGAACAAGCGCGAGTCTTGCCGAATAGTTTGCGCATCCAACAACTGAAAAGAATGAAGCTGTCGATCAGAGATAGATTGTATCACCTTTCGATAGGCCGTCGCCCGCAGGCGATGGCCTGATCGAACGGGCTGGCGGCGAAATGCGCACCCAGCGCCTCCCTCGTTCTCCGCCAGCCCAAACAGGGCTAAGTAAAATTTGAAAAAGTGGAATTGTTATGGAATTTTTGTTGATGGACTGGCTTGGAACGCCGGTCTGGTTCTGGCTTTCATTTGCCTTGATCGTGGTAACTTTGACGGCATTTGACCTTGGCGTGCTGCACAAAGAAGACAGGGAAATGGGGATCGGCGAAAGCCTTAAACTTTCCGCTTTCTATATCAGTATTGCGCTTGCTTTTGGGGTGTGGGTCTGGGCGACCAAGGGCGCTGACTTAGGCATGAAATACTATACCGGATTCTTCATAGAAAAGGCGCTTTCGATTGACAATGTCTTCGTTATTTCGCTGATTTTCACGTATTTTGCGATTGCGCCAAAATATCAGTATCGCGCCCTGATATGGGGCATCATTGCAGTGATCGTGTTGCGCGGGCTGATGATCGCGGCGGGGGCCGCATTGGTCGAACAATTTTATTGGCTGCTCTATATCTTCGCTGCGTTCCTGATCGCAACCGGCATAAAAATGATGTTCGGTGGGCATCAGGACATGGACGTTGGCAACAATGCTGTGATCAAGTTCATGGCAAGGCGGATGCGGGTGACCAAAGAACTTCACGGTGAGAAATTCTTCGTGAAGGAACGCGATGAAAAGACCGGGAAAATGGTCCGCGCGGCAACGCCGCTGTTCCTCGCGCTGGTCGTCATCAACATCGCCGACCTTGTATTTGCGGTCGATAGCGTTCCGGCAATTTTCGCAATCACGACCGACACGTTCATCGTTTATACGTCAAATATCATGGCGATCCTGGGCTTGCGTGCGCTTTACTTCGCTCTCGCGGCGATGGTGCACCGTTTTCAGTATCTCAAATATGCGCTGGCATTGGTGCTGGTATTCATCGGGTCAAAGATCTTCGTTTCCGACTTCCTGTTTGGTGGTGACAAATTTCCGCCGCTACTCAGCCTGCTTGTCACCTTCGCACTGATCATTGGCGGTATAGCCTTTTCGCTTTGGAAAACGCGGGAATCGGCGGTGACGCCATGACCAAACCCATTGTTCAAATAAAGCCAGAGACACGCTCCACAAAAGAAAGGAATGAATAACTATGCGTTCATCACATGATGTTGCCGGCATGAATTGTCCGGTTTGCCGGACTTCCCTTGCGCTTGCTGACCGGCAGGGGATCGAGATTGACTATTGCCCGCAGTGTAGAGGGGTATGGCTTGATCGCGGCGAACTCGACAAGATTATCGAACGCGGCTCAGCGCAGATTACGGCTACCCCTGTTGCTGCTGCCCAGCCAGCATATCCGCCACAGCAGCACGGACACGGATACAAGGGGCATAAGCGCCAAAAGCACTGGCTTGAAAACATCTTTGACTAGGCCCGCATGTTTAGGGCTGCTGTGGCGAGCGTATTACGCCGGACCCGTGCGGAACGCGCAGAGTTTGTTGCCGTCCAGATCGCGGAAATAGGCACCGTAAAATGCTTGAGGGCCTTCCTCGCCGCGCAGCCCGGCGGGGCCTTCGCACTGTGCGCCCAATTCCATCGCTTTGGCATATAGGGCGTCGACCTTGGAGCGTTCATCAACGACAATGGCGACCATGGCGCCGTTACCCGGTGTCGCGGCTCCACCGTCAAAAGGCTTGACCACGGCGATTCCCGGCAGCGCAAATGAAACCCCATAGAGGACAAAATTTTCGCTAAAACGCATCAATTCCTTGCCGCCAATGACAGCCACCAATTGGCTGTAAAAGCGGCATGCCTTGTCCATATCATTTGAACCCAAGGTTACATAACCAATCATCGCACCCTCCATATCAATCAGATAAAAGATGTTATCAACTGTTCTTGGTTTGTCCACCGCAAATTTGATTTTGCTTCGCCCTATACAGTCTGCGGCACGGCGCTAGATACAGCAATTGCCGATGTGGCAAACGCGCTCAAGGGTGAAAAATGATGACTATGATTGCTGACAATCGCATTTTGATCGTCTTGGTCGTGCTCATGGCGTTGATACTGGTCTGGTGGTTATGGGGCCGTCGTTTGGCAGTGCCAACCGAAAAGCCGGATGCGACGCTGGATAAAATTCCGCCTGTAAAAACGGTCGCGGTCGAGGCGCCGGTAAAAGCAGACATAAAGCCTACGACAAAGAAGGTAATTGTTTCAAAAGCCAAAGCTGCGACAAAAATCAAAGCTGTTGCCAAGCCAGTGACCAAGACGCCTGCGCCAAAAAAACCGGCTGCTGCAAAAAGAGTGAAGCCTGAGCCATCGGCCCCAGACAATTTGCTCCAGCTCAAAGGTGTCGGTCCCAAACTTGTCGTCCTGCTTGACGGTCTAGGCGTGCACCAGTTTAGCCAGATTGCTGCGTGGACGGCCGAAGATGTTGCGCGGGTTGATGCGCAACTGGGTAATTTTGCCGGCCGGATCGTGCGCGACAGCTGGATTGAACAGGCCGGTTTTCTGGCTAGCGGTAATATCAGCGCGTTCGAGGCGAAATTTGGCAAACTGGACAGCGAGAACAGCTAAGGCGTAAAGCCAGCCGATGCAAAGGGCCTTACATCATCGTGTCGTTGGATTTGTGTGCGGCGCTTTGTTCGCGTGCGGGATTGCGGCGGCGCAATCGGTTGATCAAGAACGACGCGCGCTTGCCACGGCAAAAGCACAATCTTCGCAAGCGCAGGCGCGTGCAAACGCGCTTGGTGCGCGCGCCGATGCTGAAAATGACGAGGCTGAACGCGCACGGGCACAATCGGCCGCCGTAGCTGCGCGGATTCAGGCGGCCGAGGCTGACATATCGGCGGCCGAAGCCCGGATCAAATTGATCGATAGCTTGCGCACCGAACAAAGGTTGCAATTGGCGGCCCGTCAGGAACCTGCCGTTCGGCTGATTGCCGCACTCCAGACTTTGTCGCGGCGCCCCCCTGCGCTTGCATTGGTGCAACCAGGATCAACCAGTGACATTGTTCACGTCCGGGCCATTTTGGCGTCCATGTTGCCGGTGTTGCGCGCGCGCACGGCTGGTTTGCGGGCGGAAATTGTCACGGGGCGCACGTTGAAATCGAATGCGGATAAGGCGCTTGTCTTGCTTGGTGAAAGCCAGAAGCGGCTGGTTGGTGAACGTGCGGCGCTCGTCCGGCTCGCAGCTGAACACAAGGCCATCTCGCGGCGCTATTCGGTTGGGGCGTTGGCAGAAGAGGACCGCGCTTTGGCACTTGGGGAGCGTGCACGAGATATTGTCGATCTTATTGACCAATTGGGAACAGAGGCGGTGACACGCGATCAGCTTGCCTCATTGCCGGGGCCTCTCCTGCGCCCCGACCGGCCCGACGTTGCGCAACGTGTGCCGGTTGAACTAATAGCGAATGGAGACAAGCCACCGCCTTATCGGCTTCCTGTCTCAGGGACACTGGTGACCGGGTTGGGCGAAGTATCCCGTTCAGGCGTTCGGGCGCGGGGATTGACCATTGCTGTTAGACCATCCGCGCAGGTTGTCGCGCCAATCGCGGGCCGCATCGTTTATGCCGGTGCCTATCGTGGTTATGGTCAGATTATCATCATCGATCATGGCCGCGGTTGGAACACGTTAATTACAAGCCTTGCCGCCATCGATGTCCGTGTCGGAGATAATGTTATGCAAGGGAGCCCGGTTGGAAAAGCCGGGGCGTCACGCCCCACGGTCACCGTCGAGCTTCGCAAGGGCAATCAACCGGTTGATATTACGCCGATGATCGGATGAAACAGGCTGTTTGTCGATATGGTGGTTAATCGTACGCTCAGCAGTTTCAAACGAGAGAGAATAGCTGTAAACGTAGTTTCACATTTGCTTTGATAGGTTTGATCATGCCCAAAGATTTCATACGCGCTGCACTCCTTGTTTCTGCCATCGCTCTGCTGCCTGCGGCAACGGCTGGATTGGCGGCGGTTGATGTCAGCATCAACAAGGATGTTGAACAGTTCATTTCCGTCTATGAAC
>JANNWX010000123.1:0-9340 GCA_031409315.1 Sphingomonadales bacterium | reverse complement strand
TGGCGTTCGTGCGCTGGCGCGGCACATAGTCGGTCGGCTTGCGCTGGAAGTCGAGCATACCGATGCGGTCAGAGCCGGATTCCAGCAAGTAGGTAAGCTCGTCCAGATCGGTTTGCGCAGCTTCGTCGCCTTTAAGGCCGGTCACGCGGTTGATGATGACGCGCCGCCCCCATGCGTCGGGCGAGCCGTCGCGGATGCTGCTGGGTAGCAGCATCTTATTGTGAGTTTGGATGGCACCGGCGCGCAGCGGTAATTCGGGGTCGTAAATGGCGATGGCGTCAGCGCGCGCCAGATAGCTTTGGCCGTAATTGAAGATCAGCCGCCCGTCGCGCGCGCGCGCCAAGCATCCAGCGACAACGGGCTGGGTTGCGTCGGGCAGCCAAATCCAGACGAAGGCCTCGTCGGTACGATTTTCAGAAGTCATCTTTCACCTCGGTGCGCGGCTTATGGATGGCTTTCGGAAGCAGGCGGAGTTTGTCTTCCTGTTCGACGAGAAGCGTGGTGAGGCGGCTTCGGTCGCTTTCAAAGAGCGGGACGCCAACGATGGTGGCGGCCTCGAATACCAAGCCGATGCCGCAACGCGGATCGCCCTGCTCGATACGGCGCATCATGTCGCGCGACACGCCCGCGCGCGTCGCCAATTCTTCAATGCCAAGTTTGCGTTCGATCCGGTGGATGCGAATGAGCTGACCAAGCACGGCGGCGGCTTCCCTGCCGTAGCGGGAATAGGAACGGGGAACGGATTTGCTGCGCATGGTAGCCACAAGGATGCCTTTCTTTATCCTTGCGATCCATGCCTTAACATGAAGGTTATGTCAAGATAATGGCTTACATATAAGTCATAAAGCTATTTATAGCTTATATGTAAGTCTTTGTAGATTGATATTGCAATGACGGCACTCCGTCCGGAGTGCTTGTCGTCAACGGCTTTCTCGTTCGATATGGCCTTTGCGAAGTTAAGCCAACGCGGTTCCGCGCCCAGTAAGATTGTCTCGCACTCCCCGGTGTCATCGGGAATATCGAGGTCGCCAAGATAGACACCATTGGAAAGTGAGAGGGTAGTGGTGCGGACGGGGGGACTTGAACCCCCAAGGGCAATGCCCGACGGATTTTCTTACCCGCTACGGCTTTCGCCGCCGCCCGTAAGGGCGTTTGGAGTCTGGACTATCCCTTCACCATGCCACGGCAAGCCGTGGTTTAGGTGCTGCCCGTCTAGTCTCTACACCTTCCGTAGTGCTTTCGCACTGCGGCTTGGCTCGGGATTGCCAGTTTAGAGGTTTCCCCGAATTTGAGCAGTTCTGCATCGCGGGTTTCCCCGCGAGCACTCAAGATTGGTCTAAGTCCGTTGCGTCTACCGATTTCGCCACGTCCGCATTTCCAAGGCCATCTATAGAGGGGCGATGAATCTTAGCCAAGCAAGATAATGGTCAGACGTCGCCGCGCGACGATGTTTTTTTCGATGGCTTTGGTTTCCTGACATTGATGGCGGAAGCATCGAGCATGTTTTTGATGTGCGCCGCATAGTATTTCTCGATCATCTCGACACTGGTGCGGCAGTTCTTGGCGATCTGATAAATGTCGGCCCCCTCCATCAAGCGAAAGCAGATGTAGGTGTGCCGCAAGCTGTAGGTCGTGCGAGGGTTGCCCTCGCGGTCCTTCTTCATGTTCAACTCGGCAAGAATGGCGTTGAATAGCTCCCGCTGGATGGTGGGAAACAGCAAGTTTTCTGCTTGCAGATTGTGGCGCTTCACGATTCGCTGGAACGGCAGCACCGCCCCAGGCATGGTTTTGCAATAACCAACACCGCGCTTTCCGCGCACGGCGATGTGTAAGATGCGCTCGTTATTCGGGCCATCCTGCTGGATCTCGATGTCGCGCTTCTGGATGTGAAGTGCTTCATCGGGCCGCAGGCCGGAGTTTACCATGAACAGCACAAAGTCGTGCATGTCCTCGCAAGCTGTTCGCCAGCGTTCCTTTTTGGGATTTTTGGCGCGTTTGCCAGTCGCCTTATAGAGCAGCTTATACTCATCCGGCGAGAACCACGCGCGATGAGAGATTTTGCCCGATGTTTTATAGGGCGCAGTCATATCGGGCAGTGCTACAATCCAGCCCTTACGATTAGCGGTCTTAAGTACCTGACGCAGCGTAACCATCTCGCTATGCAAGGTTGCACGAGCTGGTTTCTTCGGCTTGCCAGTTTTTGGATCAACCCGCGAAGTCTGACGATGCGCCCGATATTCCTGCACCTTGCCAGCCGTAATGTCCTTCAGCGCAGTGGTGCCAAAGAACGGTAAGAGATGAATTCGGATGTGATCGGATTTGGAACTTACGTATTGCGCATTCCGTTCGCCCAACGTGATAATCTCGAACTCGCTGGTGAACGCCTTAGCGGCATCTTCGAAACTGGGACCGGTTGGCGTTTGCCGCCGACGGCCATCGGTCGACGCGCCGGGTCCGGCGATTAGAGGCTGGGCATGGCTGTCCAGCAAAGCAACGCCACCGCGTCGGCGCTGGCGATCTTCGACACACCGCTCCATGTACCAGTCGCGCGCAAAATCTTTGGCGGCAGCCAGGCTGGCTTCCTTGGTTGTTTGTCGATGGTTGCGGCTGCTCAGGTAGGTTGAGCATTGCCAGTAGCGGCTGTTCTCGCGCCGATAGACGTGAAGCGCCCCATCCATCAGCAGATAGTTTTCCGTTGGCATTTCGAGAACTCCAAAATGTGTAAGACATGTGTAAGTCTTTTTGGAAGTCTCGTCGCCACTCAAACTACTGGTTTTAAGCTGTTTTTTGCTAATTTTCTAAGGCAAAAAAGGATTTTAAGTCTGCTGCGTCTACCGGTTTCGCCACGTCCGCGCCAGCGGACCCCATCCATGGCAGGACAGCACACGTCAAGCAAAAGTGGCTCAGACGTTCAATTTGGCGCGCATTTCCTTGCCGGGTTTGAAATAGGGAACCCGCTTGGCCGGCACTTCAACAGCGTCACCAGTGCGTGGGTTCCGCCCTGTCCGCCCTTCTCTAAAGCGCGTCGAAAACGCACCAAAGCCGCGCAATTCAACGCGGCCACCAGCGGCCAGTCTTTCGACAATGTCATCAAAGAAAATAGCAACGATTGAATCGATTTCCCGCACTGTGAGATTTGGATTTTCTTCGGCAAGCAATTGAACAAGTTCTGACCGGATCATTGGCACCCCCCCTGCTGTTGCGGTAAACACAAACAATGTTTCACCACGAAACACCGTAACAGCTGAGGGTCATTGCCTCTACACGGGCACCTTCTCCACAACCGAACGCAACAACGAACAGGGGCAGTTTTGGCGATTTTACGCCGCGATGCAAGACAATATCGTGCAAGCACAGCAATGGATTTGCGCGCGCGGCAGGCCTAGAAAAACTATGGTGCTTGATCAGCAACTTGCCAATGAGGTCCAGAGGCGGTCAATCGCCTCTGGACCCGCATCAGATTTCATTATTTGCCGGTGTCGCGCGCTTTCAATGCTTCGCCGAGGATATCGCCAAGTGATGCACCCGAATCGGATGAACCATATTGGGCGACTGCCTGTTTCTCTTCGGCCAACTGCATCGCCTTGACCGAGAAGTTCGGTTTTTTCGACCGATCAAAGCCGATAACCATCGCATCGAATTTCTGGCCGACTTGGAAACGATCCGGACGTTGTTCGTCGCGGTCACGGCCAAGATCGACGCGCTTGATGAAACCAGTTGCGCCGTCATCGCCCGCTTGCACTTCAAGCCCGCCATCGCGCACTTCAAGCACCGTGATCGTCACGATAGCGTTTTTCGACAGGCCCGAACCGCTGCTGACACTGCCGGTTGAAACGGCTGGTGCACCCTTTTCAAGCTGCTTGATGCCAAGCGAGATGCGTTCTTTTTCCGCGTCGATATCAAGGACGATAGCCTTGACCGTGTCGCCTTTGCTGTGGAGTGCGAGTGCGTCTTCGCCCGAAACACCCCATGCGATGTCGGACATGTGGACCATGCCATCAACGTCGCCGTCAAGGCCCACGAACAAGCCGAACTCGGTCGCATTCTTGACTTCGCCTTCAATAACCGATCCGACCGGATGGGCCGCCGCGAAAGCATCCCACGGATTGCTGATCGCCTGTTTGAGGCCAAGCGAGATGCGCCGCTTTTCGGTGTCAACTTCAAGAACGATCACATCGACTTCCTGGCTGGTCGAAACGATCTTGCCGGGATGGACGTTTTTCTTGGTCCAGCTCATTTCCGAAACGTGGACCAAGCCTTCAATACCGGCCTCAAGTTCAACAAATGCACCATATTCGGTGATGTTGGTCACGCGACCCGAAAGCTTGGCACCAACCGGATATTTGACAACCGCTGCGTCCCAAGGATCGCTTTCCAACTGCTTCATGCCCAGCGAGATGCGCTGCGTGTCCTTGTTGATGCGAACGATCTGCACCTTCACACTGTCACCAATGTTGATGATTTCCGAAGGATGGTTGACGCGCTTGTAGCTGATGTCGGTGACATGCAGCAGGCCATCGATACCGCCCAGATCAACAAACGCACCGTAATCGGTGATATTCTTGACGATGCCTTCGATCACCTGACCTTCAGCCAGATTCTGGATCAGGCCAGTGCGCGCTTCGGCGCGGGTTTCTTCCAAAATGGCGCGCCGCGAAACGACAATGTTGCCACGCTTGCGGTCCATCTTCAAAATCTGGAATGGCTGCGAAATATCCATCAGCGGCGTAACGTCACGCACAGGGCGGATGTCAACCTGCGATCCCGGAAGGAACGCGACAGCGCCGCCAAGGTCAACCGTGAAACCACCCTTGACGCGGCCAAAGATAACGCCGTCAACGCGGGTTGATTTGGTGAATTCGGCTTCAAGCACATCCCATGCGGCTTCGCGGCGGGCGCGGTCGCGGCTGAGCATGGCTTCACCGTGCATATTTTCAACACGGTCCACGTATACTTCGACTTCTTCACCGATTGCCAATTCGGCTTTCTGTCCGGGGGCTGCGAATTCGCGTAAGGGAACACGCCCTTCGGATTTCAGGCCAACGTCGATGACGGCCATATCGTTTTCAATAGCGGTGACGATACCTTTGACGACTTTGCCTTCAAAGCCTTCGTTTTCGCCACCAAGAGATTCGTTGAGCATCGCCGCGAAATCGTCGCGGGTCGGGTTTGGCGATGTTGCCATGGTTAGAGGTTTCCGTTCATTTTCATTACCGGCCAAGCGGTTGGTTCCGCTGGTCTTTTGGCCGAACTGCCATGCCCGCACCATGCGAACACAGCATCCGTTGAACAAAGGCGCGCGGTGGCGGGAAGAACGGAGAGAAAGCGTGGGAGCGATCAGGGCCGGATCCGGGCCTCCACGAGCGCAATCGCCCGCTGGACGGCTGCGCCTATAGTCAGATCGCTGGTATCAAGCAAGTCTGCGTCCATTGCCCGGACAAGCGGCGCATCTGCGCGCGCAGAATCCCGCGCATCCCGCGCGATGATATCTGCCAGAATAGCAGCAAATGACACATCGGTTTCCGCTGACCGTCTTTTGGCCCGAACCCCGGGGCTGGCAGTTACGAACAGTTTTGCATCGGCACCTGGCGCAATCACCGTCCCGATGTCGCGTCCGTCAAGAACCGCGCCCTCACTCTGTTGCGCAAATGCACGCTGCCGCTCCAGCAAAGCGGCACGCACCTCAGGATGCGCCGACACGACCGACGCGGCACGTGACGCCGCCTCGGAGCGGAGTGCGGGGTCGGTGAGCAAAGCATCGGGAAATCCGCATGCTGCGGCGGCATCCGAGGCGTTGGTCAAATCGCCCCCTGCCCGTTCCACAGCCACGCCAACAGCGCGGTAGAGCAAGCCGGTATCAAGATGCGGTAGTCCGTAATGCGCCGCCAGAGCCCGCGCAATCGTGCCTTTACCCGATGCGGCAGGGCCATCGACGGCGATAATCACTTGCAGGTCCACTTGAGCTGCACCAACCCAAACAACGCAATGCCCGCCCAAGCGAGTTCAAGCAGAAGGGCAGGCAGGTTGAAATTGATGACCAGTGATATGGCGAGCAATGATGCGCCCGCAAAATTTGCCAGATGATAAAGCAGGTCTGGTGCGGCTTCTTTCAACGTCTGTCGCGCGAACCCGCCGAGGATGATGACTGCACCGACAAATCCGGCGATGTTGGCAAGTGTATCAGCGTTCATGCCAAACCGCCCTGCAATGCCGCAATCTGACCGAGAAACTGGGGATAGCTGGTGGATATCGGCGCGCTATCATCAATTGTCACTTTTTTGTTGCTCACCAGTCCGGCAACAACAAAGCTCATGGCGATTCGGTGGTCGAGGTGTGTGGCAATCGTTGCGCCGCCCGCAAACGGATCGCCGCCGCGCCCTTCAACAACCAGCCCGTCGGGCAATTCCTCAACGGTGACGCCAATCGCCCGCAACCCTGCGGCCATCACCGCGATCCGGTCTGATTCCTTGACACGCAATTCATCAAGCCCGCGAAACACGCTGCGTCCCTTTGCCAAGGCTGCCGCGACGAACAGGATCGGAAATTCATCGACCATAGTCGGCACAATCTCTGGCACGGTTTCTATGCCGGTGAGCACGCTGTGTTTGACAATCAGATCAGCAACCGGCTCCCCGCCAACGGTCCTCTGCTGCCCGAACGTAATGTCAGCACCCATTGCTTTGAGAACTTTGAACAGGCCTGCCCTTGTCTCGTTCAACCCGACATTGGCTATGACGACGCTTGATCCCGACACCAGCAGCGCCGCGACCGTTATAAATGCCGCCGAGGACGGGTCGCCCGGCACGGTGATGTGCTGCGGCTGCAACTCCGCTTCACCCCGGATCGAGATCGTCCGCACGCCATCCGCATCCACCTCAACCGAAAGGTCCGCGCCGAATCCGGTCAGCATCCGTTCGCTATGGTCACGGGTCGGCACTGGTTCAATGACTCGGGTGATGCCGGGTATGTTGAGCCCGGCAAGCAGGATTGCGCTTTTCACCTGCGCTGACGCCACTGGCAATGTGTACGCAATCGGCACCGCCGGGCACAATCCGCGCACCATCAGCGGAAGACGCCCGCCCGGACTGGCACTAAAATCGGCCCCCATCAGCGACAGGGGAGTAATCACCCGTTCCATCGGCCGTTTCGACAATGATGCATCACCAATAAAGGTCGCAGTGACCGGATGGCTGGCAACCAGCCCCATCAGCAGCCGGGTTGACGTTCCGCTATTGCCCATATCAAGCGCGGTTGCAGGTTGCAGTAGCCCGCCAACGCCGACCCCGTGGACCCGCCAGATGCCGTCATCGCTGCGTTCGATCTGCGCGCCCATCGCCCGCATCGCGGCGGCAGTGGCGATCACATCTTCACCTTCCAGCAAATCTTCGATCACGCTTTCGCCTACCGCCAGAGCGGATAATATCAAGGCCCGGTGTGAAATCGATTTATCGCCGGGAACACGCACGGTTCCGGTCAATGGGCAGCTTGCGGAAATGGAAAGTGGGTTGGGCATTGCGAACGGGCTTTTGACAGCGGCGTTCGCCTATGGCAAGGCGCGCCGCGATTGCCGGGTTTCGTCCCGGCACATTCGATTCTCGATTTTGTTGAAAGGTACAAAGGCTCATGGTGAAGCCTGAATGGGGCACGAAGCGGACTTGCCCGAAATGTAGCACCCGGTTTTACGATCTGGGCAAGGAAGCGCCGGTGACGTGCATTTCCTGTGGTCAGGTTTGGGAGCCTGAACCCGTGCTCAAATCCAAACAGCCGATGCCCTACGGCGAAGCGGCGAAACCGGAAAGCGAAGCGCCAGCTGCTGATGCCGATCTGGGTGCCGATGATCTTGACATTGATGTCGATGAAGATGCCGAAGTGTCGCCTGATGATGAAGTCGATCTGGGCGGTGACGACGATTTGGGCGTCGACACCGGCGAAACACCGCAGGACAATTAACAGCTACTTGCGTGGTGCGCGCCCTTAGGTGTAAGGGCGCGGCCACCGGGAAACGGGGCCTTAGCTCAGTTGGTAGAGCGCTACACTGGCAGTGTAGAGGTCAGGGGTTCGACTCCCCTAGGCTCCACCATTTCCCCCGTGTTCCCAACCCTCTTGCCATCAAACCGGCGTTTTGCGTGTCGCCCGTTTGCGTCGGCTGGTCAACGCCGCCACCAATCTGGCGTGCTTCGCTGCGTCGACAGGATAGAATGAAATGACTACGGCGGCTGCGACCGCAAGGACTGCTGGCCCTACTATCATGATCGCCTTCATCATCCACAACGTGTCGGCACTTTGCGGCTGGTTAGCGATATAACCGATACCGCTAAGCATTTCACCAAGCCCAGCGGCAGCAAGGCCAAGTGAAGCCTTCTGGATCAGGATGACAATACCGAAAATGCCGCCTTCAGACCGGAAGCCGGATCGCCATTCGCCGTATTCCACAGTGTCCGGCATCATCGCCCAAAATCCGATATATCCCGCCCCACCGCCAAATCCCATCCCCATCAGGATGGCCACAATTATGACCGGGTCATCGGGTGCGAACCAGAATGCGGCGTAACCGCAAACGCCCACCACCATGCCCGACATCCACATCGCCCGTTTCGACCAGCGTTTCATCACCCAGGACCAAATCGGAATGGAAAGCATGATCGCAAATGCTGATGCACCAAGTGCTGGCCCGATCAAATCTTCACGGCTCAGCGCATATTTGAAATAATATGGTAGCATCTTGTTGGCGACCGTGCCGCCAATACCGCCCAAAAGCATGGCCGCCGCCACAATCCAAAAGGCGGTGTTGCCGCGCAACATGGCGATGGTTTGCCGCAAATCAGGGGCGGGTTCATCGGCAGGAACGGCGGCTTCATCCACCAGCATAAACACCAGAACAAAGATCGTGGTCGCACATATGCCGTAGAGGATCGACACATAGAAAAACCCCTCACGCCCGCCGCCGAATAACTCAACAAGCTGCAAAGTGAAGAAAGCCACCAACAAACCGCAAGTTGCGGCGGCGGCCATCCGCAGGCTCGCCAATATGCCGCGTTCGTGACTGCTGGATGTCATCACGGCGGACAGCGCCAGATACGGCATCGAAACGACAGCATAGCAAGTCCGGAATAGAATATGCGTTGCCCCAGCAAACAGGACAAGGGCGGCCCCGTCGAACCGGACCGGTAGGAACATCAATATCCAAGAAACAGCCAACGGCACGCTGCCGAACAGCAAATAGGGGCGATATCGGCCCCACCGCGTTCGGGTTTTCGTCGCAATATAGCCTATCAAAGGGTCAAATAGCGCGTCCCAGACCAAGGCTGCGGCAAACACCCAGCCGGCGGTCGCCGGATCA
>JANNWX010000122.1:0-1923 GCA_031409315.1 Sphingomonadales bacterium | reverse complement strand
ATTCGGCCGTGATACGATAGCGCCCCGCGATTTGTTGGCACTACCGAGTGTTTTCTTCTGGAAGTTCGGATTGTATCTTGCCATGTGGCGCGGACGCCGCGCCGGTTGGGTGAGAACGGACCGCAAATAGCCCGAATTTGGTACGCCACGATAATTTCGAAATAGATCAGTCAATTAACGTTGCTTATCAAATGTTTGACCCATACGATACGGAGAGGCTAAGGTTGCCGCGCAAAGCAAGGTGTAACTGGAAATGCGTGGAATTATATTGGCGGGCGGCAGTGGGACGCGGCTCTATCCGCTGACCTTGGTAGTTTCCAAGCAGCTTCTGCCGGTTTACGACAAGCCAATGATTTACTATCCCCTCTCGATCCTCATGCTGGCGGGCCTGCGCGACATCCTGGTCATCTCCACGCCGCACGACCTGCCGAATTTCCGCAACCTGCTGGGCGACGGTTCGGCTTTCGGCCTCAATCTTACCTATGCGGAGCAGCCGCATCCCGGCGGGTTGGCCCAGGCTTTCCTGATCGGCGAGAAATTCCTGGGCGGTGGCCCCGCAGCACTGGTCCTCGGCGACAATATTTTCCATGGCGACATGCTCGGGGCCCGGTGCCAGAAGGCCGCGGCGCGCGAGACCGGTGCTACGGTCTTTGCCTATCACGTGTCTGATCCGGAGCGTTACGGCGTGGTGGAATTTGACAAGAACGAAATAGCCAGGAGCATTGAGGAAAAACCTGCGGCACCCAAGTCGAATTGGGCCGTAACGGGACTTTATTTTTATGACCGAGATGTGGTGGGCATTGCCAAGATAATCAAGCCATCTGAGAGGGGCGAACTAGAGATCACGGATGTGAATCGGGTGTATCTCGCGCGGGGCGATCTTCATGTGGAGAAGCTGGGTCGCGGCAACGCCTGGCTCGACACGGGAACCCATGACAGCCTGCACGATGCCAGTTCCTATATCCGGACCATTGAGACGCGCACGGGCAGCAAGATTTGTTGCCCGGAGGAAATCGCGTTGAACTACGGCTACATAACGGCAGATGCGGTAATGAAACGGGCCGATGCCATGGGCAAGACCGAGTATGCCGCCTATCTTCGCCGCATAGCGGCCGAGCACGGCCAGGGTTGACGATGGAACTGCGCCCCCTCGGCCTTGACGGCGTCATCGAGATCATCCCGAAGAAATTTGGCGATGCGCGGGGATACTTTGCCGAGACCTATGCGCGTGGAAGTTTTCATGCGCTTGGCATTGCCCAGGACTGGGTTCAGGACAATCAGTCCTTCTCAGCGGAAAAGGGTGTGCTGCGAGGGTTGCATTTCCAGGTTTCGCCCTTTGCCCAGGACAAATTGATCCGCGTCTTGCGAGGCTCGATTTTTGATGTGGTTGTTGATATCCGCAAGGGTTCTGCAACTTTTGGACGTTGGGATTCCTCCACAGTCTCGGCTGCCGCCTTCAATCAGCTTCTGGTGCCGAAGGGTTTTGCCCACGGCTTTGTGACGCTCGAGCCCGAAACGGAAGTTTTCTACAAGGTTTCTGCGCCCTATTCAGCGGCCTGCGACAGGAGCATTTTCTATGCTGATCCGGCAATTGGCATAACATGGCCGCTGCCGACGTCTGGGCCAATCCTTTCCGACAAGGACCGCAAGGCACCAAGACTTGCCGATATTATCACGGATATTTCATTCGATTGATTTGAGGACTGCATGATATGAAAGTGATGGTTACGGGAGGGTCGGGGTTTATCGGATCGGCAGTCTGCCGTCATTTGATCCGTGACCTGGGGCACCAGGTCGTCAATGTTGACAAGCTTACCTATGCCTCAACTGCGGGCTCCACCGCTGTAGTCTCTGCAAGCCCGCTCTATCGTTTTCACAAGCTAGACATTTGCGACCGCGACGCAATGCTCAAGGTCATGGAGG
>JANNWX010000121.1:0-4092 GCA_031409315.1 Sphingomonadales bacterium | reverse complement strand
CCGTTTTCGATTTTATAGGCTTCGGTGCAGCTGAACACGAATTTGCCGGACACAATATCCACTTGTCCGCCGCCGAAACTCTTGGCGAAGATACCGTTTTTGACGCGGGATAGCAGCTCCCCCGGATCATCATTGCCGCCTTTCATGAAGGTATTGGTCATGCGCGGCATGGGGGCGTGGGCATAGGATTCGCGGCGACCATTGCCGGTGGTGGGCACGCCCATCAGGCGCGCGTTGAGCCGGTCCTGCATATAGCCTTTGAGGATGCCGTCTTCGATCAGGACGGTTTCTGATGTCGGCGTGCCTTCATCATCAATCGAAAGCGAGCCGCGCCTGTTGGCAATGCTGCCATCATCAACAATGGTGACGCCAGGAACCGCAACGCGTTCCCCGACGCGTCCAGAAAAAGCCGATGTGCCTTTGCGGTTGAAATCGCCTTCCAGCCCGTGGCCAATCGCTTCGTGAAGGATGATGCCGGGCCAGCCGGGGCCGAGGAGAATTGTGAATTCCCCGGCAGGCGCATCGACGCTTTCCAGATTGACAAGCGCCTGGGCCAACGCCTCGTCAACCGCACGGTTCCATGTTTCTGGCTTGAACAGGTTTTCGTAGAGGTAGCGGCCACCCATACCGAACGAACCGCTTTCCCGCCTGCCATTCGCTTCGCAGACGATACCGACGTTCAACCGAACCAGCGGGCGAATGTCCGTTGCCAAAAAGCCGTCAGCACGGACGATTTCCACCACCGACCAACTGGCGGAAAGCCCAACAGACACTTGCACAACACGCGGATCGCGCGCGCGGGCTGCCGCGTCGATTTGCTGACACAAGGTCACTTTTTCAGCGAAAGAAATAAGGCCCATGGGATTGCCATCGGTATAGAGATGGCGGTTATTCTTGCGCGGCGGCGGGGCGGCGGCAGCCTTCGCAGGATCAAGCAAAGTCAGCGTTTCGCCAGCGCGCCGGATCGCCGCTTCGCTGATATCATTGGCGTGGGCAAAACCGGTCATTTCGCCAGAGACACCCCGAAGACCAAATCCGGCATCGGTCGAATAATCGGCGGTTTTCAAACGGCCATCATCAAATCCGAACGCTTCGGTGGCGCGGTATTGGAGGTAGAGTTCCCCGTCGTCGCATTTCGACAAAAGCTGTCGCGTCAGGCTTTGCGCTGTTTCAGGGTCAAGCTTGCCGTCGGCATAAAGGAAGCTACGGGGGTCGGTTTGCATTATCATGGCCTCCATATAGGAAGCCGGGGCCGTTATTGATAGTTCATCGTCAGGGTAAATGTGCCAACATAATTTCCAGCAACCTGGTTGGCAGCGACGTTGAGCCTGCCGCCTATGTTGAATGTCTGAACGCCGCTTGCTGGCAAGTTGAAATTACGCGGCATTGTCTGTTGTGCAGCGCCGCCAGCACTGACCCGTAATGTGTTGAGGGTCATACGCTCGGTGCCGCTGACCCTAGTCAACTGGATCGTCGTTGGTGCAATCGAAATACGCACCCGGACACCGCCTGCGCCCGAACCGGTGAACGAAGCGGATGTAAACCCGGTACCAATCAACAAAACACCCCCCGTGCTTGTCCGGGCACCGGTTTGGGCATTGATCGTTACCGTGCCCGCCGTTGTGCCGCGAATGATATTGCCAAAAGCCAAGTCTCTGGATTTGATGATGCCGGTGGTCTGCCGAACCAAGGTTCGCGTCGTTGCATTCCGCGTGGCGGCAAATGTGGGAGCTGCGCCGGAAACCAGCGCACATGCAGCGCCCAACACTGCAACCAACCTGAAAAGACGAGCCCCCATTACAATTCTGCACTACTAGTGGCAGGTATGCACCGGGTAAGGGGGTGTGGTTACCGCGACGTTTACGATTGGCTTTTGGCGCAAATCAGCGTGTCATCCGAGATCGACCGCGCCACCGGCCAGCACGAATTTCTTGTCGCAATAGCCACATTCGACATAGCCGCGTTCGTCAATTTCAAGCCAGACTTTGGGATGACCGAGCGCCGCACCCCCCGGGATATCTGTCGCCCCATCACAAGACACGCGGTGGTGGGTGGTGCGGACGGATTCAGGCGCGATCATCATGGATTGGGCGGTTAGCAAATCAGGCGATTGGACGCAATCCTGCGCGGGTCATTCATAGATGACGGTGACGTCGAATGTTCCGTCATAATTGCCGCCGACTTGACTCGCAGAGATATTCAGTCGCCCGCCAACCGTGAATGAGAATATGCCGGTCGTGCTGCGGATGTGGTACCTGGGGCCCGTTTGCTGCAAGCCATTGGCCAAGGATGCACCGATCGTCATATTGTTCATTGTCATTGTTTCGCTGCCGCTGACCCGGGTCAATGTATAGGCCGCCGATCCAAAGCTTATCTGGATACGCTGGTTTCGGGCGCCATAGCCCGCAAAGGATGCGGCCTGCACGGTGCCGCCCGCCAGCGTCACGCCCCCGGTTGATGTGCGGCCACCGGTCGTCGAAATCGTCACAGTCCCAGCACTGGTACTGGGGATGATATTGCCGAACAAAAGATCATCAACATGGACCAGCGACAAAGGAGTGACGATGACAACTTCACTGGTTGACGTCATCGACTGGGCAAACGCCTGCGATGGCAAGGCCGATAGGCCACCAGCAACCAACGTCGCCAAAATAGCGCGCAGAGGGGATTGAATCCGAAATTTCACAGGTCTTCTATATGCGCATTTCCAAAAGGGACCGGAAATACCTATCGTTAATTTTCCGGTGATCATACCATTTGCGCTACGTCGACAATTTTCCAACTGCGTCCCTTCCGCTCCCAAATCTAACCGGCTAAGGTCCGTCCATGTCCTATCCAGCCATTGCAATCGACGCCCTCCAAAAAACCTATGCTGGTGGAAAAAAGGCACTCGACGGCGTGTCGTTTGATGTTCCTCGTGGCGAGATATTCGGGCTTCTGGGGCCAAATGGTGCCGGAAAATCGACGCTGATCAACATCCTTTCGGGCATGGTCAACAAATCTGGCGGATCGGCTTGCATCTGGGGTTTTGATATTGATGCCCATCCGCGCAACGCAAAAGCATCAATCGGGATCGTGCCGCAGGAGATATTGTTCGATCCTTTTTTCACGCCGTTTGAAACATTGGAAAATCAGGCCGGGCTTTACGGGGTTCCAAAATCACGACGACGATCGATGGAATTACTGAAGGCGGTCCATCTTGATGACAAAGCCCATGCTTATGCCCGCACATTATCCGGCGGAATGAAACGGCGTCTGCTCGTCGCCAAGGCGATGGTCCATTCGCCGCCAATCCTTGTGCTTGACGAACCGACAGCTGGTGTCGACGTGGAACTGCGACAGCAGCTTTGGGCCTATGTTCGCGAACTGAACCAGCAGGGCGTCACCATTGTCCTGACGACCCATTATCTTGAAGAAGCCGAGGAATTGTGTGACCGGATCGCCATCATCAACCACGGACAATTGATTGCCAATAAGCCAACCAAAGAACTTGTCGGCATGGCTCAGGAAAAGGTGGTTGAAATCACTGTCGACCGCGATGTGGCCACCGTGCCCGCGTCAGCGCTATTCCAGAAGGTCGAATTGAAGGCGGGGCGTATCCTGTCGATCACATATTCGAAAACCACTGCCAATGCTGGCGATATATTAGGCGCGGTGCAGTCTGCCGGATACGGAATCGCCGACGTTTCGACCCGGGAGGCAGATCTTGAACATGTATTTTTGAATCTGACCCGCGCGGCAAATGGCTGAATTTGACGTCCTCATCATCGGTTCTGGTGCGGCCGGGCTTACCGCAGCATTGCAATTGGGCCAATCGAAGCGGGTTGCCGTGTTGGCCAAAGGGTCTTTGTCGGACGGTGCAACGGCATGGGCGCAGGGCGGGATCGCGGCTGTCCTTGAACCCGGTGATACGTTTGAAGACCATATCCGCGATACAATGGTTGCTGGGTGCGGCCTCAACAGAATCGAAACGGTCGAATTTGTCATCGAAAATGCGCCGCAAGCTATCGAACGGCTCGCGAAACTCGGCGTGCCGTTTAACGCGGGGGATGGCGACCGATGGCACCTGACACGCGAAGGCGGGCATAGCCA
>JANNWX010000120.1:0-4092 GCA_031409315.1 Sphingomonadales bacterium | reverse complement strand
GCTAGCAGTTGCTGGTATGCCCTTAGGCTCGCCTGGCATGGAAGCGCCGGGATATCCGGCAGACCGCTATAATGTCATTGCCTTCGGTTCCGGTAAAACGAGCGTATTTGCCAAGCATTAAACATTGTAACCGTTGGCGTTTCTGGGGCGAATATCATTGATAGCGCCGATATTTTGCGACGCTATTCCAGCTTCCCAACGGAGAGAGTTTATGACCAAATATTTTGCCGCTGCTGCCGCCCTGCTTTTTGTTACGCCCGCTGCCTTTGCAGCCCAAGCCTCGACTGTTGCAGACGCGGTCAACGCCTGTTGCGCGGCACTCGACGCGTGTTGCGAGCAGGCAATGGACTGCTGTGACGACTGAATAACTGCACTGAGGAAGCGCCCGGCCAACCGGTCGGGCGACTTCTACCAAACCCTTGTCAGATCGCGAACTTAGTGTGCGAAAATCATCCAAATGGCCATCCCGACCATCATCACATTCTCGGTGAGCGAGACAAAGCCCAGCGGCACATTGCTATCGCCGCCGACGCAGGCGCATTTTAGCTCGCGCTTGCGGCGGTAAAGATCGGCTAGGGCCCGTCCGACGATCAACGCACATTCGGCTATCGCCGCTTCGAAATCCTCGCCGCCGCGTTCAACTCCATCCTGCTGTTCGCGGTTGCGGGTTATGTCCTGATCGAGGGCGTGCAGCGCTTCTTTGATCCGAAGCCGGTGGAATCCATCGGGATGTTGATCGTCGCAAGCATTGGCTTGATCGTGAACCTGATTTCGATGCGCATCCTCGCAGGTGGCAAGGATGATGTTGCAAAGCTGACGGCCAAGACAATCAACGACTGGCTTGTGTCGCTTGCCAATTCCCCGGCGCGGTTACGAACTGCCAAGGGCGCGGAAAAGCAAAATGTCAGGGCGACCGCTGACACTGATGAGGCTCGCCGCCGTCGCCGTTCCAGCGCAAACCGGATTCTCACCATCCTGAAAGCGGCGCTCAATACCGCCTACCGCAACGGTAAGGTGGGGGCGGACGATGCTTGGCGGCGCGTGAAGCCCTTCGCCAAGGCCGATGCTCCCAAGCTGCGATACCTGTCCGACGATGAGGCCCGCCGCTTGGTCAATGCCTGCGATCCTGCGTTTCGTCCGCTGGTGCAGGCAGCGTTGCTTACCGGCGCGCGATATTCCGAATTGGCTGGCTTGGAAGCAGGGACTTTGATCGCCAGTCGCAAACGATTTGGCTGCGCGAAACCAAGGCCGGTGTGGCGCGTGCGGTATATCTTGAAGGCGAGGGCGTCCGGCTGTTCGAGCAGGCAACGCATGGCAAATCTGCTGACGACCTGATTTTTCCGCGTCCCGATGGCAAGCGTTGGGGGCCATCCCAGCAGGCACGCCCGCTTGCGCTCGCCTGCGCCAAGGCCAAGCTGGCCTCAACCGGCTTTCACGATTTGCGCCGCACCTATGGCGCGCGCATGGCTTTGTGCGGGGTGCCCTATGGCGGTGATCGCGGAAGCCTTGGGCCATGCCGACGAACGGATTACGCGGCGGCACTACGCGCATTTGTCGAAATCCTATGTTGCGGATACCGTGCGAAATGCGGTTGCGGGGCTGGGGATTGTTGAGAAGGGCAATGTGGCGAGGTTGGAGGTCAGCATTTAGGCCGCTTCGGTTGCAATGCCGCGCGAGGGCCACATCGCGATCCTTTGCTATGCTTTGGAAGCCCACAGTTATGCGCCTTGAGCCAGCCTTCGAGTTCAATCCATTCCTGCGATGAAATTTCGCGAAGCGGCTCCAATCGTCGATTAGCCACAACACGCAGATCAAATACGTCAGGAAGTTCAGGTCTGTCGTCACCCATATGCCATGCCTGCGAGAATATCAGGGCATTTTTTCCGCGAATGTCCGTCGTTATGGTGCCTTCATCGTGGCTCGTGTTCGGCACTTGCGATAAATGCCCATCCATCAATTGGTAGATGTTGTCGGGAGCGTCCGAGCAGTCGGGCCGCTTTCCACGAAAGCGCGGATCATCCCAGTAATTCTCTATGGGCAACACCTCGGAGACGATTCCAGCCCATCTTACCGAATGAGGGTTGGTGGCAAGAGTTCGTCCGTTGAAGGCCAACACAAGATCGCCTTGTTGCGCTCGCATTCTGATCCGTGGCTTGCAGATCGTGAGTGTCACCGCAGGGCCATCGTAATTTGGTGCGCTACCACGATCAGTTGTGATGACGTAGCTCCATACCCTCATATGTTCGCCTCCAAAATGTCTGCAATCCACTTACGGGCGTCCATTCGGTCAGAAATATCAGCAACAAACTCCTGACCTCGCGCTGCCGTTTGGAGTAACCCGTTCCCCAGCCAGCGCGGCCCCGCATGATATGTCATGCCCACACCGCCCTGAGTCGGATCAAGCCAATCGGGCACTGACCACCGGCTTGGGAGCGGGCTATCCATCGCAGTCAATCGAAATGCCTGCATGAATACGCCACTGCCGGGAAACGTGCGGCGATCCAGTTCAAAATTTTCGGCAGCGACATAGACCGCATTGGAAGCCGTCCAGTAGGGCCGAACATGGGGATGATCCTGCAACCATGGATGCGTAGCCAGCAATTGCGCTCCGTCGTCCACCACATCATGCACGGCATCGATCATCAGCCAGCCGAATGCCGCGTGCTGGCGAGGACCAACATACCGCCAGCAGCCATCCACGCTTTCGACCGGGCGATAAAGACCCCAAAACAGGAACAGGTCGCCCGCTTTGACCGATTGGTTGCGTAAGTGCGAAAGTGAGGAACTGACCTGCCCCAATGCGCCACGCCAACCTTCGGGCCGAACCGTCAAGGCGCTGCGGTCAATGTCTGGGTCGAGGTGACACATTCGATCCCCGCTCAGGTCTCCCTTGCTAAGATCACGAGCCACGGCTGCTAACGGATTGTTCAGCATTCCGTATGTCGTAGGCGATGGCTCTCGCGTCGGTATCGGGATGCTGATCGGGCGTCCGTGGATCAAGGCGCTAGCGCATTTTCCAGCTGCGCTATCAACGCCCTTTCGACTGAAGATCACTTTCAGGGCAGGCCTCCCAAGGTTATTATCGGTAGTGGTGTTCTCACAAGTGCAAAGCACTCGCCCCAGCCGGATCACGCGGATAGACCGCGACAGACACCTGCACCTTGCGGTTGAGCCGATCGAGGATGGTCATCAGGCGGTCGATGGTGAAGCTCTTCAACCGCGCCTGACGGATACGCGAGAAGTCGGCGGCGGCAACGCCGGTGATCTTCTCGGCAGCGCGCACGGTCAGCTTGTCGGCGGCCAGCGTCTTGCCGATTTCGGCGGCAAGGATGGCGCGGAACTGTTCCAGCTCTGCATCGGGCAGGCCCAGATCGGCAAACACGTTGCCGGAGCCGCGCACCAGTTCGAAATCGTCGTCTTGGTCAGTCATGATAACGCCTCCTTCAAGCGTTTGATTCGTTCCCGCACCACGTCAATTTCATGCTTCGGCGTGGCGATGCCGCTCGTCGATTTCTTCTGGAAGGCGTGAACCACCCAGACGTCATCATCAAGCTGGAGCGCATAGATCACGCGATATGCGTCTCCGCGCTCCTTGATGGCCAGTTCCCACACGCCTGCGCCAAGGCCGGTCATCGGCTTGGCAATCTCCGGCGTGTCCCCTTCGGCAATCTGCGTCAGACCGCGCGCGGCCTTCTGCTGTGCGGGCAGGGGGAACGACCGAAAGTCCTTCAACGCCCCCTTGAGCCATGAAATGTCGCGCAGTGCTTTTCGAGCCATGTCTGTATGTAGTGAAATTCAACTACAAATGCAAGGGGTGGTGTTGCCGGAGTGCCGTGCCGGTCCCTCGTCCGGTCACCGTCAGCCCTACGTCGGTCACGACGTATAAGCGCGCACTCCAAATTTCGTCCCTCTTTTGGATACGGCCAGTGCGAGTGAGCAGAGGCTGCGATGCTACGCATCGAGCCAGCAATATGGAGACACACCTCACGCACGGGTGCATGCAGCATTTCCGCCACTTTTCGAGGGTGCTATTAGCATCCTCTTCGACAGGATATTTCAAAATTGTCGGATTTAAGCCATTTTCCGAGAGTG
>JANNWX010000119.1:0-5706 GCA_031409315.1 Sphingomonadales bacterium | reverse complement strand
GCAAAGCTTTCGGCGCAGTCCCCGCCCTGAAGCAGGAACGCCTTACCTTGCGCAACCTTGGCAAGATCGGCGGTCAGGCTGCGGGCTTCCCCGGCAAATACCAAAGGCGGGTAATTACTGAGTGTCTGTTCGGCTGCGGCCAGCGCACCGGCATCAGGATAGGTTGGCAATTGCCGCGCTTCGTGCTGCTGCCAGCTATCGGGGGTCCATTTCTGTGTCATAACGCGGGTGCCATGCGTCGCCCGCTGCCAAAAAGCAAGGATTTCGGCGCTTTAATTTCGTTTGTGCGTCAAAATATCGCGCAACCGCGTCCAATATCCGGCTGGCCGCGCCTCCTTTGCCATAGGGAAAAAATGGCCGTGACATGTTGGCGTGATGGTCGGGGTCAGTTAATAGCCGCTCTGTTTCATCAACGAGCCTATCGGTGTTGCTGCCGACAAGGATGGCATTGCCGTTTGCGACCACTTCGGGCCGTTCCGTTTCTTCGCGCATCAAAAGCAGTGGGATGCCAAGCGCCGCGCATTCTTCTTGCAAGCCACCACTGTCAGACAGGATGAGGGTTGCATGATGGATGGCGCAAACCATCTGAGGATATTCCATCGGCGCGACCAAGTTGATGTTGGGATGGTTAGACAGCCGCCGTTCGATGGTCGAACGCACTTCTGGATTGGGGTGGACGGGCAGGCTGATCGAGATGTCATGTCGCGCGGCAATTATCAGAATCGCGTCGCAAATGCGTTCCAGTGGCTCACCAAAACTCTCACGCCGGTGGCATGTCACCAAAATGTTGGGTGCACTTGATGGGTTCGCCGCCGGCTTCATCAACATCAGGGCATCGATACCTGGATTTCCGGTAATGGAAACGCCGTCCGTCACACCTTCGGCGGCAAGGTTTTCTGCTGCGACGGGGGAAGGAGCAAAGTGGAGAGCTGCGATCTGCCCAATGGCGATCCTGTTACGCTCCTCTGGGAATGGCCGGTCAAGATCGAACGACCGAAGCCCAGCCTCAACATGCCCGACTGGAATGCCGCACGCCTGAGCGGCTTGCGCGGCCGCCAGCGCGCTGTTCGTATCCCCTTGGACCAGCACAATATCTGGCGGATCACGCATGAGCGCAGATTTGATTGCTGCGCGCATCGCCCGCACCTGATCTGCCGAGAAACGGTCAATAGGATGCGGGGCGAGGTGAAGATCAACAGTGATCCCGAACGCGGCAATAGCGTCCCTGAACAAATCTTCGTGCTGCCCGGTCGCAATCAAGCGGTGGACCACACCGGGGCGACGAGCCGCCACAAGCGCAATGGGCGCGATTTTGATCGCCTCTGGTCGCGTTCCCACGACCGAGGCAATCCTTAGCGGTTCAGGCCGTCGGAACCCAGTTGCCATGAAAACCCGGCGGAATGCGGTGTGGAATATGGATCACCGCCTGTGGTTCGCCCGAAAAATTGCGCGCGTCAAGTATGACGAGTTCACTGGTCTCGTTCGACATGTTGACGACATAGCCCATCAACCAGCCGTCATCTTCCGCCGCGTCTGGCGTTTTGGGGATGAAGGCAAATTCACCAGGGAAGCGATCTGGCCCGAATTCATGCACCTCGCGTGTCCCTGTGTCGAGATCATGTTTGAACAACCGGTTCGACGAAAAGGCATGGCTCGCGGCCACTCCTGGTAGCGCCATTGTATAGGCGAAGCGATAGGGTTTGCCGATCAACCGTTCGTCTTGGCGCGGAAATTCCTGATCATCATTATCAATCACCGAACGTGTGACACGCCGGGCAACTGGATCGATTGACCAGCGTTCGAACGGCGTTTTGGTTGAACTGGGGCCGCTCGTTTCGGTGCCCATCGAATCATGCGCGCACACATCCATGATGATTTTACCGTCCGCTGTTTCATAGGCGTTACACGGATGAAACGCGTAACAAGGATCAATGTCACACCAGATGACATCGTTATTTGTCCCTTCGCGGGGGAGCAATCCGATCCGCGCCTTGTGATCGGGGTTCCATTTGTAAGGAAAAGCATGACCCGCGATCAGCATCTTCATCGAAAAAGTGAGCGGCATATCCATGATGATCACATACTGCTTGGTAATCATGCAGTCGTGGATTGACGGGCCGCTATTGACGGTAATGGGTTCTTCACGCCGCACCTTGCCATCGGTGCCAACAACAACGTGGCGGATGACAGTGGCTTGATCCCCTTGATAACAAACCGCATGCATTTCGCCGGTTTCAGGGTCGAGATGCGGGTGGGCCGTAAAACTGCCTTTGAGGGTTCCGCCAAACGGATCGTGCGCGATCGTATTCAATTCTTCGTCGATACGGACCGGATACCCCCCCCGCTTCGACGAGCGCCCAAATGTCGTCGGCAATACCAAGAACATTGGTGTTCACGGTATCGCTGCGCCCGTTGCGTGGGCCGGGGGCAGGTGCCTCACCCAGCGCTTGGCTGACCGCCGTTGAACGGATCCAGCGGTTGCGATACCAAAGCGCCTTGCCCGCCTTCAACCGAACACCGTGGACCATCCCGTCGCCGGTGAACCAATGGTAGCTGGCTGGGTTTGGGGGCGAAACAGGATTTGGTCCGATGCGGATATACCTGCCATCAAGGGCTGGCGGGATTGCGCCGGTGACGTGCAGCTGGTCCAGCGTCAACTCGGTCGCCATTGGCTTGTGGATGCCTGACAAGAACGGATGGGGTGCATCGGGCTTTTCCATACGGTCACGGTTGAATGCGGCCACCTTCATCAAGCCATTGCCGATTGTTTTGCGGATCATGGTTTCGACAGCGCTGGCCATGTTGGTTCCTTAAGGTTCAATGGTGAGTTTGCGATCGACGAAGACCAATGCCGCACATTATGAGCCTCCAAATCCTGAGGCAAGAGATGTGATGTGCACAAGGGTCAAGTGTCACTTGTGTTACGCATGAAGGCAATGACGCACGGCCTTGTCGTGTGTATCGTAGCCATGTGTATCGTAACTTATGGTCGGCGAAAAGAAGACCGATCAAATACTCAGTTTTGTCAGAATGAATACACATGGTGTTTGACGCTGGTCCTCTGTAGCCGTTAAGGCCGTCACAAATCTGTCATAAAGGCCGCAACCATTCGCCAAATCGCTGCACTTCCTTACCGGATAGATGGCATATCGCTTGATTCGCCGGTGAGCATTTTATTGGTCACATCGCGTGAAACCAAACGGTGGGTCTTGCCAAAGGGCAATTTGATCGACGGACTGGCACCCCATGCATCCGCCGCGCACGAGGCCGAGGAAGAGGCCGGGATTCGCGGGTCGGCATGCCCGACGCCACTTGGAGCATATCGATACCGGAAAAAACGGAAAAATGGCGCATCGTTGCTGGTAGACGTCGATGTTTTTCCGATTTCAGTGACGCAAGAACTGGATGAATGGGAAGAGCAAGACGAGCGCGAACGGCGATGGTTTCCTTTGCATGACGCAGCTGCGGCGGTTGATGAGCCAGATCTTGGTATCTTGATCCGGCAGTTTCGCGCCAGTGAAGTCAAAGCCAAAGTGCCTCTCAATGCGTTTGCAACGGGTGTGCAGGGAGTGAAAAAGGGGATGGGCATGTTCAACTGGTTTCAGGCGCTGTTGCCAAAACAAGGCAATTTTTTCGATTTGTTTGAGGCGCACGCCGTGACATTGGTCGCCGGGTCTGACGCACTGGCGCGGCTCTTACAGGGCGGCCCTGGTATGGCGGACCATATTCAAGAGATTGTCGAGCGCGAACATGAAGCTGATGATATCATCCGCGAAGTCCTGCAAACGGTGCGCCGCACGTTCCTGACGCCGTTTGATCGCGGTGCCATCATCAGCCTCATTGGATCAATGGACGATGCGATTGATCAGATGCAACAGACGGCCGGGGCGGTTGATCTGTATGAAGTCCGCGAATTTGATCAAGACATGAAGGATATGGCCGCGATCATCGTCGATGCTGCGCGGATTACCGCTGAGGCTTTGCCCTTGTTGCGGTCCATTGCCCCCAATGCCGCACGGTTGCACGCATTGACCGAACGGCTTGTGCGGCTGGAAGGGCAGGCGGATGAGATTCATGCCAATGGGTTGCGTAAGTTGTTCAAGGAGCATGCGCAGACCAACACGATCCGCTTCATCGTGTTCCGCGAAATATACAGCCACCTCGAAAAAGTTGTCGACCGGTTTGAAGATGTCGCAAACCAGATTGACGGCCTCGTGATCGACCATTCGTAAAGGGTGAAGGCATGGAAACCACGCTTGCCCTTCCGCTGCTGATCGGGTTGATCGCCCTTGCTTTGGCTTTTGACTTTCTCAACGGTCTGCATGACGCCGCCAATTCGATTGCGACGGTGGTTTCAACCAAGCTCATATCCCCCTTGCAAGCGGTTGCATTTGCAGCTTTTTTCAACTTTGCTGCTTATTTCCTCACGCTCAATTTTCCCGGGTTGCAAAAGGTTGCTGAAACAATCGGCAAGGGCCTGATCGACAAGGATGTTATTACGCCGTCGGTTGTGTTCGGTGCGCTCGTTGGGGCGATGTTCTGGAACATCATTACCTGGTGGAAGGGCATACCGTCATCTTCCAGTCATGCTTTGGTTGGCGGATTGGTGGGGGCCGGTGTCGCCCATGCCGGTATTTCGGGTATTCAGTGGTCGGGCCTCAACAAGACCGCAATTGCGATTTTCCTGTCACCAATGCTCGGGATGCTGATTGCGATGATGATCATGCTGGTATCGTCCTGGGTTCTTCGTCGTGCGAGCGCGCGTGGCGCAGAAGGCAGTTTCAAGGCGTTGCATCTGGTCTCTTCAGCCGCTTATTCGGTCAGCCACGGCCTCAATGACGCACAAAAGACGATGGGCATCATCACTGTCCTGCTCTATTCAACCGGCTATTTGGGTGGCGAATTCCACGTTCCACATTGGGTCGCGATCAGTTGCTATATTGCGATCAGTCTGGGCACGCTCTGCGGCGGGTGGAAAATCATCCAGACGATGGGCACGCGGATCACCAAATTATCGCATCACCAAGGATTTAGTGCCTCGCTTGGCGGATCGATCATGGTGTTTACGGCGTCGGCTTATGGCATTCCGGTTTCGACAACCCACACGATTACGGGAAGCATCATCGGGGCAGGGGCCGCCAAACGCGCATCGGCAGTCCGGTGGGGCGTGGCGAGCAATTTGCTGACGGCTTGGATATTGACGGTGCCTGCGTCGGCGACGGTTGGTGCGATTTTTTACTGGATAGCGCATCAATTTGCGTGAATTGGCGGATTATTCCGACATTTTCTGAAGCATTTCGCCCATTTTCTGATGGAGCATGTTCACGGCCTTGAGTGGGCGGACCATGACCTTGAAATGGGTGATAAGGCCGTCATCGTTACAAGTAATCATGTCGATCCCGTTGATCTTGATCCCGTCGATCTCTGTCTTAAATTCAAGGATAGATGAATTTTCGCGGTGCCATTCGCCGACATATTCAAAACTGCCATTGCCAAGCGTATACCCCGCTGCGGCCAGATATTTGGCGGTGATGTCCTTGCCCAATTGCGGCGTGTGGACGACGGGGCTTTCAAAGACGCAATCGTCGTGGAGGATCGCGGCGATGGTGTCGTAATCCTTCGACATCGCGACAGTGTGCCAGATTTCTGCGGGGTTTGGCATGTTCAATATCCCAAATCGAGGTTGACGAGCGGCGAGAGCGGTTC
>JANNWX010000118.1:0-9650 GCA_031409315.1 Sphingomonadales bacterium | reverse complement strand
CAGATGGCAGCGGGCAATTTACCAAAGGATATTTCTGGACCAACTGGCAAGGCAAAATCGCCAGGTCGCTCAGCCTGCGCGTCGCAGCGACCGGCCAGATCGCATCGCGGCCCTTGCTGTCGGCGCAGGAAGTTGGAATTGGCGGGCCAGGATTTGGCCGCGGGTTTGATTTCAGCGAACGGTTCGGCGATCAAGGCATAATGGGATTGATCGAACTGCGCCGCCATTTCAACGCGCCGTTTCGCGGGGTGAAGTGGGCACAAGTTTACGGATTTGTTGACGGCGGCGTGATCGACAATCTTGGCACCGGATTTGGCGGCGGCACGTTGATGTCAACCGGGGCAGGCGTTCGGGCGGGGATTGGGGCTGCGGAATTTGGCGTGGAAGCGGCGTTGCCGGTCAACGCTCCGCGTTTTGATAGCGGCGATAAATCCCCCCGTATCAATGTGTCAGTTGGCTATACATTCTAAAATAATGAACCTATTTGGCAAATAAGGCTTGACAGCGTCACGCTGTTCTGGCACAAAACGTGAACAGTCGAGAAAAGCGAGTCGAGACGGACTTGAATGGATCGACGAACAGACCAGTCGAGACGGACTTGAACGGATCGACATCAGGCACCCGAGACGGACTTGAACGGATCGACGGCAAGAATTTCAATAATGAACAAGCTGAGGCGCATCGTTCCAACGAAGCGCATCCCGCGAACGGGGCCGGACGCAGATGCGCACCCGGCCCCGTTCGCGTTTCATCACAAAGGATATGGAAGTGGCGGGATCAAAAAAACCGAAACGGAAAGTCTGGAACAAGGCAAGCCGGGAGCGGTTTCTGGCAAAGCTTGCCGAGACATCGAATGTTACGGCATCGGCAAAGGCGGCCGCAATGACAGCGTCAAGCGTCTATGCCCTGCGCCGCCGTTCACCCGAATTCCGGATATTCTGGGCCGAAGCCTTGGCGGAGGGCTATGCGCGGCTGGAAGCAGAATTACTGCAACAGGCGCTGGCCAAAGTGGACGGCAAGGCCGACGCCGATACGGTGCGCCAACAGGTGCAGACGAACCGGTTGGGGCTGACCTTGCTTGCCCAGCACCGATCCTCGGTGAAGGGCGGCGCGAACATGGGGGAAGCCAGCCGTCCGCTAAAAGACCGTAAAGAGGCTTTGCTGGCCAAGATTGATCTGGTGCGAGAGCGCCTTCGCCTCGCAGAACAAAATGAAAGCACGCCCGGTGCCGTCTGAGGCGGAAAAACTTGCCAGACTTTCCCCTGAAGGCGCGCGCCGCAATGTGATGTCGTGGGGCGAAGCGCGCACCGACCGGAGTGACCGCTGGCCATTCTGGTGCCGTGACACGCAACTGCCACCGCCGTCTTCATGGAAGACGTGGCTGGTGATGGCCGGACGCGGATTTGGCAAGACCCGGATTGGGGCAGAAATGATCCATGCTGCGGCACAGAGCGACGGCCGGTTGCGGATCGCGCTGATTGGCGCGACGCTGACCGAGGCTAGGTCGGTGATGGTCGAAGGCGAAAGCGGGCTGCTTTCCCTATTTGGCGGCGAAAAGCTGATGTGGGAGCCGTCGCTCAAAAAACTGACATGGCCAAACGGGGCGATGGCCTCGCTCTATTCTGCGGGCGAACCCGAAAGCCTGCGCGGCCCGCAACACCATTTTGCCTGGGCCGACGAAATTGCCAAATGGCCGCACGGGATTGCAACATGGGATAATATGATGCTTGGCCTGCGACTGGGCGTGGACCCGCGTATCGTTGCGACAACAACCCCCCGCCCGGTGCCGCTGGTCCGCCGGCTGATCACCCAGAAGGATGTGGTGATGACGCAGGGCAGCAGCCACGACAATGCCGGATATTTGCCGCCAGCATTCTTGCAGGCGATGACGCAGGCCTACGGTGGCACCCGGCTTGGCCGACAGGAGCTGGACGGGGAGTTGATCGCCGACGCGCAAGGGGCACTGTGGACGCGGGATTTAATCGAGAAATGCCGGGCCCGCACGGTGCCCGAATTTCGGCGTATTGTTGTTGGGGTTGATCCTCCGGCGAGCGCGAACGGCGATGCGTGCGGGATTATCGTCGTTGCTAAGGGCGCGAATGACCGGGCCTATGTTCTGGACGATGCTTCCGTTTCGGGGCGATCCCCCGAAGGCTGGGCGCAGGCGGTTGCCGCCGCCGCCGCCCGCTGGAACGCCGACCGGGTGATTGCCGAAAAGAACCAAGGCGGGGATATGGTCGGCTCTGTCTTGAAGGCCGCCAATATCGCATTGCCGATAAAGCTGGTCCACGCCAGTCGGGGCAAAGTGGCGCGGGCCGAACCGGTGGCGGCCCTATATGAAGGCGGGCGGGCATGCCATGTCGGTGCGTTTCCCGAGCTTGAGGATGAGCTGTGCGGGCTGATCCTGGGCGGCGGATACGAAGGCCCCGGAAAATCGCCCGACCGCGCCGATGCGTGCGTGTGGGCGATGACGGAGCTGATGCTGGGTGCGGCGGCACCGAGGCCGCGGGTTAGGTTGGTTTAGCCGCGTTTTGCCTCAACCACGCGACACAAAATTGATGGAACCAGAACTGCGATTGAGCGGGTGTTGCGCCCGGTCGCGCGTCAGTCTCGGCCGCCTCTGCGTCTGCCATCCCGAACCGGCATCGGCGGCAACGGTGGGCCGCCGATCAATGATCCGCTGACCATGGAGCATGTGTTTCCGCGTTTGGATGGTTCGCCCGCTGGCAGCATCCTGACGATGACAGACACTGTCTTTGATCTTACTGGTCCAGCGCAGGTGCTGACGATAGACCTGACGGCGGCCCATACAAGGCAACTGATCGGCCAGATCCGCGCAATTGATCCGAACTACCGATTTGACTCGCTGGGCACCCCGACAACGATTGAGGGGCAAGCCAACCAGATTCGCGGGCTTCGGCTGGACCGGGCGGAAGCCTATTACCGGGTGAAGGGCGATTTGCGGCCGTTGCAGGTTGAGACTCTGAGGTTGTTGCAGGATCGCGCCGACACGGCTTACGACGAAGGTAAAACACTCCATACGGCGGGTCGTCTGAAGGTCAGACTGTCGCGTGAGGAAGCTATCGGAAACTACGTGGACCGGGCTACACGACGGCACCTAAGAGAATTTAATACAAAGCTTGGAATATCAACGGCGAAAGGCGGGGCGGTTCGCGTGATCGGAAGGGAATATGCTACGTCGGGGTCTGATCGGACATATAGAATTCCCGATGCTCGCGTGGGCAACCTTGCATTCGATGTGTCGTTAACACAAAAAACTTTACGGACGCCCCAAATCAGAGGTTTTTTCAATAGTGATTTCAAACCCGGCGCAGTAATCATCGTGCGTCCAACCCAGCTCGGTTCTGGGGGCACCTATATTATCATCCGTCCAAAGGGTTTGCCATGATGAGGTCCAAACAGCCCTACATTCCTCAGTCAGTGAGTGAGATATACGATTATTTAGGTGCGATGATGCTCACTGCACCGATCTTCAGAGACAAGACAGGTTATTTTCCCGAGAACAATATCGACACCGAATTTTTCGCCCTGAAGGAAGGGTTGAAGGCAGTACAAAAGAATCTGGGTGCTGAGCGTTATGCTGCGGCTATTGTGATGGTGGATCGGATGCGCGTGCATTTCGAGGCTGATCCGCAGGACAAGACCGAGAATGGCCTCGCTGGCCGGCAGTTGATCTACGAGATGGAAGACCTTCTGAAAGAGGCCGTCAGCAGACGGGCAAAATAGCCGCTTTGACGCGTGCATCTGACTTAATTTTCAAGGAACCAAATATGAAATTATTCGGCTGGAAATCAGCCGGGCGTGCTTCTGCGCGTCCGGCGCTTGGTCGTGCGTTCGGTGCCTATTCGACGGGCGATTGGCCCCGTGCTTACGAGCAACAGGTGCGCGATGGCTATGTCTCCAATCCGGTGGCGCAGCGTGCGGTGAGGCTCGTGGCCGAGGGCGTGGCTACTGCGCCGGTTGTGGCATCCGATCCGGTGGCGCTGGCTTTGATCAACGCGACATCGGGTGGGCAGGTTCTGATCGAGACGGTGGCGGCCTATCTGTTGCTCCACGGCAATGCCTATGTCGAGATATTGGCAGGGCCTGACGGCGCGCCCGCCGAATTGTTTGCGCTGCGGCCCGAGCGGATGACTGTCGAGGCGGATGCGCGCGGCTGGCCAATGGCGTTTCTTTACCGCGCGGGTGACGCGGTGACGCGGTTGCCCGCTAACCAAGTGATCCATATCCGCACCCACCACCCGCTTGACGATCATTACGGGCTGGGCTGCCTTGGCGCGGCATCGGGCGCGGTGGCGATCCATAATGTTGCAACGCGGTGGAACAAGGCTTTGCTTGATAATGCGGCGCGGCCATCAGGCGCGTTGGTTTATGATCCCGGCGATGCGGGCGCGACGCTTTCGGGAGAGCAGTTTGACAAGCTGCGCGCCGAGATGGAGGCGAGTTTTTCGGGCGCGGGCAATGCTGGTCGGCCGATGCTGCTGGAGGGTGGCCTGAAATGGCAGGCGATGTCGCTGTCACCTGCTGACATGGATTTTGTCGGGTTGAAGGCGGCCGCCGCGCGCGAGATTGCGCTGGCATTCGGGGTGCCGCCGATGCTGCTCGGGCTTCCAGGTGATGCGACCTATGCCAATTACCGGGAGGCGAACCGGGCGCTGTGGCGCAGCGCAATCCTGCCGCTGGCGGGTAAGATACTGGCGGCGCTCTCCGAAGGGCTGCGGCCCTGGTTTGCGGGGCTGAGTCTGTCGGTTGATCTGGACCGGGTGGGGGCATTGTCTGAGGAGCGCGAGCGGTTGTGGGCGCAGGTGGGCGGCGCGGATTTTATGACGGTGAACGAAAAGCGCGCGGCGGTGGGGCTGGACCCGCTTGATCTGGAGGAGGTGGAGGAGGAGCCGGATACTGAGTCCGGCGTAGTCGGCGAGTCTGATCCTGAAACAGATGTGCCCGAAGACGGGGCACCAACCGAAACCAAGTTCAACCCGTGGCACGACCCCGACGATGGCCAGTTCACCTTTGCGGGAAGCGGGGTGCGCTATGGGGGTGGTGGTGCGATAGAAGGTGTTGTGGCCAATATGGCCAAGCGACACAAGCAACGAGAGGAACGCGTTGGGCGGGGTCAAGCGGGAGTCAGCAAGCGCCCGTCAACGACGCCAGCCCAAACACAGATCGGACCAATCCCGGGTTATCACGAGACTGGCACGACAGCATGGAGGAAGGATAATGATCAGGTCTTCCTTGATGCGGCCAATGCTTTCAATCGCAGGCACAAGCTGACCCCTGACAACCCGCGCTACATGCATGCCATCAATCTGAAAGCCCAAGCGATGATAGAGAGCGGCGGCGAGGGCGATAAAGAAGCATTCCTCCGCGATCCCTTGCAAGTTAACAATCCCAAAGACTGGGCGCCGGAAAAAGCAAACATCGGATTGACTGGTAAGAGTCAGGTCATGACACCCGCAACCAGCGCGGCGGCCGCACTCGAATGGCTGGACATGAAAGGGCACCGGACAAGTATTTTGACAAACGGCAAGCTTGACCGGAGCTATGTTAGCAAAGCCTACGCTCTCAAGAAATATAACGGTCGCTCCGCTTTGAGAAGCGATGGACATGTGCATTCCGACTGGTATTCAACTCAGATCATACGGCTTGGTCAACAAGCGGCATCCGAGTATAATCGGAAGCGTAAGGCGAAAAGGAAGACAGGCCCATGAGGTCAATCAATTGGACCCTAATCGGAGCGTTCGCTCTAACGCTAGCGTCCTGTTCTAAAGAAACCTGCCCCTTAAACCCAAAACCGAGAGTATTTTTACAAGGCGGACAATGGAAATTTGTCGGTTCCGTTGATGTGAGCAGAACGAGTTGGGTCATGAACATATACGACTTTGATAACCCGGAGACCCAACACGGTTATCAGCAACTCGCGTTCTTCAAGGATGGTCGCTATATCGGTGGGTATGACATGGGCGCGAATGAGAAATGCAAAATTGAGGGTTTAAGTGTTGTTTGCTGGGGAGACTTTCCGGAACGTGACAGGATACTCATTCAAGGAGATGGGCCGCCGCGAAAAGCAATTTTCGGCGGATATGAAGTAGATCTTTGTGCGTATGAAAATTAGGTTCGCGGACAAATGGTATCCACAGTTTTGTTGAGGCAATGGCGTCGAGGCTGATGAGCTCTGGACCGATAGCGTTACGGTATCGCACGGGCGAGCAGAATACGCACCAGCCGAAACCAAGTTCAACCCTTGGCACGATCCCGACAACGGCCAGTTCACCTTTGCCGGAAGCGGCGTGCGGTATGGTGAGGGAAGCTTTGGCGTTCGGGGTGCCGCCGATGCTGCTGGGGCTTCCGGGCGATGCGACCTATGCCAATTACCGCGAGGCGAACCGGGCGTTGTGGCGTCTGGCGATCCTGCCGCTGGCGGGTAAGATACTGGCGGCACTCTCCGAAGGGTTGCGGCCGTGGTTTGCGGGACTGACCCTGACGGTTGATCTGGACCGGGTGGGTGCTTTGTCCGAGGAACGCGAACGGTTGTGGGCGCAGGTGGGCGGCGTGGGTTTTATGACGCGTGGATTGACCTTGTGACAGCCGCGTCCAAGCCGAATAGTCTACGCCGCCTTAGGGTGGCTTTTTTTGGAGTGATCCGATGACCGATACCAATATGCTCGCGCACCTTGCCGTTCAGGTGGAGGGGCGGGGGGCGGATAATGCGATGCTGCGCCTGATAGAAGAGGCCTGTGAAACGGGCGCGGCGCGGGCTTTGGCGCGGCTGGGGCTGGCCGATGAAGGCGCGCATAAGGATATGGCCGATCTGCGTGAATTATTGGGCGCGTGGCGCGATGCCAAGGCGTCGGCGCGCAAGGCGGTGATCGATTGGGTGGTGCGTGGGTGCCTTGCCCTCGTGCTGATCGGGCTGGCGGTGAAGTTGGGCCTTTCGGGGTTGGTGAGTCAGTGAGGCTTGCCGGTTATGCAGCGATATTTGATCGCGCGGATCACGGCGGTGATGTGGTGCGCAAGGGCGCCTTTGCAAAGGCGTTGAAGCCGGGCATTCCGCTGCTTTGGCAACATGAAGAATCGCGGCGGATTGGCACGGTGGAAAGCCTTGCCGAGGATGATCGGGGCCTGCGCGTGATCGCGCGGCTGGAGGACGATGCGCCGGTGCGGGCAGGCAGCGGCCTGTCATTCGGTTACCGCGTGCGGGGAATGAAAAAAGGAACATATCGTGAACTAACTGACCTCGACCTGATCGAAGTCAGCGTGGTGACGCACCCGATGCAACCAAGCGCACGGGTGCTGGTGGTAGAGTCTTGACGGATTCCCAATCATCGGGCAGTTTCCATGATTAAGTCCAAGGGGGAGACTGGATTTGCCAAAATTTTGGGCGACGGTTGGTTCGATATTTGTGTGGACCGTCGGAATTATTACCTTTTTGCCAAAGCAGGTTTATTCGGTTTTGAGCAAGCCTCACGTCAATGGCTTACTTATGGCGCTTTTGTGCGCCGGTTTCTGGATTGCGGTGGCTTTTTCGCTCGCCTATCCGAAGATATTGTTCCGGCTGGATCATATGTGGGACGTGACTTCGGTCAATGCTGTTGCGGTGGCGTTTTTTGGGTCCGACATCGGATTTCGGATATCATTGCCGATGTTTATCACAACCGATGTCATGATTGAGCGCGCGCTCAACAACGGTGCGCCGCGTGCTTTGCCGAACTGGGCTTGGCACGTCATGGCAATTTCTGTGTTCATTTATCTGATACTGGTGGTGATCGTGCCCTTTGCCAATCCTAATCTGGCTCTGGAAACGGGAGATCCAACTCTCCCGGCGTCAGGTTATCTGGGCTTATTGCTGTTTGCTCTATCCCTGTTGCTGCTTGTCCGTTTCACTACTTTTTTGCGACCAACAACTTTTGAGAAATATCAGGCGCCAGCTGCGTGACGGCGATTCTGGGGCTATTAACGATGATAAAAGCCGAAAAAGGCTAGTAATTTTTCAATGAATGCTGATATGGGGGCTATTCATGTTTGTATTGCTGATAGGATTTGCGGTCGCGATAGCGGCCCTGTGGTTGTGCTCCCCCCGGGGCATGGGCGTTCATGGGGCGGTATCCGGCATGCAGGTTCTGGACCGTCCGCGCTTTCCCTTTTTGGGTTTTTTCCAAGACCGGGAGGGGCGTCGGATTTCGCAGGATAAGCGGATGCCGGTGCGCGTTACAGGTAATTCGGGTATCGCCTTTGGCATTCGCAATGGCGATTTGCTGATCACGAAACTGCATGATGATGCAAGCCGCAAAAAAATTAAAGCCAATGATGTTGTCATCATCAACTCGTCGGACGATGCGGATGACACGCCTGCCGATTTTGACCGTCAGAATTGGCGTCTGCGCCGTATAAAGGCGCTCGATAACGGCAATATGGATTTTAATGATGGCCCTGACGGCTATGAATTCAAAGCGAAGCCGTTGGCGGATGCTGTCGCGTGGGTTGAATATATCAACCGCTAAACGGGTTTCCAAAGGCATGCCGTGATTACGAAGGGCTGGTGGATCATCCACCGGCCCTTTTTCAATTTCAGCCTCTGATACCGGTCAAATCCGGAAATGGTTTTTGTGGTGGCGCGTCCGTTTTGGGCGCGCTTTTTTGTTGGGAGAAGAAGATGGATTATGAAGTGAAGGCCGACCCGATTGAGGCGGCATTTGACGCAGTGGCTGATGACGCGCCCAAAGCCTTGGCGCGGCCGGTGTTGGCGGGGGGGTCTGCTGCGAGCCCGGCGCGGGCAGCGTTTGTTGACGGATATCTGCGGCGCGGGGCGGAGGTTGAGCTGAAAAGCTTTGTCGGCACCGCACTTGCCGACGGTGGCTATGCAATCCCGCGCGAAATTGATGCGCAGATTGATGCGACGCTTAAAAACGTTTCACCGATCCGGGCGATTGCCAATGTCGTTCGGGTTGGTTCGGCGGGGTATCGCAAGCTGGTGACGACGGGTGGCACGCCTTCTGGCTGGGCAGCCGAAACGGCGGCACGGCCAGAAACCGATACGCCAGACTTTAATGAGATCGTGCCGAGCTTTGGCGATCTCTATGCCAATCCGGCGGCGTCGCAAGCGATGCTGGATGACGCGCAATTTGACGTCGAGGCCTGGCTGGCGAGCGAAATTGCCACCGAATTTGCCAAAGCCGAGGGCAGCGCCTTCGTCAACGGCAACGGCACCGACAAGCCCAAAGGCTTTCTGACCAATCCGACTGCATCGACATCTGATGCGGTCCGAGCGTTCGGGACGCTGCAATATGTGGCGTCGGGCGTTTCGGCGGCATTCTCGGTGAGCAACCCGGCGGACAAGCTGATCGAGCTGGTCCATGCATTGCGTGCGCCATATCGTCAGGGTGCGGCCTGGGTGATGAACGCCGCAACGCTGTCTGTGATCCGCAAGTTCAAAACCAGCGACGGCGCGTTTTTGTGGCAGCCTTCACTGGCGGCTGGACAGGCCGATACGCTGCTTGGATATCCGGTGGTCGAGGCCGAGGATATGCCCGACATTGCAGCAAATGCACTGGCGATTGCGTTCGGCAATTTCAGGGCCGGTTATCTGATCGCCGAAAGGTCAGAAACGTCGATCCTGCGCGATCCTTATA
>JANNWX010000117.1:0-14953 GCA_031409315.1 Sphingomonadales bacterium | reverse complement strand
GGGATCAGAAGCACTGGTCCGCTGCGTCGCCAATCAATATGGCGCGCAAGGAATTCGCGCCAACACCGTCTCGCCGGGCTTTACCGAAACGCCGATGACCGCAGCCTCCTTCGCCACACCAGGTGTCGCAAATGCCTTTATCAAGGAATATCCGCTCGGCCGCGTCGGCACATCAGATGACATCGCCCAAGCCGTGTTATGGTTGGCCGATGACGCGACTTACGTGACGGGACAGAATTTGCAGATCAACGGCGGCTTGACGCTGCGTCGCAATCCGCGCCCCGAAGAAATCGGCGCATCGGTGGCCGCTGCCATGGCGGCAAAGGTCTGATTTAACTTACTGCTCCGACAGAATCGTTGCGCCGTCGGGGTAGATGACCCAGTCTTGCGCGCTGCCTGTCCAGAAATGGATGGTAGGAACCAAATCTTTCGCTTCATCGAGCGTTCCCGCCTTGATGAACATCATACCTTGCGCGTCACCGCCTGGCGTTTGTGTGAACACAGGCGATCCGCAAGTTGCGCAGAATTTGCGGTAAACCGGATTGCCCGACGCGCTACTATCTTCATAAAGCGTCAGCATTCCTTCAATCGTCAGGCCATCTTTTGGTACAGCTGCGACAATCGAAAAGGCCGATCCCGCCTGACGCTGGCAATGTTTGCAGTGGCATGTCCCCAGCATCAGCGGCGGCCAACTTGTGGTGTAGCGCACTGCTCCGCATAGGCATCCTCCGGTTCGTGTCACACAGAATCCCCAATCCAGCTTCCATGAAAGCCCGCCGGCACCCGCGTCGGCAAGTGAATCCGGGCTACCGGTTCACGCGCGATGTTGCTGGCGTCCATGATAACCAGTTCACTCTTATTCTCGGCAGGATCATAGACGTAGCTCATCAGATAGCCGTCATCTTCAGATGTGCCGCCCGCCGCAGGCACAAACACAGCCTCACTGCCAGTCCGGCCGGCTGTAAGGCGGTGCGATGTCCTGCTGCCTGTGTGCAGATCATATTTGTGATAAGCCTCTACGGTCGGCGCACCCTGACCGAATTCGCCGGTGTAGCCGTAGCGATAGGATTGACCGATCAGCGCGTCGGGAACCCTAGGGAAATCGACGCCCAAGTCATCAATCTGCCGTTCGCTAACTGCGCCGGTCTTTAAATTCATCCGCCATTGGCAAAGCGTCGGGAGCGGCGGCTTGACCATGCCCACTGCCATATAGCCAACCAGACGGCATCCATCGAGGACCACTTCGTCGCCAATTTCATAGGCGTTCATCGTGTGATAAATGTAGCAAGGATCGATATCGAACCAGATAACATCTTTGCTGGATCCGGTGCGTGGCATGACGCCTAGCCGTGCGCCATAATCAGTGTCAAACTTTATGCCTAGCCCGCCGGCTGCTCTGCCGCTTAAATCCCAAACCATGGGTAAGTCCATGAATATTGCATAGTTTTCCGTAATACTGAAATCATGCATCATCGTTGCGCCCTTAACGTCAATTTGTTCCTGCTGGATCAGTTCACCCGACGCCGACACACGGTAATAGGTCAAAAAGGGCGGTAAAATACCGTAGCCGAAAAACAGCATTTCGCCAGTCACAGGACAGGTTTTGGGATGCGCGGTCATGTTCGCGTTCAATTTCCCGTCAAACCGATAGGGGCCCAACGTGTCGAGTTCAGTTGACAATTCGATCGGCAGGCTAAGTTCGGCGAGCGCGAGAATTTTGCCTGCATGTTCGATGATATGCGTATTGGCTATAGAATTCTCAAGCTTCCTCCGTGACTCCTGACTGGGTGTGTCTTCGTCCAGCAAAGGGGTTTTGACGTAGCGGTTGCGATACCATGACGCTTTGCCATTTTGTAGTTCAACGCCGTGAATCATGCCGCATGCCAGAAACCAGTCCTGACTGACCCCGGACGGCGGGTTGGCACCGTTCCTGAAATATCTGCCGTTGAGCTCAGGAGGAATATTGCCCGTAACGCGGAGATCAAGATCAGTGATCTCTTCAAAAACCGGAGCAAAATTTTCTGTAAGCCAAAACGGTTTTACCGCCTGCTGCGCGTTAGACGTCGACAATGGCATTTCCTTTCCTGTTCTGTATCAAAGCTTTAACAACTGCTTGCCCTTGTTCGCGCCATCAAACAAACGTTGAAGCGTGGCAGGTGCGTTTTCGAAGCCTGTTTGGATATCTTCGCGATAGGCGAGTTTGCCATCCAGCACACATTTGATCAGGCGCTTGCGGATGGCGGGAAATTCATTCAGCCAATCCAGCACGATAAAGCCCTCCATCCGCGCGCGGCGGAAGACAAGGTTGAAGTAATTTTCAGGGCCAGCAGGCAGCGAGCCGGTTTCATACCGGCTAATCCCGCCGCAGATGACAACACGGGCATTGGTTGCGATGCGGCTGAGCATGTCGTTCAAAATCGCGCCGCCGACATTGTCGAAAATAACATTGACTCCGTCCGGGGCAATCGCCTTTATCTGGTCACGTATACTACCGGCTTTGTAATCGATGGCGTGATCATAACCTGCCTCATCAACAAGCCACGCACATTTTTCGGCGCCGCCCGCAATGCCAATCGTTATGCAACCGGCAATCTTTGCCAGCTGGCCGACAATGGATCCGGTCGCACCCGCCGCGCCTGAAACCAGAACAACGTCCCCTGCAACCGGCTGTCCAATTTTGAACAAGCCGCAATAGGCGGTGACCCCCGTTGTGCCCAAGACCGACAGCATTGCCGTGGGCGAAAGGGCGGTCTCAGCTAGGGTCAGGTCCGCACCGCTGTGAATAAGATATTCACTCCAGCCGGACGATCCCGCGAGCAATGTTCCTTCGGCAAATTTTCCGCCGTTGCTTTTCACGACCTGCGTGATTCCTGACCCACGCATCACATCGCCAATCACCATCGGTGCGACATAGTCGGCGATATTTTCCATCCAGCCCTTTTGCGCCGGGTCAAACCCCAGATAGAGCGTTTTCAGTAACATTTCCCCGGCACCTGGTTCGGGCAAATCCACCTCAATCATTTTCAGATCATCATCGCAAATGCGTCGGCCGCGGGGATGGCCGTTTAGCAACCATTGGCGGGTTTGCGTCACTTTAAATTCTCCCGGTTTGAAATCAGCGCCGAACAAACAAATGACTGCTCAACCTAGCGAAAGTCAAAATCCCCGTTCTTCTTCGAAGCATGCCGCAGGGTAAGGTCGATGACAGCTATCTAAATTGACTGCAAGGACGGTATTTCGGTCGCCCTGAAGGAATAGCGCAAAGTAAAAACTAACATTTTCGCTTGTCGCAAAGCACTACACCTTGTGCCACTTTTCCTCTTATGGAGAAATGTGATGAATGACATGAGCGCAATACCAAATTTGACCGATCCGGAGATAATGCAAAACCCGTTCCCATTTTACCAATGGGCACATGCTAACTCACCGGTTGTAGACATGCCTGGTTCCGGTATCAGGGTCGTGATGAATTACGCTCTATGTTCCGAAGCCGCAGGGCGGACAGAGGATTTCTCTAACGACTTCAGTACAGCATTGTCCGGCGCGATGTCGGAAGACCCGCAAGTTTCTGCCATATTGGCAGAAGGCTGGCCGCAAGTGAATACGCTGCTGACCGCGGATCCGCCGGTGCACACCCGGTTCCGTAAGCTTGTCAATCTGGCATTTTCGATGCCACGCGTGAACGCGCTGGAGGCCGGAATCCGTCAGAAGATCATCAACCTGATCAACGGTTTTGTCGACAAAGGTGAATGCGAATTTGTTGCCGAATTTTGTGTGCCATTGCCGGTTCAGGTGATCTGTGAACAGTTGGGATTTGATCTTTCATGGCACGAAGATGTAAAACGCTGGTCAGATGCCTTCGCTGATCGCCTTGGCCACATGATTTCGCATGAACGTGAGATGCAATGCGCACGCGAAATCATCGCGTTTCAAAAGGCAGTCAAAATCAAGATTGATGAACGACGGAAGGCGCCAACCGATGATCTATTGTCAGCAGTGGTCAACGCGACGCTGGAGGGTGAGCGTCCGCTTGAAGATGCCGAGATATTGTCGATTGCTCAGCAATTAATGGTGGCGGGAAATGAAACTACCACTCATGCCATTGCGGGTGCTATTGTTCATTTCTGCAACAACCCGGATCAAGTCGCCAAATTGCAGGCCGATCCCAGCCGGATCCCCAATGCGGTTGAGGAAGTGCTTAGGCTCGATACGCCGACGGCGGGCATGTGGCGTGTGGTCACCCGTGATTGCGCACTTGGCGAGCACCAGTTCAAGCAAGGAGATATGATCATTCTCCGCTATGCCGCCGCCAATCGCGATCCCGCACAATTCCCTGACCCCGACAAATTTGACGTCGAACGCAAAAATGCACGCACCCATATGGCATTTGGCAAGGGCATCCACATGTGCGTTGGCAATATGCTGAGTCGCAAGGAAATGACGGTGGCGTTGCAGGAAATATTGGCCCGTATCGATGACATTCGTCTCGCAGATGGAGCCAAGCTGGAAGTCGCCCCCAATATGATGCTGCGGGGATATAAAGCGGTTCCGATCACCTTTCGGAAGCGCGGATGAATTTCGACCTTGATGAGAATCAGGTCCAGTTCAAGGCTCTGGTTGAACGGTTCTCGGAAAACATAGGCGTTCCCGAACGCCATCGCGCGCGCGCGCGCGAGGGCGGGTTTGATCGCGCGCGCTGGGGACAGATGTCTGACCTCGGTTTGATTGCGCTTGCGGCCAGCGAAGCTGATGGCGGGCTTGGCGGGTCAGCGACCGATTGCGTGGTTGTAGCACAGGCATTGGGTAAGGCGCAGACGGTAGAGCCTTGGCTGGAATGCGGGTTCCTGTGCGTGCGCTTGTTGGCGGGCACACCGATGGTCAAACAAATTGTATCCGGAAAAACCATCGCGGCTTTTGCCTTTGCCGAAACAGGGCGGCATTTCGCTCTGGATGCCGTGCGTACGCGGGCGCGCAAAGGAGCAGGTGGTTACGTCCTTTCTGGCGAAAAACAATTCGTGCTTCACGGCGCGGTTGCGGATATCTTGATTGTGTCAGCGAATCTGGATGGGGCAACGTCACTTTTTACCGTGCCGCGCGATGCCCAAGGCGTAGAATTAAAATCCTATCCGATCGTCGATGGCAGCTTCGCAGCAATCTTGACCCTCCACGACGTCGCAGTTAGCGCGCCATTGCCCCGCAGCGATCGGTTGATGAAAGTCATCGAAGATAGTCGATTGATGGCAGCGGCCGAAATGGTGGGCATAGCGCAACGCCTGTTTGATGATACGCTGACCTATGTAAAAACGCGCGAACAATTCGGCCAGCCGATTGGCCGCTTTCAAGTTATTCAACATAATATGGTTGGCGGCTATGAGAAAGTTGAGCTCATGCAATCGGCTGTTTTTCGTGCTTTACTCGCAACCGATACGAACCGCGCGCGCGAGATCCGCGGATTGAAGGCCTTTGTTGGTGAATCTGCAATTTCGGTGGCCCATTTGGCGGTGCAAATGCACGGCGGGATGGGGACAACCGATGAACTGGGTATCGGTCACGGGCTGAAACGGATCATGCTGTTGTCGAAATTATTCGGTGATCCTGCTACCGATCTGGCTGCCTATGCGCAGGCAGCTTGAATAATGGGGCACGAGCAATGGACATGAACTTTACTGCCAAAGACCTTGCCTTTCAGGGGGAAGTTCGCGCCTTTCTGGACGACAATCTAAGTCCCCGATTGCGCGAAGGCGCTGCAAACACGCCAAGCGTTTTTACCGAACCCGACATCAGCCGCGAATGGCAAGCCATATTGCATGAAAAGGGCTGGCTGGCGACATCTTGGCCAGTGGAAGATGGTGGCACCGGCTGGACGCCGATGCAAAAATATCTGTTTGAGAAAGAATGTGCGATTGCGGGCGCTCCTTCGTTGCCGATACTGGGACTGAGACTTGCAGGGCCAGTGATCTGCAAATTCGGAACGCCTCAACAAAAGGCGCGGTTTCTGCCACGCATCCTGTCGGGTGAAGATTATTGGTGCCAAGGCTATTCTGAACCCGGATCGGGGTCCGATCTGGCCTCGCTCAAAACGCGCGCGGTCCGCAAAGGAGACAAATATATCGTCAATGGGTCCAAGCTGTGGACCACCCACGCGCACCATGCCAACTGGATATTTACACTGGTGCGCACTGATGCTGGTTCAAAGAAGCAGGCAGGAATCAGTTTCCTTTTAATTCCAATGGATCAAACAGGAATCACAGTCACCCCGATCATCACGATGGGCAACGATCATGAAGTGAACGCCACTTTTTTCGACGATGCCGAAACAGATTTGGAAAACCGGATTGGCGAAGAGGGTCAGGGCTGGACGATTGCGAAATATCTGCTGGAAAATGAACGGGGCGGTTCGTGTGCCGCGCCAGGATTGCTTGCTGCAATTGACCGGCTTGAGGCGGCGGCGATCAAACTGCAATCCGGTGTCAACGGCGCACTCATTCACGATCCAGTGATTGCGCAGCGGATTGCAAAACTTCGTCTGGAGGCGCAAGCATTCGAGACTACAGAATTGCGCATATTGGCAGAATTGGTGAAGGGCCGTCCGGCTGGGCCGCAAACCTCTTTGGTCAAGCTCATCAGTTCGCATTTGAGGCAGAATATTCAAGAGCTGGAAGTCGATCTGTTTGGCTATGACGGGTTGCAGCTTCCCGTCAGCAGGCCGCTATACGGCAATGAAGCGCCCGAACCCATCGCCAGCCGCGAAGCGCAGCTCGCGATGCCAACTTACCTTAATGGCCGTGCTTACACGATCTTTGGCGGGTCAAGCGAAGTGCAGCGGACGATTATCGCAAAACAGGTGCTGGGGCTCTAAACACCCATCATCCCGGCGGTGCTCGCGCCGTCGATGCCATATTCAGAGCCGGAGATAAACGCCGCCGCGTCGGACGCGAGGAACGTCACCAGCCCCGCAACTTCATCAACCTGCGCCATGCGTCCGAGCGGTGCCATACCTTCAAACTGCGCGCGAGCCGCCGCTGAATCGGGGGCGCGATCAATCACGCCGCGGATCATTTCGGTCTCAACAACGCCGGGATGAATGCTGTTGCAGCGTATCTTAGTTTTCTCAGCCGCACAGTGCAGTGCGATGGATTTGGATAATGCAACCAGCGCGCCTTTGGTCGTTGAATAGGCAACAAAATTCCCCATTGGGCGATAGGCGCTCATTGACGAATTGAGGATAATAGCGCCGCTGGCGCCGCCGGGATTTGACCGCATGGCCCGCACACCATGTTGCGCCGTCAGCATCACCCCGGTCAGGTTGATGCCGATCAACTGCATCCAGTTCTCATACGTGATTTCCTCAACACTGCTATCGCCAATTTCGGTTCCGGCATTGGCAAATGCGATATCCAGCTGGCCAAATTTGGTTTGAATAGCCTGCATCAACGGCCCCCATTCATCGGGCCGCTCTACGCGCTGCGCCATGAATGTCGCACCGGTTTCGTCGCAAATCTTGGTGGCGGCCTCGACGTTTGATCCGGTGAAAACGACCTTTGCCCCTTCCACGACGAAGCGCCTTACCGTGCCCGCGCCGATACCCGAAGTGCCACCCGTAATCAGAGCGACTTTCCCCGCTAGCTGTCCTGCCATAGCAATAACTCCTCGGTCTATTGTGCATATCTGATAGCAAGGGCCGGGTCGCGCGGGTCGGCCCAATCCTGCTTGGCGGCCCACTCCTCAACGGACATTGGGCGATGGCGGAACGTCTGTAACATCGCCTGCGTGTCGGCAATAAGCGGCGACTGCGGACGACTGTTATAGAAACGGTAGAATCTGGCCATACCGTCATAGATGGAAAGCGGCACGACATCGGCTGAGCCCGTGACCAGCATGCTCATTGCCGAAGCAAATTCATCGGGTGACAGGCTTTTGAAGATGATTGGTTTGTTGGCGGCCTTGCTCAGCCGCGCTGCTACTTCGTCGCCAACCAACGCCTCGGGACCACCAATCGCGTAACGACCGTTAGGCAAATCGCTGCGCGACAATGCCTCAACCATGAACGCGGCGACATCATCAAGGCAAATCCAGGAAATCTCCAAATCAGGTTTGGCAGGGTAGGCAAATATGCCTTTGTTGACGATTGACGGCTTGTTCCAGCTGCGGATCATGTTGTCCATGAACACCTTTGGTTCAAAAATCGTATAGTCTGATCCGCAGCCTGCAATCGCCTGTTCTATGTAACGACGGCCATCATGCGCAGGGTCGCCATTGTCAAAATCGGCCACATAACAGCTGGTGTTGAACACAATTTTCGCCACATTATTGGCGCGGGCCGCCGCCGCAATATTATCGCCCAAGGTTTTGGCCAATTCCAAATCAAAGACGAACGGCAAGTGCGCCGCAATGGCATCTATACCTTTGGCCGCAGCAATCATCGACTGCTGGTCATACAAATCAGCTTCGACGGTTTCGACACCGGCAAATTCGGTTTTGGCTAATGCCGTCGTAGTTCTTAAAGCTGCAACGGGTTTCATCCCTGCTGCCAGCAGGCGCGCAAGCAATGGATGTCCTTGGTCGCCTGTCGCGCCCAATACCAAAATGCGTTTCATTCCCGGTTCCTTTGTCTGTTCAAACATTGGCATGTCGCGCTGCGGCGCGGCCTGCAATAAAGCCGAAGGTAAGCGCTGGCCCCAATGTCCCGCCGGCGCCTGCATAGACGCTTCCAGTCGGGCAACTGATCACGTTCCCAGCACCAAAAAGGCCCGCAATCGGTTCTCCATCGACGTCCAATATTTGTGCCGAAGCATTCGTTTTGGCCCCGCCATTGGTTCCTAGAGCGCCCGACTTAAGTTCTACTGCATAAAAGGGGGCAACCTCGATTGGTCCCAAGGTCGCCGCTGCGCCGGATCGGGACCTATCCCCATAGAATCGGTCATAGTCGCTTTGACCGCGACCAAATTGTGGGTCATTTGCTGTTGTTGCATGCTCGTTAAACATGGCAACACTGCGCGTGAGTTGATCACCATCGACACAAATCTTCGCGGCCAGTCCGGCCAGCGTGTCGGCGCTCGCTATCCATTTGGGCAAGGGGTCGCTTGGCATCACAGTCGCTACGGGGTAGCGTTGCCGGTATTGATGATCGAAAATCAGAAAACAGGGAAGATTTGAATAGCCATAGGTTGCAGGGTCAAAGGCGTGGAAAGCCCCGGCCAGCGACGCGTAATTATTCGCCTCGTTGCAAAAACGCTTGCCGCTTTCGTTGACCATGATGCTGTGCGGCAAGGTGCGTTCGATCAATACGGGAACGGCCCGTTGCTCTCCTTCGGGCCAACGCGCATCGTTTGCCGACAGCGTGGGCACCCACCAAGCGCTGGTCATATTGCCCAATCCCGCCCCAACGGACATTGCCATTTTCAGGCCGTCGCCCTGATTGCCCGGTGGCGATGCCGGAGCATCGAGCGGGCCGCGCAGAAATGTCTTTTTGAGTTCCTCGTTCCACTCAAACCCGCCCGTTGCTAATATGACGCCGCGACGTGCCAAGACGGCTTTCCTCTCTCCTACATGGTCAAATTCTGCCCCGGCAACACGGCCTTTTTCAATCAGCATTTTGCGGGCCCGGCACGAAAGCAGCGGTTCAATTCCGCGATCAAGACATGCTTTGAGCAGCCGTCCGACCAGTGCCTGCCCAAAACCGCGAAGGTCTTCGTTCGTCCGGCGCTGCATTTCCAATGCATCAATGATACCTGAGCCACCACCCAGCGGCGTTTCGCGCAGCATCAACCGGTGAATATCTCCGCCGTGGAAGACTTTATCGGCCCAATCACCCAACAGTTTGAAATCAAAAAGTTCATTGTCGAGCGCTCGTCCGCCCTCAAACTTGGCACCCGGCCGATCCAGATAATAATCGGGATAGCCCGGGAGGATATTTAGGTTCAGCGCGCCCGCCCGCGCCAGAAACGAGAGCGCCTCTGGGCCTTCGTTCACAAAGGCAGCAAGGACATTCGCATCCATTTCGCCGTGATCGAGCGAACCGAAATAGGCCAGCGCATCCTCGGCGCTATCTGCCATGCCTGCCTCTTTCATCTGCGGATTGTCAGCTATCCAGACGATGCCGCCAGAAATCGCGGCTGTTCCGCCCAAGCGGTCGCCCTTTTCGATGATCATGACGGTGGCACCTGCTTCATGTGCCGCCAATGCCGCCGCAAGCCCCGCTGCGCCTGCGCCAATGATCAGGATGTCAGTTTCAAAGGAGGCGGCCTGCTTTGTCATCAGCTTACAAACCACCCGATACGAACAGGCATTGCCCCGTGACCCAGCTGGCCGCTGGAGACGCCAGATACAACACTGCGGCGGCGATATCCTCTTCTGAGCCATAGCGTTGCAGCGGGATGCGGATCATCGCCCGTAATTGCTCGCGCTTTTCCTCGCTGTCCGTGCCCATGCAATCGTCGAAATTTTCGGTCGGTATCGGCCCGGGGCCAACGGCATTGACGCGAATTTTTGGCGCAAGTTCGTGCGCCAACGTGCTGGTCAGGCTATTCACACCCGCCTTGGCCGCGCCATAAGGACCGTTTTTAACCTGCGGGCCGGTTGCGGCGCGTGACGAAATGTTGAGGATGACGCCGCCTTCACCCTTCATATGCTTGGCCGCGACGACAGCGCCCATCCAGACTGCCTTTAGATTCAAACCAATCTGCGCGTCCCAGCTTTCTTCAGAAGTTCTGGTCAGGTATCGCGGCGTACCATCGGGAATACCGCCTGCATTGCTGACCCAGATGTTGATTGCCCCCAACTCATCACTCGCCATTTGCGCCAGATTTTGAAGCGCCGTATTGCTGGTAGCATCGGTTGGAACGGCAAGCGCGCGCCGCCCTAGCGCCCGGATTTCCTCTGCCACCTTGTCGAGATCAGAGGCCGTTCGCGCGCCGATGGCCACATCCGCCCCCGCCTCGGCAAGTGCGAGTGCAATCACGCGGCCGATGCCTTTGCCCGCGCCGGTCACGACGGCAACTTGACCGTCCAAGCGAAATTTATCCAAAATGCTCAATATGTATTCCCTTCTATGGGTCCATTAAGCGAAATGGGCTTCCACAACGGATTTGGCGCTATCCACGCGGATGGCCGCGCCGCTGATATATTTGGATTCATCTGACGCCAGAAACAGGACAGTGTTGGCAATGTCATTGGGCTCACCAAGCTGAACGCCGGGCGCTTCTGGATCATTGGCGTCCCTAGGGGTGGCTCCGGCCTGCCGCATGACTTCCTCAACCATCGGGGTGAGTATCCCCGCCGGATGGACGCTGTTGCAGCGAATGTTATATTTGTTGCTGGCACAGTGAACCGCAACGCTGCGTGTCAGGCTCTCGATCGCACCCTTGGCAGCTGCATAGGCCGCGACACTTGGTTCGCCAACGATTGACGCAATTGATGCCATGTTGACGATGGAACCACCGCCGGTTGCCTTCATCGCGATCACGGCATGCTTGCAGCCAAAGAATGTGCCATCCGCGCTCACCGCCATAATGAAGCGATAGTCTGCCTCGCTTTGTGTCTCGATATTCCCAAGCGTTACAACGCCTGCATTGTTGACCAATATATCCAAACGGCCATGGCGCGTGACCACTTCGTCGATCAACGTTTTCCATTCCGCATCATGACGGACATCATGATAATGAAACTCGGCCTTACCACCAATTTCGGCGGCCAATCGTTCGCCCCCAGTGCGATCAACATCGGTCAAAATAACCGTCGCGCCTTCGCGCGCGAACATGCGGGCGTCGGCCTCCCCCAAACCCTTTGCTGCACCTGTAATGATGGCTATTTTTCCGGCCAGCCTGCCCATGTTCACGCTCCTGTTATTTTTACTATATTCCCATGAAATGACGCACCATGCTAGCTTGCTAGTCCTAGTAAAAATAGGGAGAGTGCGCCGTGGATATTGTTGAACAGCTATGGGCCCGCGAACAAATTCGGGATCGCCTGCAGCTTTATTGCAAAGGCATTGACCGGCGCGACTTCGCACTGGTGCGATCCTGTTTTGCCGATGACCATTATCATGAACATGGTGCATTTCGCGGCGCGCCTGATGAGTTTGTGAGCGGCGCTGCGGGTTTGCTCGCAAAAATGCCGGCGACGCATCACAGCATATCCAATATCCATATCACGCTAGCGGACGACGGCTTGAGTGCATCAACCGAAACCAGTTTCGTGGCCTATCACCTGATAGAGGCCGGGCATGAAGAGGGAATGCCAGTGCCAACAGGCGGCAAGGCCACCGACTGGATTGTGGCGGGGCGCTATCTTGACCAGTTGGAAAAGCGCGGCGGAGAATGGCTGATCGTCAAGCGCCTCGGCGTGCATGACTGGGAACGTTATGATGAGGTGATCGCTTATACCAAACTAGGGTGATCCTGACCTATGAGGATTGTCATTTCCGCTCACTGGTAAGATAGAGCGGAATAGGCTCATTCACCCCCCCGATGGCCGGTGCGCGTCATCAGACCAGTCCTGCCGCTTCGCCCAATCGCGCAAGGTTTCAAATTCGATTTCGGGCAGCCGTTCCTGCATGTAATCGGTGTTGACCTTGAACGGTTGGTTGGGCGACGTGTTGTTGAAATGATAAAAGGCCGCGATCCCAGCCGAATAGGGCGCGCGCTCTTCCTCGGGCATGCTGTCGCCCAAGGCCGCGACCAGATAGTCGCCGAATGCCTCCGGCGTGCACGGATCATATTTGATCGGGCGGCCCAACACATCCGAGAGTATCTCGGCCACTTGTGGGGAGCGTAGCCGCTGTGGCCCGCCAATGTTCATCCATGCGCCTTCCAGATCGGGGCGATCAAGCGCCAGAACCATGATTTTGCCGACGTCATCAAGGCTGATCCAATTCGATTCCAGATGCGGCTGATGCGGATAGACATAGCGGCCTTCATGCATGATGAATGGCCGGGCCCAATTGGTCAGCAGATTGTCCATGAACAGCACCGATCCGAAAACCGTCGCCGGCACACCAGACCGCCACAGCGCGTTGATCGCGGTCGTGTTGTTGGCATATGAAAATGCCTCACCCGGCTTGTCGGGAATCCAGGCGGAGGTGTTCCACACGAACCGCTTGACGCCAACCTCTTGGCTCGCCTGTCCCAGCAATCCAGCCAACACCGCGCGCTCAGCCCGCATCTGCAAAGGGTGGGTGAAAAAGACGGCGTCGGACCCTTCTATCGCTGGCACAAAGGTCGCCGGATCATAAAGATCAATCTGACGCGTTTCGATGTCGGCATTGGTCGGCCCCAAATCCGGATTTGCGCTGCGTGACAAGGCGCGCACCTTATGACCAGCGGCCAGCAATTGCCGCATTTGTGCAAGGCCCTGCCTGCCGGTTGCGCCGATGACTGATACCAGTGCCATTGCATCTCTCCTCATTCCCAGGGAACAGGCTACGCCTCGTCGCTGCGCCATTCAGCTAATGATTATGGTAGGACGCTCTATTTGTCGCCCCACCTATAAAACGGGAAAATGGTCGCGAATGGGGACAGAGGATAAAATGGACGTTTCAGATATAATCTCGATTGGTGACCTTGTCCGGTTTCAGGCGCAGGAACGTGGCGATCAGGCCGTTTTCATTTTTGAAGGCCGCGAAACCAGTTACGTCGAACTGCACCACCGGAGCAATCAAGCGGCCAATGGCCTTGCTGCACTGGGGGTGAAGGCGGGCGACCGTATTGCCTATATGGGCAAAAATACCGCCACCTATTTTGAGATACTTGCCGCTGCCTCAAAAATCGGCGCTGTGATGACGCCGATCAACTGGCGTCTTGCACCGCCCGAAGTGGCCTATATCGTCAATGATTGCACGGCGCGGATATTGTTCGTCGGCGCCGAATTCACTGGCCTGGTGCGCGAATTGAAACCGCAGCTTCGCTTTGTTCAGACCCTTTTCGGGGTCGAAGGTGTTGATGGCGACATTCCCGATTACGAACAGTGGCGCGATGGTTTTGACGATACCGAGCTTACTATCCCGTGCGGGGCGGGTGATGACGCAATCCAGCTTTATACGTCTGGGACAACGGGGCACCCCAAGGGTGCGATCATGACCCACGGTTCGATACTGATCAAACGAACTGCCGAGGAGGAAGCAGCGTTGCATGATTGGCAGCGCAGCGTGCCCGGCGAAACCAGCCTACTTGCCATGCCGTGCTTCCACGTCAGCGGCACGCTCTACGGTATGACGACGCTGCGCAACGGGACAACGGCCATTGTCGTGCGCGAATATGACCCCGCCCAAGCGCTCGACTTCATCGAACAATATGGCATTTCAAAGATATTCATGGTGCCCGCCGCGATCCAGATATTGCTCAATCACCCACGTGTTGGCGAGATCGATTTTTCGCGGCTGAAATATATCACCTACGGCGCGTCGCCCATCCCGCTTGATCTAATGAAGCGGAGCATGGAGGTTTTCGGCTGCGGCTTTGTGCAAATGTATGGGATGACGGAAACGTCTGGAACGATCGTTACTCTCAATCCCGAAGATCATGATGTGGCTGGCAACCCGCGCATGCGCTCGGTCGGCAAGCCGCTCACCGGTGTCGAAATCAAGATCATCGATGAAAATGGCGACAGTTTGCAGGCGGGGCAAGTCGGCGAAATCGCAACCCGGTCGACGCAGAATATGAAGGGTTACTGGAACCTGCCCGAAGCGACCGCCGCGACCATCGACGTCGATGGCTGGCTGCGCACCGGGGATGCTGGCTATTTGGATGCGGACGGTTATCTCTACATTCACGACCGCCTCAAAGACATGATCATTTCGGGCGGCGAGAATGTATATCCGGCTGAAGTCGAAAACGCGATTTACAGTCACCCCGACGTGGCGGACGTCGCAGTCATTGGCGTGCCGGATGAAAAATGGGGTGAAGCGGTCAAGGCCTGCGTCGTGCTCAAGGAAGGCGCACAAGTCTCCGAACTCGAC
>JANNWX010000116.1:0-2273 GCA_031409315.1 Sphingomonadales bacterium | reverse complement strand
AAAAGCTGTTCGGATCATAGGACGGCATTGAAGCAAGGGTCAGAATACCACCGGTGTGGCAATCCAGAATGACAACGGACCCGGATTCCCGGCCCAGACGCCGCGCCGCAAATTGTTGAAGCCCGGCATCAATTGTCAGCTTGAGGGTGCCACCTGGAACATCTGGCCGAGTCGCAAGATCACGAACAAGCTTACCGCGCGCTGTGACCTCGGTTCTTTTGGCACCCGGTTTGCCGCGAACAATCGGCTCCATTGTCCGTTCCAGGCCTTCTTTACCCACCTTGAATCCCGGGGTGATCAGCAGCGGATCTTTGGATTTTTCATACTCTTTGGCGGACGCTGATCCGACATAGCCGAGCAAATGGCCAACAGCCGCGCCTTCGGGGTAAAAACGGGCATAGGATTGCGCGGGCGCGACGCCGGGCAGTTCGGGTGCGCGGATGCTGACGGCGGCAAAGGCTTCCCAGCCGACATTTTCGGCAACCGAAACCGGCTGGAATCCGGCGGCTTTTTTGATATCGGCCTTGATCCGGTCCATATCATCGCCTGAAAGATTCATCACCTGCTGCAACAACCCCAGTGTTTGATCGGGATTGGTCAGGCGATCAGGAATGATATCGATCCGGAACGCGGTGCGGTTGAGCGCAAGCGGAATGCCCTTATGATCGATAATCCAGCCACGCCGGGGCGGCATCAATGTTAAATTAACGCGGTTACTTTCCGAAAGCAGGGCATATTTTTCGTTCTGGGCGATTGAAATCCAGGACATGCGTGTCGCCAACACCGCGCCGACGGCAACCTGCGCCCCGGCCAAAAAGAAGGCCCGCCGCGAAAAGCTGAACTGTTGCTGTGCCTCGGTAACGATTTTTTTCGGCCGCATCATAATTGCCAACGGAAATGGTCAAGCGCGGCGGCAATCCGCAAGAATAAGGGCAGGCACAAAATCGAAACCACTATTTGCGGCATGATATACAGGATGTCGGTGTCGCCACCTGCCTGATTGGCCAGCCATAAGTTAAGAACCATCACGGTGGTAATCAGGCCAGCGGCGATCGCCCAATCCTGCCAATAGTCCCGCCACATCATTTTGCGATCAAGCTGGTCGATAACCAGAAACATCAGTGTCCATGAAAAAGCCGCAGAGCCGAGTGGTTGGCCGCTGAACAGATCGTCAAAAAAGCCAAGGGGCAACGCTGCCCACACCGGCCATGTTTCGCGGACCAGCAACCGCCAGCTCAGGATCATCAGCAAGCCCAATTGGGGAAATATCGGTGCAGTCGTAATGACCGGAAGGATCGGTGCCATTGAAGCCAGCATGATCGTGATCACTGGAATGCCGATCAGGGTGAGTGCGGTTGGTGCCCGTTCCAGCCTCGGTTCATACCGGCGTGCCATTATTCACGCCCCGCCACTTGCGCATTTTCCTGTTCGGCTGCTGCGCCGGGCACGAATACTGGAAGGGCCACAGCAAAATCCAACTTTGCCGGATGGGCAAGCGGCCGGGCAATCGTTCCCTCGCGGTTATGACTGATGCCGATGGCCACGGGTATTCCCGGCTGATATATGCCGCCTGACCCTGATGTGACAAAAATATCCCCGACCGCGAAGGGATTTGTCCCGGCGGCCAGCGGTTTTAGCTCAATCCGGCCATCACCGATGCCAATTGCCAATGCCGGCACATTATCACGCACCCGTTTGACCGGCACAACGTTGCCGCCATCGACGATCATCAGGACCCGTGATGTATACAGGTTGACCTGGATAATGCGCCCGACAAGCCCTTCGGGTCCGCGCACGGCTTGGCCGTTCTTGACGTTGCGGTTGCTGCCCGCGCCGAATGTGGCATAGCGGCGGCTTATCGAGCCGGTTGAAGCGATCAATCTTGCCAAAACGACAGGTTCGCCTTGCGGTTCGGCGATGCCGATCAGGCGTTTCAGGCGCTTATTTTCTAGCGCATCGGCCTGCCCCTGAATGAGCTTTAGCCGCGCTGCCTTCAGTTCAGCCGCCATCTCCCGGTTTTTTGACGCCGCATTGAAATAAGCAGCCGTCCCTTCATTCATATTCTTCAAGGCGTTGATGGTTGCGCGTCCAGTCGAGGAAATTGGCGACGTGATGTCTGACAAAAACCCCTGCAAAGCATGGTGCCCCTGCGGATCGAAACGCGCTGTCAGGGCGAGCAGGAGCGCAAGCCCCGCACCAGACACGGCAATTACATAGCTTGCAAAAATGCCGTACTGGGCCCGGCGTGAAAAGCCGGGGCGCCGGGGGGATGG
>JANNWX010000115.1:0-11534 GCA_031409315.1 Sphingomonadales bacterium | reverse complement strand
TCTCGCGGTTATAACGGGCACCCTTGCACTGCTCACACGTGACATAGACGTCGGGCAGAAAGTGCATCTCGATCTTGATGAGGCCATCGCCGCTGCACGCCTCACACCGGCCGCCTTTCACATTGAAGCTGAACCTGCCCGGCTTATATCCGCGCGCGCCGGATTCGGGCAGCCCTGCAAACCAATCCCTTATGTTTGTAAACGCACCCGTATAGGTCGCCGGGTTGGAACGCGGGGTGCGTCCAATCGGGGATTGGTCAATATCGATGACCTTATCGAGATATTGCAGGCCGCTGATCTTGTCATGCTTGCCCGCCACAAGTCGTGCGCCGTTCAGCGCCCGGGCGCTGGCCGTGTAGAGCGTATCAATGGTCAGGCTTGATTTGCCGCTGCCTGAAACGCCGGTAACGCAAGTGAAGGTAGCCAGCGGGATCGATGCGGTCACATTTTGAAGGTTGTTCGCCGTCGCTCCGTGGACCGTCAGGTTCTTACCACTGCCTTTGCGTCGCTTTGCATTGATCGGGATAGAGCGCCTACCGGTTAAATAGTCCGCGGTCAGACTGCCCTCCGCTGATTCTATGTCTGCGAGTTTGCCCTGCGCCACGATCTCCCCGCCGTGTACGCCCGCGCCTGGCCCCATATCGATGATATAGTCGGCGGTGCGGATCGCATCCTCATCATGTTCGACGACGATCACACTATTACCAAGATCACGCAGGCGTTTAAGTGTTTCTAGCAGCCGGTCATTGTCTTTCTGGTGCAAGCCGATGCTCGGTTCATCAAGCACATAGAGCACGCCCGACAGACCGGATCCTATCTGCGAGGCCAGCCTGATCCGCTGACTTTCGCCACCCGAAAGCGTGCCCGATGTCCGGTCAAGGTTGAGATAATCAAGCCCGACATTGTTGAGAAAGCCGAGCCGCGCGTTGATTTCCTTCAGGATCGCCTTGGCAATCTGTTGTTGCTGGCCGGTCAACTTCTCTTCTAGCGTCGAAAACCACTGAAGCGCATCGACGACGCTTCGCCGAGTTGAGATGCTGATGTCTTCTCCGGCAATTTTGACGGCGCGTGCCTCGGGCCGAAGCCTTGCGCCGCCACAGATTTCACAGGGAGCAGAGGATTGATATTTGCTCAACTCCTCACGCATCCATGTGCTTTCGGTTTGCAGCATCCGGCGGTTGAGATTGCCGACCACACCGTTGAACTGCTTTTGCACGTCGTAGGATTTTCGGCCGTCCATAAACGTCAGCCGGATGATTTCCCCGCCCGATCCGTTGAGGATGATATCGCGGATCATGTCGGGCAATTCGTTCCAAGGCGTATCAAGGCTGAATTCAAAATGCCGGGCAACGCTGCCCAATACCTGCATATAATAGGGGCTGGGCGGGTTTGATTTCGCCCAAGGCACGATAGCGCCTTTCTTGATGCTCAGACTTTCGTTGGGAACCACGAGTTCGGGATCGAAATAGAGTTTTTCGCCAAGTCCGTCGCACGCCGGACAAGCCCCTTGCGGCGCGTTGAAGCTGAACAGCCGTGGTTCAATTTCGGCAATGGTGAAGCCCGAAACCGGGCAGGCAAATTTTTCAGAGAAAATGATCCGGCCGGACGGTGCATTGTCACCAAGCACCTCTTTGGCATCGCCTGGCTCGGCGGCGTCCGCTGGGTCAACAAAAGCCAAGCCGTCAGCGAGCTTGAGTGCGGTTTCAAAAGAGTCCGCCAGCCGTGTCTCAATGCCCTCGCGCACCACGATACGGTCGACTACGACCTCAAGATCATGTTTATACTTCTTGTCGAGCGCGGGGGCCTCATCAATCTCGTAAAACTGCCCGTCGATCCGCACCCGGGTAAAGCCTGATTTCTGCCATTCGGCCAGTTCCTTGCGATATTCTCCCTTGCGTCCGCGCACCACCGGCGCAAGCAAAAACAGCCGCGTTCCTTCAGGCAAGGCCATCACCCGGTCGACCATCTGGCTGACCGTCTGGGCAGAGATCGGCAGGCCGGTTGCGGGCGAATAGGGGATGCCGACCCGCGCCCACAACAGGCGCATATAATCATAAATCTCGGTCACCGTGGCAACGGTTGATCGCGGATTGCGGCTGGTTGTTTTCTGTTCGATGCTGATCGCGGGGGATAGCCCGTCGATATGATCGACATCGGGCTTTTGCATCATTTCCAGAAACTGCCGCGCATAGGCAGACAGCGACTCGACATAGCGCCGTTGGCCCTCGGCATAGATCGTATCAAAGGCCAGACTGGATTTGCCCGATCCGGACAGACCGGTGATGACCGTCAACGAATCGCGCGGAATATCCACATCGACATTCTTCAAATTATGCTCGCGCGCACCGCGGACTTTTATGTGGGTCAGCATTCGGAAAACCGATGCTTTGATATGTGGGTCAGCATGAGGCTGCTGTTCCATATTTGTTCGGATTCGGCAAGAGGGTTGGACGAAATTTGCGGGCGCGTGATGGCGGTCACGGGCTTTTGATCTGAGACGCAAGCATTTGATCTTCGTCATCAACCACAAAGGATCTATATCATGACTAGCTATCCAAAAGTATGTCAACTGTTGCGACAGTTGGCACTCCCCTGTGTGATTTTGTCGATACCGGGGGGGGCTGCGGCGCAAGATAGGCCAGCGGCTGACGAATATAAGATCGGGCCGGTAGAATTGCGGCAAGACGTGGGCGGTAGGAAAATTACGATGCCCGTCAATCTTTACATCAGTCTTGCGGCAAAACCGGAAGGAATTTTCTATCAAACGCGGGCATTTGCTGACCTCGGGGATATCCAGCGGCAGACCAACGACCTGATAAAATCGGTTCCTCTGCCGAAAGACAATTGTGATTCCTACTCGTCCGACAATATCGTAGCCAGCATTTCGTCAGCATCGCTCAAGGGCAATGGCGATCATGCCGTACTCAAGGTCGATGGCAGCGCGCAGGTATGGCAATGTATCGAGAATATCACACAGGATATAACCATCAAATGGAAAGTGAAAAAGCTGTGTTGCGGGATAAAGACCAAAGTGCCGGTCCAAGTCCGTGTGTCGCGTTCCAACCCGATCAAGAACAAGCTGCTTAGCCAGTCTTTCAGTGCATCAATGGCAATAAAGTTTGATCGATCCGTGCCGGACGCTATTGGCTTGACGGTTGATGATGTCGATATCAATCTCAATGGACCCTATGCCGGATTGCTGAGGGCAGGTCTGTTTTTCGGTGGTTACAATCTTAATTCTGAAATGCGGAAAATCGTCAATAAATCGCTCCGCGCGAATGCTATCCCTTTGCTGGTGCCCGAGCAGTTCAAGATATTTTCGCCAACCTTGCGATCAATCGCTTTTGTCAACGATGGGAATCTGAAGATTTCGGCGGTGATGGCTGGAAGCTTGGCTCCGGGATCAGTGACGGATCAGATCAATACAATGGTGAATGATCAGGCCAACGTCCGGCGCACGCAATAATCCTACCGCCCGATCCACTGCCCCGAATTGCGATATTCCGGCATCACGTCGCTTTCGGGCAGGGTGCCGGATACGTAGCGCGTATCTTCCCTGACCCGTGGCGTGGACGGGCGCTGCGCGAGCTTGGCATTTGGTACGGCACTCGATCCCGGCCACGGTGCAAGGGTTGCAATCTGATTGGTGGCAAGCACCGGCACTACGGGCGCTGGAACATATTTACGGGGGTGCGGGCCGGGAGCTGGTTCGCTCCCCGCATAGCGATCACCAAAGGCCTGCGGAGCGCCTATCCCGCTAGGCATCCGGTAAAAGATATGGTTGCCGATGACCGACGCTACGATCAGCTTGCGGTTCCAGACCGGGTTGACCTGCGGCGTGTGATAATAAGTGGAAAGCCCGACCGGCGCATGGACATAGCCAGCAAGCGCGGCGCGAGCATTGCGGCTTGCCCTTGCCCATGCGTCACGGCTGGGCAGGCGGGCCATTGATCCGTCACAGGCATAGCTGAACTGGCAGCCCGGCGCTTCGGACCCCTGATAAATGACGCCGCAGACAGTGTTTGGCCAGGACGGATGGCGAAGCCGGTTCAGGATGACTTGGGCAACCGCCCGCTGGCCATCATCGCTTTCGTTGGCGGCTTCATAATAGATAGCACTCGACAGGCAGATCGCGGCCCTCAAATTGTCGGTTGCGCTGCGGCCTTGCTGGATGAATGGCTGCGCCGCTGGCCCGGTGTCGAACGCGCTCGGCAGGGAGAAATTGCCACCTGTCACGTCCTGCGGCATCTGAACGGGATCGGAATAAAGGCGGGCGTCAATGGGTTCTGGGAGTGGAATAGGCGCGTCGATTTCGGTCGATGCGGCATCATAACCTTCGGCGTAAAGCTTGCCATCATAAGGAATTGGCGAATCAAGCCGAATCGACAGGCTATGCCCACGCATGCCTGGGAAGAAGGTGTAGCCGGTGTTGGCCGACACATAGGTGCCAATCGATAGTAATCCTGCAAGCAAAGCAAACTGCCAGACACGGTGGTTAATATCACCCCTGTCACCAGCTCTGCGTAGCGTGATTGCCATTGTGAATTCTGTCCTACCGTCACCCCATTTGGATGCCATCACCGGATATATGGCGGATTTCCGGGAATTTCTTCCCCTGATTTTACACTGTGCCGGACTGGAACAGTTGGCGGGGCAACCCTTAACGCAGAATTGGTGTCGCGCTGTACGCGCCTCTTTCCATTGCGCGCGCCGCTGACTACAGACGCACCCGAACCCTGTTTGGAATTGGCATGACTGAACCACTCAACATTGGACTGGCCGGACTTGGCACCGTTGGCGTCGGCGTCATCAAACTTCTGGACGCCAACCGCGATCTGATTGCCCGCCGCGCCGGACGTCCGATCAATATCATCGCGGTATCAGCGCGCGATAAAAGCCGAGATCGCGGTGTCGATATCAGCCAGTTCCAATGGATCGACAAGGCCGAGGATTTGGCTCGGTTTGACGGCGTTGATGTCGTCGTTGAATTGATTGGCGGATCGCAAGGGGTGGCGCTCGATCTGGCGCACGGCACCATCGGGGCGGGGCGCGCCTTTGTGACAGCCAATAAGGCCATGATCGCGCACCACGGGTTGGCGCTGGCGAGTGCAGCCGAAGCAAAAGGCGTTGCCCTGAAGTATGAAGCGGCGGTTGCCGGAGGCATCCCGGTGATCAAGGGGCTGCGCGAAGGCGCTGCGGCCAATGAGATTGCACAAGTTTACGGCATATTGAACGGCACCTGCAATTATATCCTCACAACGATGGAAACCCACGGCAGCGACTTTTCTATCGTGCTGTCTGACGCGCAAGCATTGGGCTATGCCGAGGCAGACCCCTCGTTTGACGTTGACGGAATTGATGCGGCACACAAGCTGGCCATATTGGCGGCGCTGTCGTTTGGCACACGGCTGCATTTTGACGGGGTCGTAACGACGGGAATACGCGATATATTGGCTGGCGATATCGATCAGGCAAAGGCACTGGGTTACCGCGTCAGGCTGGTCGGGAGGGCCGAAACTGGGACTGGCGGTTTGCTGCAAAGCGTGCGGCCTTGCCTTGTGCCAGTCAGCCATCCTCTCGCGCATGTCGCGGGCGCGATGAACGCTGTTGTTGCGGAAGGCAATTTTGTCGGACGTCTGTTTTTTGAAGGTCGGGGTGCGGGGGAAGGCCCGACAGCAAGTGCAGTCGTGGCCGATCTCATCGATATCGCGCGCGGCGAATATGGGCCTGCGTTTGCGATGCCGGTTGCCGCCCTTGCCGCCCCGGGGGCTGCCGATGCCGGTGCACGGGCAGGGCGTTTCTATTTGCGGTTTACCGTGGCAGATCGCCCCGGCGTGCTAGCGGAAATTACGGCGGCGATGCGCGATGCCGACGTTTCGATCGAAAGCCTGATCCAGCGCGGAGAAGCACCCGACGGCGGTGTTTTGCTTGTGATGACAACTCATCTCTGTGCCGAAGCGCGCGTGTCCGATGCTCTGGCGCGGCTTGACGGATCGACGAGCCTTATTGGTCGGCCAATGGTGATGCCAATCCTCGAAGTCTAGGGCTTACTCGACATTGCAATCACCAACGCCTATCGGCGCTGCATATCGCATTAGACAGGGATTCACAAAGTAATGGTGACCGCCAGCAAGGTTCTCGACCGCGTTCTCGTAATGGAAATGGTGCGCGTCACCGAAGCTGCGGCAATTGCCGCGTCTACGCTGATCGGGCGGGGCGATGAAAAGGCGGCTGATGCTGCTGCAGTTGAAGCCATGCGGGCTGCCTTGAACGAACTGGCAATGGACGGAACCGTCGTCATAGGTGAGGGCGAACGTGACGAAGCACCAATGCTCTATATCGGGGAAAAGGTCGGCAGCGCGCAAGGCATAGGGCCAAAGATTGACATCGCGCTTGATCCTTTGGAAGGCACCACAATCACCGCCAAGGCCGGGCCGAATGCGCTAGCGGTGCTGGCAGTTGCCGAACATGGCAACCTTTTGAACGCGCCTGACGTTTATATGGACAAGTTGGCCGTTGGCCCCGGTTATCCGGCGGGGGTGATTGATCTCAACAAATCGCCGTCAGACAATGTCCGCTCCGTCGCTGCGGCAAAAGGCGTGCGCGCGGATGAGATCATCGTCTGTGTGCTTGATCGCCCACGACATGAAAAATTGATCGCAGAATTGCGCGGTCTAGGTTGCGGTATCATGCTGATCCCTGATGGCGATGTCGCAGGTGTTATCGCCACGACCGATCCAGACACGACCATCGATATGTATATGGGCAGCGGCGGCGCGCCCGAAGGCGTGCTCGCAGCAGCGGCGCTCCGCTGTGTTGGTGGCCAGTTCAAGGGACGTCTGTTGTTCCGCAACGAAGATGAAAAATCGCGCGCCCGTAAATGGGGCATTACCGATCTCGATTATATCTATGATTTGAACGAGCTGGCAAAAGGCGATTGCATTTTTGCAGCGACAGGCGTGACCGACGGATCGTTGCTCGACGGAGTGAAGCGCCTACGTGGCGGCAAGATGACGACCGAAAGCGTTGTGATGCGCGCCAGTTCCGGCACGGTCCGCTGGGTCAAGGGTGAACATCGCAAGACAGATTGATTCGCGTGTTCGGCGCAATTTATACGAGGCCGGAGGGCGATCATGGATTATAAAATCCGACTAGCGGTTGCGGCTGACGCTGAATTGCTCCCTGCGATTGAAATGTCGTCAGGTGCCATATTCCGAACTGCTCCCGGTCTTGAATGGATTGCCGATGATGCGGTGTCATCTGTGTCATCGCTTCTCGAATTGATCGCCGACGGGACGACTTGGGTTGCCGAAAGCGAGGCGGATGCGCAGGTCGCTTATTTGGGGGCAGAGCGTGTTCATGATGCGATGCACGTCTGGGAAGTGGCGGTCAGCGCCGATCACCAGCGCAAAGGGCTTGGCAGGCGCTTGATGGCCGCCGCTGAAGAAATGGCGCGCGAAGGCGGGCTGGGCGCGATGACGCTGACAACCTTTCGCGGGGTTGAGTGGAATGAACCTTTCTATCAATCGCTTGGTTATGAAACAATGAGCGAAATGGCACTCGGCCCATGGCTCGCTGGTGTGCTCGCGGATGAAGTTGAGCGCGGGCTACCTGGCGAAAGGCGCTGTGCGATGCGAAAAGTGATTTTGCCTCTCGCCACATCTGTCATAGAACGGTAACACAGTAGCCAATATGGCTGATCATGACAGGTTCCAGAAAGAAGTTGACGGGCTGCTTGATGGCTATGGTGGGCATGCAACGCCCGTTCCCGTTGCGTTGCCGCCGACGCCTTGGGCTAGGCGCTGGTTCTGGATAAAGCGCGGAACAGCCGCAGTGCTTTTTCTGTTCGTCCTGCTGTTTTTTTGGCTCGCGATTACGGCGCCCCTGTCCAAATCGTTGCAGCCGATCGCGCCACCGCGTCTGACATTGCTGGCCGCCGATGGCCAGCCGATTGCCCGCAACGGTGCAATCATCGACCGGCCGGTCAAGGCTGTGGACTTGCCGCCCCATGTCAAAAATGCATTTCTGGCGATCGAAGACCGGCGGTTCTATCGGCATCTTGGGGTTGATCCGCGCGGGCTGGCGCGGGCGGCGTGGAACAATTTGGGGTCGGGCGGAACCCAGGGCGGCAGCACGATCACCCAACAATTGGCGAAGATCACCTTTCTGACGCCCGAACGCAGTCTGACCCGCAAAGCGCGTGAAATGCTGATTGCTTTCTGGCTAGAGGGGTGGCTGACCAAGGACGAAATTCTCGAACGCTATCTGTCGAACGTCTATTTCGGCGATAATGTATACGGACTGCGTGCGGCCTCGCTTCATTATTTCTATCGTCAGCCCGAACGGTTGACCTTGCCGCAGGCAGCGATGTTGGCAGGGCTTGTTCAGGCACCGTCACGGCTTGCCCCGACCAAGAATCTCAAGGCGGCAAGGGCGCGCGCGCGGCTTGTTCTTAACGCGATGGTCGACGCGAAATTCATGTCGCCTGCAAAACGCGATGCGGCATCGCCCGCGCAGATTGACGTTCGTATCCGCCCAGACTTGCCAACAGGCACCTATTTTGCAGATTGGGCCATGCCCAAGGCGCGCGATTTAGCTGAGGAATCGTATGGTGATGAACGCATCCGGACCACGCTGGACGCCCGGTTGCAAAAAATCGCCCGGGCAGCCGTGGCCAACGCGGCGCTCGGTGACGCACAGGTTGCGCTGGTTGCGATGCGCCCCAATGGGGAAGTTGTCGCCATGATTGGCGGACGCAGTTATGATAAATCCCCGTTCAACCGTGCTACCCAGGCGCGCCGCCAACCGGGATCTACCTTCAAACTCTTCGTCTATCTGGCCGCACTGCGCAGTGGCATGACCCCGGAATCAATGATCGATGACAGCCCGATTAAAACCGGCAGTTACCAGCCGAAAAATAGCAACGAGCGTTATCGTGGAATGATCACGCTGCGGCAGGCCTTTGCCCGGTCAAGCAATGTTGCGGCGGTTAGATTATATCAGCAATTGGGCGGCGACCCGGTGGTCAAGGCTGCGCGTGATCTGGGGATTACAAGCCCCTTAACGGCGGACCCGAGCTTGGCACTGGGATCATCGGGTGTGACCCTACTTGAGCTAACGGCAGCATACGGCGCGGTTGCGGGCAATCGCTGGCCGGTAAAAGCCCGCGCCATCGCAGAGGATGAACCAGGATTCTTTGCCCGGATACTCAATCCGCGACGGCGTTTTGATGAAGAAACCCACGCCATGTTGCTTGACCTGCTGTCGGCAAATGTAGCGCAAGGCACCGGCCATGCCGCCAGCCTTGGTATCAAGGCTTATGGCAAGACGGGGACCAGCCAAGACAATCGTGACGCGCTATTCGTGGGATTTGCGGGTGACCTGGTGGTTGGCGTCTGGGTTGGCAATGATGATAACCGGTCGCTGCGCGGGATTGCTGGTGGCGGTGTGCCAGCCCGGATCTGGCGGGATTTCATGGCGCGGGCCGTGAAGGGAGCGGCCCCGCCAAGCCCTGCGCCAAAGCCAGATACGCCCGCCGAAATCCTTGTTCCTGCTGATGTGGAAAACAATAATATCCAGCTTGGCAATGATAGCAGCGTCATCCTTTCAACTGATATCGGCGGGGTGCCGGTCAACCTAAAGATCGACAAGAATGGTATGTCCGTTGCCCCCAGTGCCGAAAAGCCCAAGGACCAGCAGTGACCCCGCTACTGCCCTTCACCCGTTCGATTACCGGTCAGCAATGGCGCTGGCGCGGCACGGCTTTTGATGGTCCGAACGGAGGGTTTGAAACCGACGATCTTGTCACCAAATTGCTTTTGGCGCGCGGCTGCTCACACGGTGAACTTGCGGCCTATCGCCAGCCGACGATCCGGGCCTTCATGCCCGACCCATCGGTTTTTCAGGATATGGACCGGGCGGCACTCCGGTTGAAACAAGCGGTGCTGGCAGGCGAGTCTGTGACTGTCTTTGGTGATTATGACGTGGACGGCGCAACGTCGGCGGCCTTGCTGATCCGGCTGTTGCGCGATCTTGGCCTGCAACCTGACGCTTATATTCCGGATCGGTTGATGGAGGGTTACGGTCCATCGGGCGAGGCGCTGGTCGCTATCGCCAAACGCGGTGCACAGCTGATCATCACCGTTGATTGCGGCGCGCAAGCGTTTGAGGCTTTGGCGATGGCGAAGGCTGCTGGGGTTGATGTGGTTGTTGTAGACCACCACAAATGTGCAAGCGCGCTGCCAGAGGCCTTTGCCTTGGTAAACCCCAATCGGCTGGATGAAACGCCTGCAGGCGCAGCGCACGGCCATCTGGCGGCAGTGGGCGTCGCTTGGCTGCTCGGCGCGGCCTTGCTCCGTATCTTGCGTGTCGACGGTTACTTTGAAACCCGCGCAGAACCCGATCTTCTCGACCTGCTGGATATTGTCGCGCTCGGCACGGTCGCCGATGTCGCTTCGCTTCGCGGGCTTAACCGGGCCTTTGTCGCACAAGGGCTCAAGGTGATGGCCGGGCGGCGCAATGTCGGCCTTGATGCTTTGATTACCGCGTCTCGACTGACGCGCTCCCCGATCTGTTCTGATCTTGGTTTTGCACTTGGGCCCCGCATCAACGCTGGTGGGCGGGTCGGTAAATCTGACCTCGGTGTTCGCCTGTTGACCACGGATGACCCACAGGAGGCACGCGACATCGCCGCCGAGCTTGACCAATTGAATAACGAACGACGCGTGATCGAATCAATTGTCCAGGAAGAAGCAGATGTTCTTGCGGCAAGCCAGGGTAACCGTGCGGTCGTCGTTGTCAGCGGGCAGGGCTGGCATCCCGGCGTGATCGGCATTGTTGCTGGGCGCCTGAAAGAAAAATACGGGCGGCCAGCCATAGTTATTGCGGTTGAAGGTGACGGTATTGGCAAGGGATCGGGCCGTTCGGTTGCCGGGGTTGATTTGGGTGCGGCCATTCTTGCTGCCAAGGATATGGGCCTTCTCGTCGCGGGGGGCGGACATGCGATGGCGGCTGGCATGACGATCATGGCCGACAGGGTCGATGCGCTGACAGATTTTCTGGACACACGGCTGGGCGTCGATGTCGCAAAGGCAGGCGAAGACCGGGCGTTGCTCCTCGACGCTGTGGTTGCAACGGGCGGAGTGACGCCTGTTTTTGTTGAGGCGTTAGAGACGGGTGGCCCCTACGGCATGGGCTGGCCCGCGCCTCGCATTGCCGCTGGTCCGATGCGCGTGGTAAAGGCCGATATCGTCGGCACCAATCATGTCCGGGCGATCATGGCGGGCGATGATGGGCGCAGCTTAAAATGCGTGGCGTTCCGTCAGGGCGAAACCGAACTGGGCCAAATGCTGCTTCACGCCCCGCGCGATCGCAAGCTCTGGGTCGCCGGGCGCGTTAAAATCGATGATTGGGGCGCGCGGCCAGCCGCCGAGCTTCACATAGATGACGCGGCATGGGCCGATAACGAGCCTTGACCGCGCCCATCCGTTTCCCTAATGGCGCGGCTCGCCAAGAGATTGGCCCCTTCGTCTAGC
>JANNWX010000114.1:0-9365 GCA_031409315.1 Sphingomonadales bacterium | reverse complement strand
CCCAGAACAACAGGATCAACCGCCTCCAAATGCGAAGGATTTGGCGCAAGCGACATATGCACCTTGATTCCGTCGAATTCGCGATCGGTGCTGGTGCCCAAATGATATTTGACATCGCCTGATCCACCGACATGATCAGGGTTGGATGATCCGCCTGAAAATTCGTGGAATATCACGCGGTACGGCTTGGCCATCACATTGGCGAGGACGTTAAGGCGGCCCCGGTGCGGCATCCCGACCACGATTTCGCGCACCCCCAGCGTCCCGCCATATTTGATCACCGCTTCTAGTGCAGGGATCATCGCCTCGCCTCCGTCAAGGCCAAAGCGTTTGGTGCCAACATATTTGCGGCCAAGGAATTTTTCGTATTGCTCCGCCTCAATCACCTTGGCGAGAATGGCTTTCTTGCCTTCCGGGCTGAACTGGATGGCCTTATCCTTGCCTTCCATCCGCTCTTGCAAGAACCGCCGTTCCTCAACGTCTGAAATGTGCATATATTCCAGGCCCACTGGCCCGCAATAATTGGCGCGCAGCACATCCACCAGTTCACGGACTGTTGTCCATTCAAGCCCCAGTGTCCCGCCCGCATAAACCGGCTTATCAAGTGCTGCGCCTGAGAAGCCGTGATATTCCGGCGTCAGGTCAGGCGGAATATCCTGCTTGGTCAGGCCAAGCGGATCAAGGTTCGCCGCCAGATGCCCGCGCACACGGTAGGTGCGGATCAGCATCATCGCCCGGATAGAATCGCCCGCTGCAAGCACGACCGCAGTTTCATCCAGCGGCTTTCCGGCCTTTGCCGCCTCCGCCTTAATCTCAATCGCCATCTGCGTCGGGTCGAGTGCGGCTGTCAGCCCGTCGGTATCGAACAGCGGCCAGTTGGGCCGCGCCCAGCTTGGCCCCTGTTCAGCTTCGAAATCATGTTGCTCAAAACCCATTTTCTACTCCACGGCCGCCTTCGTAAGAGAACGGTTACCCATTCAAAAGCGCAGCAAGTGTTGTGCCAAGCTCGGATGGGGAGGGCGACACCTTGATACCCGCCGCTTCCATCGCCGCGATTTTGTCCTCCGCGCCGCCCTTTCCGCCCGACACAATCGCCCCGGCATGGCCCATCCGCCGACCGGGAGGAGCAGTCAGCCCGGCGATAAAGCCGACCATTGGTTTCTTGCGCCCGCGCTTGGCTTCATCGATCAGGAATTGTGCGGCTTCCTCTTCCGCCGAGCCGCCAATCTCGCCGATCATAATCATCGACGTGGTCGCATCATCGCCAAGGAACAGTTCGAGGCAGTCGATGAAGTTGGTCCCGTTCACCGGATCGCCGCCAATGCCGACCGCGGTCGACTGGCCCAGCCCCTCCGCCGTCGTCTGGAACACCGCTTCAGATGTCAGCGTGCCGGAGCGCGAGACAACGCCAACCGAGCCAGCCGAGAAGATGCCACCCGGCATAATCCCGATCTTACACTCATTGGGCGTCAACACGCCCGGGCAATTTGGCCCGATCAAGCGGGACTTCGAGCCGGAAAGCGCGCGCTTGACCTTGACCATATCGAGCACCGGAATGCCTTCGGTGATGCACACGATCAGAGGAACCTCGGCGTCAATCGCTTCAAGGATCGAATCCGCTGCAAAGGGCGGCGGGACGTAGACGACGCTGGCATCTGCACCGGTTTTCGCCACCGCTTGGGCAACCGTGTTGAACACCGGCAGGCCGATATGCGTGGAACCACCTTTGCCAGGCGTCACCCCGCCCACCATCTGCGTGCCGTATGCCAGCGCCTGCTCCGTATGGAAAGTGCCGGTTTCGCCGGTCATCCCTTGGGTGATGACCTTCGTGTGTTTGTTGACGAGGATGGACATTCAGTTTCCTGCTCTGATTTCGTTTGGGAAAGTTTGCGAAATTAAATCGATGAGTTGAGACGTAGGAGGGAGTCCACTGATGATCCGCAACTGCGCGTCCTGCCGCGCGCGCTCATCTGGGATCATGAAAGTAGCGAGATACTCGCGGCAGCCGTCCTCAACCGTCTTGCCCCGCCTTCGCATCAATTGCTCGTAGCGATCAAAGAGCGCATCTGGGAACGACAAGCGTAATGTTGCCACTATCGCATTCCAATTCTTGCTTGAGCCCGATCCATGTCAACGCGCCGGAGCCGAACGAGCGGTGCTGGTTTCGCCGGTCATGCCTTGGATGATGACGCGGGTGTGTTTGTTGACCTGGATGCTCATTCATTGTGCTCCAAAAAGTAATTTCAAATTGACGCCGATCCCACCAACATTGGGTTGGAGCATCACTGCTTTCCCAACTCTTTCCGCCAACGATCGCATTCGCGATGGCTCACCTTCCTTCAACGCATCGAATTTTTCGGCCCTAAAATTCCTTAGGGTCAGGCCCTTATCGAGATCATCGAAAATCGACCCGATTATCCTAAGGAAATCATCTGGAGTCGTGCAGGCCGCCTTGAGAGGAATTAAAGCAATGTCGCCCAGACCCTCAGCGTCCTCAGTGTTTAAATCGCTCGATGAAAAATCGTGAGCGGCAAAGTATTTCGGATGAGTGTGCGTGATCAAAATTGCGGGCAGAATGTCGGTTGCATCACGGCCGCAAATTTGGTGCCAACTGAGAACTTCGTTTGCAAAGTGGACGCCTTGACCGCTCATTACGACAACCGCACCAGTTTGAGACGCTCGGGCAGAAAGATGCCCAAAATTGTCTCGAAAAAGCTTTTCGTATGCATCCGTGGGCCATCCATAATCGAGCAGGTAGATATACAGGCTTCGATCTCCGGTTGGGAGCTCTCGCATTGTGCTGACGTAAAGACCCATTGCAGGCTCTCCCTTTGGCCGAGGCTATTTTAGCGAGGGATCAATCTTCTTACACGCCACCAGAAGCTCCTTCACCGCATCGACAGACACGGTGAAATTCTTCTGCGCACCCTTTTTGAGCTCGATCTCGACGATCCGCTCCACGCCGCCCGCGCCGATGATGACCGGCACGCCGACATAGAGGTTCTTGACGCCGTACTGCCCGGTCAGGTTGGCCGCACAGGGGAGGAGGCGTTTTTGGTCGCCAAGATAGGATTGCGCCATTTCAATCGCGGACGTCGCGGGCGCGTAGAAGGCCGAGCCAGTTTTGAGCAACCCGACAATCTCTCCGCCGCCGCTGCGGGTGCGGGCGACAATCGCGTCGATGCGCTCCTTGGTGGACCAGCCCATTTTGATGAGGTCAGGGATCGGGATGCCCGCGACCGTGGAATATTCCACCACCGGCACCATCGTGTCGCCGTGCCCGCCCAAAACAAACGCAGTCACATCGCGGACTGACACCTTGAATTCTTCCGCCAAGAAATGCCGGAACCGCGCGCTATCAAGCACGCCTGCCATGCCCACGACCATGTTCGCCGGAAGCCCCGAAAATTCACGCAGCGCCCAAACCATCGCGTCGAGCGGGTTGGTGATGCAGATCACGAACGCCTTGGGGGCATATTTCTTGATGCCCTCGCCAACCGCCTTCATCACCTTCAAATTGATGCTGAGCAGATCATCGCGGCTCATCCCGGCTTTGCGCGGCACACCTGCGGTAACGATGCACACGTCAGCGCCCTTGATGTCCTTGTAAGATGACGTGCCCTTCAAATTGACGTCGAAGCCTTCGACGGGGCCCGCCTGCGCCAGATCAAGCGCCTTGCCCTGCGGAATACCATCGGCAATATCGAACAGGATGATATCGCCCAGTTCCTTTGCCGCTGCGAGGTGGGCGAGCGTGCCACCGATCATACCAGCGCCGATCAGCGCGATTTTTTTGCGTGCCATGTGGGTCTTGTCCTTCCGTCAGGGATTCATGGAATTGAGAGGCGTTTAGGCCGATTCCGCGCACGCGACAACCGAATAAACGTCCAAAGTGCAGACTTTTTCTGCATATCATTCGCAATAGCATTAAAGGCAATGTTGACACTTTGCTTTTGACGTTGCGCGGCAACTTCGCCAACATCGGGCCTAACAATTTCACAGGCGATGATTCCGATGATTCCCACGCTGAAAATCGACATTGTTTCCGACGTCGTCTGCCCGTGGTGCGCCATCGGCTACGCCCAGTTGCAGCGCGCCATCGCCGATCTGGGCGACCGCGCCGAAATCGACATCCGCTGGCATCCGTTCGAACTCGTTCCCGATATGCCGCCAGAGGGCAAGTCGACGGCGGACCATCTGCGTGACAGGTACGGCGCATCGCCTGAACAGGGGCAAGCCAACCGCCAATGCATTGTCGAAACCGGCGCGGCGCTGGGCATCGATTTCCGCTATTCTGACACCAGTCGCATCTACAGCACACACAAGGCGCACCAATTGCTGACATGGGCCGACGAACAGGGCAAACAGACCGCGCTAAAGCTGGCCCTTTTCAAAGCCTATTTCACCGGGCAGCGCAACATTTCCGATAGTGACATTCTGGTCGAAATTGCAGGCAGCGTCGGCCTTGATCCCGCCCTGGCACGTTCACACCTTGATGCTGGCAGCTACGCTGATCAGGTATCGGCTGAAATGGAACATTGGATCGACCAGAACGTAACGGGCGTTCCGGCCTTCATCATCAACGGCAAATATATGATCCCCGGCGCGCAGGACGCCGAGACGTTCGGTCGGATTTTCGACCGAATTCTGCAAAAGGAGGCGGCCTAGCGTTAAAGCCTAACCCGCGAGCGCCTTCACCAGATCATGCCAATGGTCGAGATCTTCGTGAAAGGCCTTGATCGGGATACGCTCATCCCGCCCGTGGGCCCGCTCATCTTCCGGGATAACGATCCAGGCCCCGCTAACGCCGTAAACCGGCATGCCCGTGGAGCGGAACGAAAGTCCGTCGGTCGCGCCTTGCGACATTTGCGGCACGATATCCGCCCCGGGATGGCGCTTGTGGATCGAATCCGTATAGGCTTTGACTACATCGGGGCGGAGCGGGGACGGCGGGCTTGGCCGTGCCAAATCGATCGGTTCAACGGTTACACCTTTGCCGACAACGCCTTGCAATTCAGCCATAACGGCTTCGGCGGTAACCCCGGGCAATATCCGGCAATTGACCGTCGCACGCGCCAAGGCGGGCAGAGCATTATTCGCGTGCCCACCCTCAAGCCGCGTCGCAACGCAGCGGGTGCGGGTCGTGCCAATCTCAGACGGGTCCGCTTCAATCGCATCGGCCGCCGCACCGTCTTTCTCATCAGCAAGCCAACGTCGCATCGCATCGCCCAACGCCCCGGCTTCGCGTTTCTGCCGAAGAGAGAGATAGGCGCGGGTCGTTTCGGTAAACGCAGGTACAAAGCGGTGCGCCTCAAGCGCCTTTAACGCCGAAGACAATTCATAAATCGCATTGTCTGGCCGTGGCCGTGAACTATGGCCACCCGGGTTGCGGACAGTGAAGGTGAAATCCTGATACATTTTCTCTGACGTTTGCAGGCCGAACCCCATCAATGTTCCGTCTTTCAGGAATGCCCCGCCGCCCGCATCGGCATTGAGAGCATAGTCCGCATCAACCAGCGCCCGCCACTCCGTCGATGCCCGCGCCGCGCCGTTACCACCGGTTTCCTCGTCGCCGGTAAACAGCACAATGATGTCGCGTTTTGGCTTGAACCCTTCGGCTTTCAGCCACAGCAGGGCATTGGTGATCGCGGCGATCCCGTTCTTCATGTCGATCGCGCCGCGCCCGTAATAATATCCGGCCTTTTCCTCCATGAGAAACGGATCGCGCGGCCAATCATCGCGCTTGGCATCAACCACATCGAGATGGCCCAAGAGCAGGATCGGCTTTTTGCTCGGCTTACCGCCCGCTTTCCAACGGACAATCATCGACTGCGTGCCGTCATGGTCTTTGACAACCACATCGCTGATCCCGCCCGCCTCAAATCTGGCCTTCAGATATGTGACCGTCTTTTTCACGTCCTCGGTACGGTCGGTGACCGACGGTATCTCAATCAGAGTCCTGAAAATTGTCTTTCCTTCATCATGCCATTGACCGGCAGACGCTTGTGCCAACCCAACAGATGGCGTCGCCAATGCTGAGCAAGCTAAGACTAAGGCTAATGGCCAAGGGCGGAAAACGGCTTGAAGCCTTATTGTTTCCGTGTTCGTCATTGCACTCTGCTCCTGATCGAAAATCACCGACGAAAGGACGTGAAGATGGGCAATCGGCGCGCTCTTGTAAAGTGGACGCTGGCTGGTCTGATGATCGCCCACAGAACCGGCCTGATCGCAACCAAGCTAGCGACAACGCAGCACCCGCCCGATCCCGGCCTCCACGTTGCGGTATTGGCGTTCACCGTCCTGACCAATGCAAAAATTATCGAGATCGCAAAATCAGTTGGCGGCACGCAGGCGTTGGTTGAAGCCGCTTGGGCGAACATGACGAAATGGTCGGCGGTGCGCAGCGATCTTATTGCAGGTCGCTTGTTGGGCGTCACAAGGACACCCGGCCTGTTCCACAATGGCTATTTCCTGACCCCCGACGGCATCCCCATGGACACCGAAGGCTTTGACAGGTCGCTTCGAAGCATGATTCTGGCCTGACCATATCTTCCAGTCAGATAGTCATGCATCGGCATGTCCACCTTCCTAGAAGGACTCTAAATCATCCGCAGACTGGCCATACGAGCCACAGCCTGCGCCCGATTGGTCGCGCCCAGTTTCCTGCGGGAATTGTCGACGTGAAACCTTACAGTGGCGGCAGAGATGTTCATGATCGCAGCGATTTCGAGGTCGCCCTTGCCATCTGCCACAAACGCTAGGCAATCGCGTTCGCGCCGCGTCAGGCGCACCGGATCTGGTGATAACTGTCCGCTCAGGTTCATCAGATGTTCAGTCAGCATCACCCCTGCCAGAGAAATCCCCTGCACTTCATCGTGGGTAAAACCTCGCCGACCAAAACCTAAGTGCACCGATGCGATCGCGCGGTCGGCACCATAAGACGTGGCGCAGATCGCTTCGCCAATCCCGCACTCCCCCAGAGCATCCCAATAGGTTCCAAAGCTGCGGTCATCATGTGGGGCAAAGTCACTGAAGCGGTAGCGGGTCAGGCCTTCGCGGATCGCGCCCAGTAAGGGGTTCTGTTCGAAACAGACATAGTTGAACGCGCCAGATCCCATCCAGCCATCACGGGCTATCCGCGCGATGACGCCGCCAGCGGCGAAATGGCTTTCCGAGGTCAGCGGGGCGGACGGGCGGCGATAATATCGTGTCTGACAATAAGTTGCGCCCAATGGCAATAGCGCATCGTAAAAGGCTTGCGTCGCAGCGACCGGCGTTGTCTTCGCCAGCGTGGATCCAACAATGTCCATGACCTGTTGCAGCATAAACCATCCTCCGGTGCGATCTGAACCAGACTACACATTTTGCCGCAGTCCTCAAGTGTCAAGTCACGCAAAACTGCCAAAGCAAAATCATAAACCTCCCGATTGCGGGAGTTATTGGCGCGGCCATCAAATGCTAACCTGAAGTGTAAATACGCACACCGCTACGTCCACTTATGGGCAGGTGTGGGCGGCGGAGAAGAGGGCTAGGGTCATGGGTCAGGATTATCACACGCATCACATCATCGCACTGGCGCTTGCCAATACGGGTCTGGCAGTCACTACTGCGACAATGCTGCTCGCAGGGCCCGCCCACGCCGAGGTGATAGCGCCGGGTGCCACCGTTCAGATCAACGGAACCAGCTATTCATCCACGAGCGGAGCAACGATCCATCCGGCGCTGTCGTCCGAATTTGCATCTGTGTCGGTGTTGGCGGGGGATATCCGAACGGGCAATCAAACTGCGCATGCCGGTGAGGTGCTGGTCACGCCGATAGAAAGCGGGCTGACCGAGCGCTTCTTGTTTGACGCAGCAAAGCTGGCCCGCACGCTTTCACCAGACATGGCAGAGGCGGCATTGCCATTGCTCGAACCGATCATCGCACGGCAGAAACGACAACGTTTCTGGGGGCGGCTGGAAACCGTCGGCGTCAATGTTCAGGCCCCGGCCCCCGTGCCCGCCGAAGATATCCGCCGCGCCTATCTCTCTGACCCGGTCGTGGTCGAATTGCGGCGCTTTGGCGGCGGCAATCTCGCCAAGCTAACCCAAGCGACCGCTTTGCGGTTCGTCGGGGCGCTGGCGGCAGGCGATGCCACAATTATTGCCGCACTGATCGATCCAAAGCCGTTCACCGACGGCAATCTGGATTCCAATGCGTGGCGCAGCGCGCGACAGAATTTTGCCAACAGGCTGGCCGCTGATCAACGGCTGGTCAGCGCATTGGGCGGTGCGACGACAGTGCCTGGACCGGTGGCGGCGATCTGGCTGGTTGGCCCAGAAGGCGCCGCCCCAACCCACCGTCTGACCCTAACCGCACGTGACCGAGCGGTGTTTGTTTCCAGTCTGGAGGCCGTGCAATGACGCTGAAGCCATTATTCTTATTTACGTTATTGTTCGGCGCCGTGCCGTCATATGCCGGGACCGGCTTTACCGCAGAAGATCTGGTTGTCGCGGGCAAGTTCGACGACGACACCGCGCTCACCGGTCAGACACGACAACTGGCGGCGGCAACCGACACGTTGCGCGCAGCCTTTGTCCTCAACCCCGAAACCGCGTGGACAACATTAACTCCTGACGAGCGCGCGGCATTGCAGGCAGCACTTGGCCCCGATGCGATCGACAAGCCGGTCGAATTGGCGTGGTTGATGCGAAGCGCGTCGGTGCGCGTCGGCAATCTCGCGGCGGGGCCGATCACCGCGTTATACCATAGCGTTGGTGATGCATGGCTGCTGCTTGGCTGGGCACGCGCCGCTGGAGAGTGGCGGGTAATCAACGCCGCACTCATCCCGGGTTCGCGGCTACGCAGCGTGGATGAAGCAGGAGATTGGACGACGGCAAGCGGATCGACACTTGCGGCGCTGGGGGCCGCACATATCGGTGGGCTTAACCGCTTCGTGGCAATGACCGACAGTAGCAGCGCGGACGATCTGTTTATCGCGCTCGCCGCAACCCAGCAGGAAGACAGCGCGGCGGTTTATACCCGCGCCGGTCAATGGCTCGGCACGCTTGCTGGATGGAAGCGCGATAACGAGCGGGCAAAATCCTATGCGTCACTGCACGCGTCGCTGGTGAAAGGCGATGCCAGCATCGGAGCCGCTGCCAACCTTCCAACCCCCGTCCGCGCTTCGTTAACCCCGGTGGGCGCCATTGCGCAAGGCGACGGATCAGCACTGTTGATGGCCTCCCCGTTGTTCCCAGAACTGATGGTTGCCGCCAATTTTGACGCCGCAGGTACAAGTTTCAAAACACTGTCGCTCGTCAATCTCGCCCGCGCCCCTCGGCACGGACCGCCCTCGCGGCGGATCGGCTCCTCTCCGGCTATC
>JANNWX010000113.1:0-15956 GCA_031409315.1 Sphingomonadales bacterium | reverse complement strand
GTTGCCGTTTCGGGCGACCTTGCGGCGAGAGGAAGGCCGCAGTCACGCGGGCATCGGTGAGTATTTCACCTCCCAACATGACTCGTTGATGAATCACGCAGCTGGCGGCGCGGACCTGTTCCACCGTTGAGACGATCAGCAGCGCATCGTCAAATCGCGCGGGCTTGCGATATTTTATTGTCAATTCGGATACCGCATAAACGCCTTCGCCGCCCTCGAACGCTTCCTTCTGGTCAATCCCGGCACAGCGCAGCATATCCGACCGCGCCCGCTCCATATAACGCAGATAATTGGCGTGATAAACCAGTCCAGAAAAATCGGTGTCCTCAAAATAGATGCGCAGCGCAAGTTGGTGCGCCCGCCCGACGAAGCGGCCAGCGGTGGGGGTGTCAGCCATCGAACAGCGTGTCTTGTGATCCGGCCGGAGGATTAAGGCCCAGATGCTTCCACCCCGGCCCATTGAGCGCGCGCCCCCGTGCGGTGCGAGCGATGAGGCCAAGCTGGAGCAGATAGGGTTCGACGACATCCTCGATCGTATCGCGCGGTTCAGAAAGCCCGGCCGCAAGCGCCTCGACGCCTACAGGTCCGCCCTGGTAGATATCCGCGATCATCATCAGATAGCGGCGGTCCATCGCGTCAAGGCCAAGCGCATCGACCTCAAGCCGGTTGAGCGCGGCGTCCGCGATCTTCCGCGTAACGATGGCCTCCCCTGCAACGCCCGCAAAATCGCGAACCCGGCGCAGCAATCTCCCGGCGATACGCGGCGTGCCGCGCGCGCGTTTGGCGATTTCCGCCGCGCCGCCGTCCGCAATCTCAAGGTCGAGCAGCCCGGCGGCCCGGCGGATCACTTGTTCCAGTTCGCCCACAGTGTAGAAATTCAGCCGGACCGGAATGCCGAACCGGTCGCGCAGCGGAGTGGTGAGCAGACCCTGCCGCGTTGTCGCCCCGACAAGCGTAAATTTGGGTAAATCAATCCGCACCGACCGGGCCGACGGCCCTTCGCCGATCATCAGATCAAGCGCACGATCCTCCATTGCAGGGTAGAGAATTTCCTCAACCGCCGGGGCCAGCCGGTGAATCTCGTCAATGAACAGGACGTCGCCGTCCTCCAGATTGGTGAGGAGTGCCGCCAGATCGCCAGATTTGGCAATGACCGGGCCGGACGTGGCGCGAAACCCAACCCCCATTTCGCGGGCGACAATCTGGGCCAGCGTCGTCTTGCCAAGTCCCGGCGGGCCGAAGAACAGCACATGATCCAGTGCATCGCCGCGCTGCTTAGCGGCCTCGATAAACACACGCAGATTTTCGCGCGCGGCGCGCTGCCCGACAAATTCGTCGAGTGTTTTCGGGCGGAGCGCGGCGTCAACGTCTTCCGGGCGACGGGACGAGGTTGTGAGGCGGTCGTCAGTCACCGCGCCGCCTTCTTGAGTGCCAGCCGCACAAGCGCGTCGAGCGTTGCAACGCTGCCTAGTTCAGCCTCGGCTGAGGCGACGGCGGCGCCCGCCTCCATAGGCTTGAACCCAAGATTACCGAGCGCAGAAACAGCGTCGGCCGCAAATCCGCCCATTGCCAAAGGCACCGCGCCCGCGACCCCGAGCGCCACGCCGCCGACTTTATCCTTCAACTCCCGAACGATCCGTTCGGCGAGTTTGGGGCCGACGCCATTGGCGCGGGTGACTGCCTCCTTGTCCTGCGCGGCCACTGCGCGAGAAAGCGTGTCGGCGTCGAGCGCGGAGAGGATGTTGAGCGCAACCTTACCGCCAACGCCCTGAACGCCGGTCAGCAGGCGGAACCAATCGCGTTCACCCGCACTGCCAAAGCCGAACAGGGTCATCGAATCTTCGCGGACCTGCAATTCGGTAAAGACCATCACCTGCCCGCCAACCGGGCCGATTGCTGACAGGGTGCGGGTAGAGGCGAGCACCAGATAGCCGACGCCGCCGACATCGAGCACAGCGTGGTCGGCGTGGATTTCGGCAAGCGTTCCGGTGAGGCGGGCAATCATGTTCTGACCCTACCCGCGCCGTGGTGTGCATGGCAAATCGCGACTGCAAGCGCGTCCGCCGCGTCGGCCCCCGCCAGCTTCGCGCCGGGCAACAGGATTTTGATCATCGCCTGTATTTGCGCTTTTTCAGCTGCCCCGACGCCGGTGATAGATTTCTTGACGAGCCGGGTCGCATATTCAGCGACGGGCATTCCGCCGCGCGCGGCCGCCAGCAGACAGACGCCGCGCGCTTGCCCCAGCTTGAGCGTTGATTGCGGGTTGGAGTTGACGAACACCTCTTCCACCGCCGCGCTGTCAGGGTGATGTTCCAAAAAAAGGTCGGACAATGCGCTATCGAGGGTGACAAGTCTTTGGGGCAGACCCGCTTTCGGGTCGGTGGTAATCTGGCCATTGGCAATATGAGAAAGCCGGTTGCCGTCCGCTGCAATCACGCCCCATCCGGTTGTGCCCAACCCGGGGTCAAGGCCGATGATGATCAGCCCAACCGCTCCAGCACGTCATCAGGAATGTCATAATTGCCCCAGACCATCTGCACATCATCATCATCATCAAGCGTATCGATCAGCTTCAGTAATGTTGCGGCATCCGCGTCACCAACGCTAATTTCGGTTTGCGGCCGCCAAGCGAGTTTGACGCCTTCGGGTTCGCCGAGCGCCGCTTCCAGCGCCTTGGCAATAGGGTGAAGATTTTCGACCGAGGTCCAGACGTCATGCCCGTCGTCAGTGGAGAGGACATCTTCGGCACCGGCTTCCAGTGCGGCCTCAAAAAATGTGTCGGCATCCCCCGCCTTGGCGCCGTAGGAAATAAGGCCAAGCCGGTCAAAGGCGTGGCTGACCGATCCCGCCATGCCCAGATTGCCGCCATTCTTGGAAAAAGCAGTGCGAACATTGGTCGCTGTGCGGTTGCGATTGTCGGTGAGCGCCTCGACGATGAGCGAAATACCGGCGGGGCCAAAGCCCTCATAGCGGATTTCCTCGTAATTTTCTGTGTCGCTGCCCGACGCCTTGTCGATCGCGCGCTGGATATTATCCTTTGGCATTGATTGCGCGCGCGCGGCCATCACGGCGGCGCGCAAACGGGCATTGGCGTCAATATCGGGCAGACCCATTTTCGCGGCGACGGTGATTTCGCGCGACAGTTTTGAAAAGGCCGCCGAACGTTTTTTGTCCTGCGCGCCCTTGCGGTACATGATATTTTTATATTTGGAATGGCCTGCCATGGGAACCTTGGAATGATCTAAGAAGTGATGGCGCGCTTTAGCCCAAGCCGATGGGTTAGAGCAAGGTTTGCCACCAGCCCACATCGCGCCAGCCGCCCATTTTCCAGCCGACTTCTCGGTAAATGCCCACAGGCGTGAACCCGCAGGAAACGTGCAGGGCGATACTGCCGGGATTTGGCAAAGCGATCCCAGCAAAGGCTGCGTGAAATCCCCGGCCTCGCAAGTGGGGAAGAAGCATTGCATATAGACTGCGGCCAACGCCTTTTCGGGCGTGGTTTGGATCAACATAGACGGCAACATCGCATGACGTCTGATAGGCTTGGCGGGTCCGGTGCGGTGAGCCATAGGCATAGCCCGCAATCATCCCATCGATTTCGGCAATCAACCAGCCGTGGGACGATTGACAATCAACAATGCGCTTTGCCATTTCGGCGGGCGTCGGCACAGCCAGTTCAAAACTGACCCAATTGTCCGTCACGAACGGTGCGTAGATTTTGCAACAGGTGGCGGCATCGTCCCCGTTGGCAGCGCGAATGGCGATCACCCTAGCCCCAACGCCGCCTTATACGTATCCAATATGGCTTCCATTTCCTGCCGGTCATGCGCCTCCATTTTGCGCAGGCGGACGATCTGGCGCATGATTTTTGCGTCATAGCCGCGTGATTTGGCTTCGGAATAGACGTCGCGAATATCGTCGGCGATGGCCTTCTTTTCTTCTTCAAGGCGCTCAACGCGTTCGATCAGCAGACGGAGTTCGTCTGCTGCAATGGCTTCACTCATTTCAGTCTCCAATTGGTGCGGACCCGCGTCCTAGGGGGGCGGGCAGATTCGCTCAAGCCTTTGCTTTGAGCGAATCTGCAACTTTCACCCCGTGGCGTTCAAGTGCCTCGACGATTTTTCCGGTGCCTTCAAGATCACCCCAGAACATTGGCCCGCCGCGATAGACCGGCCAGCCATAGCCGTAGATCCAGACCACATCGATATCAGACGCACGCTGCGCCTTGCCTTCCTCTAGGATCAGATATCCTTCGTTGACCATTGGATAAAGGGTGCGTTCGATAATCTCCTGATCCGAAATGTCACGTTTCGGCAGGTTTGAAGTCGACCGGAATTCCTCGATAATGGCAAGCGCGGCTGCACTGGGCGTGCCGACCCGCTTTTCGTCATAATCGTAAAATCCCTTGCCATTCTTCTGGCCGAAATGGCCCGCTGCGCACAGGGCATCTCGCAAAGTTTCTACCCGCGCGGGATCGCGGTGCCAGCCGATATCGAGCCCGGCAAGATCGCTCATCTGGAACGGCCCCATTGGCATGCCGAAATCGGTATGAACCTTATCAATCTGCGCTGGCGTTGCCCCTTCGAGGAGCAATTGGTTGGCCGGGGCCTGGCGCTGTGACAGCATCCGATTGCCAATGAATCCCGGGCAGACGCCTGCGACCACAGCAATTTTGCCGATTTTCTTGCCAATCGCCATCGCGGTGGCCAGGGCATCGGGTGCGGTTTTTTCGCCGCGAACGACTTCGAGCAATTTCATCACATTGGCGGGCGAAAAGAAATGCATGCCGAGCACGTCTTGCGGGCGGGCTGTTGCCGATGCGATCTCATCGACGTTGAGATAGGATGTGTTGGACGCAAGGATGGCACCCGCCTTGCAAATCTTGTCCAGCTTGCCGAAAACGTCTTTCTTCACGTCCATATTTTCGTAGATTGCTTCGATCACAAGGTCGCAGTCGGCCAGATCGTCCATCGACAGGCTGGGCGTCAACAGGCCCATCATGGCCTCCACCTTCTCGGTCGTGAAGCGGCCCTTTGCTGCCGAAGCCTCATAATTCTTGCGGATGATGCCAACGCCTCGGTCAAGCGCATCTTGCGCCATTTCGACAATGGTCACCGGGATGCCGGCGGCGAGGAAGTTCATCGTGATACCGCCGCCCATTGTGCCAGCCCCGATGACGCCGACGTGTCTGATGTCGCGCAGGACCGTATCCTTGGGCAGGCCGTCAATCTTGGCGGCTTGCCGTTCGGCAAAGAACATATGGCGCTGGGCGGCGGATTGGCTGCCCATCATCAGTTTCATAAATTCAGTGCGTTCAAACGCCATGCCTTCGTCGAAGGGCAAACGGGTTGCCGCCTCGACACAGGCAAGATTGGCATAGGGTGCTTCAAACCCCCGCCATTTGCGCACGTTCGCAGCCTTTAGCTGTTCGATGACGGCGACGTCCCCCTTGACCGGCAAGTTGCGCGTTGGGCGCGGTCCCTTGCCGATCATGTCCCGCGCAAAGGCGATTGCGTCGGCGGCAAGACTATCTGGCCCGGCCAGCGCATCTACCAGCCCCATTTCCAAGGCTTTGGTGGCTGGCACCGGATCGCCCGATGAGCACATGGCTGCGGCTGCTTCAACGCCGACGAGGCGAGGCAGACGCTGCGTTCCGCCAGCGCCGGGCAGCAAGCCTAGCTTTACTTCGGGCACGCCCAGTTTTGCCGACGGGACAGCTATTCGGTAATGGCAGACGAGCGCCGTTTCGAGGCCGCCACCAAGTGCCGTCCCGTGAATGGCGGCGACAATCGGCTTGGTCGCGGTTTCGATGGCCGTCAACGTAGAGCCAAGATCAGGCCCCTGCGGCGGCTTGCCAAATTCACTGATATCTGCGCCTGCAATGAACGTCGTTCCATCACAGCGCAGGACCATTGCCTTGATCGACGGATCATTCAGACCTTCAGTAAATCCGTCCTTAAGGCCCTGACGCACATGCCAGCTGAGCGCATTGACCGGCGGGTTGTTGACGGTGACGACGAGGACATCGTCGTGGCGCTCTGTAGTTACGGATTGCATATCACTCTCTCCAAAAGTTCAGGCGGCCAGCGCCGCGTATAGCATTGTTTTGATCTCGCGCCGGACGGGATAGATATTGGACGGGCGCAGCTGGGTCATAAAAATCATGATGATATCTTCGACGGGGTCGACGAAGAAGCCGGTCGAATACATGCCGCCCCAGAAAAATTCGCCTTCCGAGCCAGCAAGCGTTGTTGCCGCTGGATTGATGTTTCGCGCGAAGCCAAGGCCAAACCCGATCCCGGCATTTTCCGCCTCGCTGAACAAGGATTGTGACATTTGGGTTAAATCCTTGCCATCAGGAAGGTGATTGGCGGTCATCAGTTCCAGCGTTTTCGGGCTTATGATCTGAGCGCCGTCAAGCGCGCCACCGTTCAGCAGCATCCGGCAAAATCGGTGATAATCCGCTATGGTCGAGGCAAGTCCGCCGCCGCCGGACTGGAACGCATGGGTTCTGGCCCAGGCACTGTCGGCGCCAGCCTTGTCGTTCAGCGTCTTGATGGTCTTTGGGTGCCACGCATAGGCTTCTGGAATCCGGTCCGCCTTGGACTCTGGAACGGCAAAGTGGCTGTCAACCATGCCAAGCGGGGCAAAAATATGTTCGGCGAAATACTCGCCCAGCGTCTGGCCGGTAACCCGTGCTATGATGACGCCCAAGACATCGGTAGCCACCGAATAATTCCAGCTGGTTCCGGGATCAAATTCAAGCGGAATTTTAGACAGTTTTTCGATGAAGCCATCGTTGTCATGCTTGCCCCAGCCATCCAGTTCGGCGGCGCGATAAGCGGCATCGACATTGGTCCGTTCCTGAAATCCGTAAGTGAAACCAGCCGTATGGCGCAGGAGATCGATGATCCGTAGCGGCGTCGCCAGAGGCCTGGTCAGGAATGGCGACGTTCCGCCACCGCCAGCTTCGAATATGCCAAGATTGGCAAATTCCGGGATGTATTTGGCAACCGGATGGGACAGTGCGATCCGGCCCTGTTCAACCAACTGCATCAACGCGACCGACGTGATCGGTTTGGTCATCGACATGATCCGGAAGATGGCGTCTGTGCTGACACCCGAGCTCCACAGATGAGCTATTTCATCGCCGCGCCCGATCAGTAATGCCGCATGGGGAAGCTTGCCGGTGTCGAGATATTTCGACTGGATATGCGTGTTGATCCGTTCTAGTCGGTCGGGAAGGAAGCCAAGTTCGCGCGGGTCGGGGTGGGTCATTGGCTTTGCGCTCCCGCAGCAATGCTTTCGGCTTTGGCAAATAGCGCAGGATCAATGACAAGGCCGGACGCCGCTGCATTTTCGCTTACTTGCTCGGGTCGGCTGGCCCCGATGATTGCGCTAGCGATATTGGGTTCGCGCAGCACCCAGGCGAGCGCAAACTGGGCGAGGCTGCAACCAGCCTCAGCCGCCAGTGGCTTGATCGCTTCAACGGCGTCCAGCAATGCTGGCGTCAGCCAGCGGCCCATGAATCCACCCATTTCTTCGCTTGCTGCGCGGCTATCGGCGGGCGGCGGCGCGCCGGGGCTATATTTGCCGGTCAGCAGGCCTTGGGCGAGCGGCGACCAGACGATCTGTGATATGCCGTTTCCAGCGCAAAGCGGAATGACCTCCTTCTCGGGGCGCCGCCACAGCAACGAATATTGCGGCTGGCTCGACACGAATTTCACGCTGTCTGGGACGGCGAGGCTGTCGCGGATTTGCTGCGGCGACCATTCGGAAAAGCCGATCGCCCTCACCTTACCCGCGCGGACAATTTCGGAAAGCCCGTCCATCGTCTCATCAAGCGGCGTATCGGGATCGTAGCGGTGACATTGATAAAGGTCGATATAGTCGGTCTGGAGCCGGGTGAGTGAGGCATCGACCTGTTTGAGTATCTGCGCGCGCGACAGGCCTTTGTCGGTGTCTGACATTGGAAAGAAAACCTTGGTCGCCATCACATAGGAGTCGCGCGGCCGGTGTTTGAGGGCCTCACCCAGCACAGTTTCGGCGGCACCGCGACCGTAAGCATTGGATGTGTCGATGAAATTGATGCCCACATCAAAGGCGCGATCGAGGCAGGCGCGTGCCTTGTCCGCTTGTACGCCAACGCCGTAGGTCAGCCAGCTGCCAAGTGAGAGTTCGGATACCATGATGCCGCTATCACCAAGTTCACGTTTCTTCATTGTCTATACCGCCGTTTGACCGGTGAGCTGGCGCGTCACCGGGTGGGAAGAGGAAAGGCCGCCGTCGACCGCAATTGCTTGGCCATTGACATAGCTTGCTTGATCCGACGCCAGAAACAACGCCACATTTGCCAGCTCGGACGGCTGGGCGGCGCGGCGAAGCGGGTTCAATCGCCCGATCTTTTCCGTCACGCCTTTTGCCGTCGCATAGTCAAATGTCGGTTTCGTCATACCGGTTTCGGTCAGGCCGGGGCAGATGGCGTTGCAACGCACTCCGGTTGCCGAAAGCTGTTGTGCTGTGACCTTAGCCAAGTTGATGACCCCGGCTTTTGACGCCGAATAGGCGGGCCCGCCCGCGCCCGAACGGATGCCCGCAACGCTTGCCGTCATAATGATTGATCCGCCCTTGCCGCCGTCAACCATCGCCTTGCCCGTGTGTTTTGCCATCAGCCAAGGGCCGATCAGGTTGACACGCAGAATTTCGGTCCATTCTTCGGGAGTTAGATCAAATATGCCCGCCATGCCGCCCGATATGCCGGCATTGGCAAAGGCGATATTGAGGCCTCCAAATTCGGACTGGGCAGTCGCGACGAGTTTTTCGACATCGGCTTCCAGCCCTGCATCAATCTGAAGCGCAACAGCCTCACCGCCACCGGCCTTGACCATCACGGCGGTTTCATGGACGGCCTCGGTTTTATCGCCCAGCACCAGTTTCGCGCCTTCTGCGGCGAACAGCAGCGCGCTCGCGCGGCCGATGCCCGAACCAGCGCCGGTAATGATCGCCACCTTGCCGTCCAATTGTCCTGTCATGTTCTTGGTCCTTACCCTGAAGTAACGCCGCCATCGATGACGATGGTCTGGCCTGTCGTGAATGCTCCGGCGCGCGATGCAAGAAACACAGCGGCCCCAGCAATTTCGTGCGGCTCGCCAATCCGGCGCAGTGCAGCGGTTGCCGTCGAGCGTTTGAGCGTGTCGGGATTGTCCCACAAAGCCTTAGCAAAATCGGTTTTAATCAGGCCCGGCGCGATGCAGTTCACCCGGACGCCAGCCGGACCATATTCGTGCGCCAGATTGCGGGCGAGCTGCATATCGGCCGCCTTTGATATGCAATAGGCACCAAGCGTCGTTGACGCGCGGATGCCGCCGATGGACGAAATGATCGTGATTGAACCGTCGCCGCGCTCCATCATCTCCGGCGCGACCATCGACACCAGCCAATTATTGGCGATGATATTGTTGGTCAGGATTTTGTTGAACTGATCGTCGCTGATCCCTGCCATCGGGCCATAATAAGGGTTTGATGCGGCATTGCAGACAAGCGCGTCAATTTTTCCGAACGCTTTGCGCGTTTGATCGACAAGCGCCTGCAAGCTTTCCTTTGATGAGATGTTGGCGGGGATGGTGATGGCCGTGCCCGCCCCGTATTTGGCGTTGATCGCAGCCGTGACCAGATCACAGGCATCGGCCTTGCGGCTAGAGATTACGACCTTGGCGCCGTGTTCAGCCATTTCCTCGGCAATTGCTTTGCCAATTCCGCGTGAAGAACCGGTGATGACGGCCACTTTGCCGGTCATATCGAATAGCGACATCATATTCTCCTAATTACGTTTAAGCGCCAGCCTTCAATGCAAAATTCCAAGCCGCCTCGGCCAACGGATAGACCCTTTCCGACATATCCTTGGCATGGCTTGATGATGCCGTGCCTTCAATCACGCGCTTCTTGATCCCTTGGATAATTCCCGCCAGCCGGAAAAAGTTGAACGCAAAATACCAATTCAAATCGGGTATGCCGTCGCGTCCGGTCGCAAGGCAATAGCGCGACACCATGTCGCCCAGTTCGGGAATGCCAAGCGCCGCGCGGTCAATATCCTGCACACCTGACCGCCCGCCATTGTCCGTCACCCATGCCATAGCGACATAGGTGAAATCCGCGAGCGGATCGCCGAGCGTCCCCAATTCCCAATCGAGTACCGCGATTACCCTAGGTTCGCCCGCCGCAAAAATCATATTGTCGATCCGGTAATCGCCGTGGACGATGCTCACCCGATCTTGGGTGGGCAGTGTTTTGGGCAGCCATGCGATCAGCCGCTCCATTTCGGGCATAACCTCTGTTTCGGCGGCGCGATATTGCTTTGTCCAGCGGCTGACCTGACGTTCAAAATAATTTCCGGGCTTGCCATAGTCGGACAGCCCAGTTGCCTCGACATCAATCGCGTGGAGCGCAGCCAGTGTATCAATCATCGCTTCATATGTTGCGCGGCGTTCCGACGGATTAGACCCGGGCATAGACCCGTCCCAGATCGTCCGGCCTTCGACCATAGCCATGATGTAAAACCAGCTGCCGATCACGCCATCATCGGTGCACAGGCCGTAAGGCCGGGCAACCGGAAACCCTGTCGGGTGCAGCCCGGCAATCACCTTATACTCACGGTCAACCGCATGCGCGCTAGGCAAAAGCGGACCAAAGGGCTTGCGCCGCAAAACGTAGGACCCGCTCTTGGCGTTCAAGCGGTAGGTCGGGTTGGATTGTCCGCCCGCAAATTTCAAAACCTCTATAGGGCCTTCGAATCCAGCGACATTGTCTGTCATCCATGTCGCAAGTTTTACATCATCGATCCTGTCGGCACCTTCGGGCGCAACGGTTCCTGAAAAGGCCGTTTGTGCGTCAAGCGTCACTGATCGAACACGATGACCGACCGCGCCGCATCGCCCTTTTTCATTTGTTCAAACCCGGCATTGATATTTTCAAGGGAGATTCGTTCTGAAACGATCGTGTCAAGATCAAGCATGCCGCGCATGTAAAAATCAACCAAGCGCGGAATATCAACCGGAAAACGGTTGCCGCCCATGATTGCGCCTTGCAGTTTCTTGCTTTGTAGCAAGTCAAACGCGCCGAGGCTGACCCGTTCACTCAGCGGCATCATGCCAAGGATTGTGGCTGTGCCGCCGCGCCGCAATGATGCGACCGCAAGCGCCGCGGAGGCAGGGCGGCCAACCGCTTCAATCGCATGGTCCACGCCGCCTTTGGTCATGTCGATGATCGTGGCGGCGGCACCGTCCACCATTGGGTCAATGACGTCGGTTGCCCCAAGCTTTAACGCCAGCGCCCGTTTTTCGGGGATCGGGTCTGCTGCAATGATCCGGCCTGCACCGGCAATTTTTGCGGCATTGATCGTCGCCAAGCCTACGCCGCCACAACCGATGACCACCACGGTTTCACCCGGCGTCAACTTGCACGCGTTAAAGATCGCCCCAGCACCGGTTGTCACGGCACAGCCAATGACAGCCGCACGGTCCAGTGGCATATCCGGGTTGATGGTGACGCACGCATTTTCGTGGATCAGCATTTGTTCGGCATAAGCCGACAGGTTGAGCATCTGATTGACGGTTGATCCGTCAGGCCGGGTGATGCGCGGCGCCTCTCCTGCTTGCCGCCGGGTCGCAGCGCCAAGGCAGAGCGACAGCCGCCCCGTCACGCAAAATTCGCAGGTGCCACAAAAGGCCGACAGGCAGGTAACAACTGCATCGCCGACCTTCACTGTCCGCACCTCGCTCCCCACCGCCTCAACAATACCAGCGGCTTCATGCCCGGGAATTGCGGGCAGCGGGTGGGGGTAGGTGCCTTCGATAAAATGCAGGTCCGAATGGCAAAGGCCGCACGCGGCGGTGCGGATCAGCACCTCGCGCGGGCCGGGTTTCGATATGACCACGTCCTCGATGGACAATGGCCTGCCCGGTTCAATCAGTACGGCTGCTTTCACCGCGACACACCAATATCGCCGCTCGACATGCCGCGACCAGCGTCCGCCCCATATTTGCCAAATTCAAGCCGTGCGATTGCGCGGGAGTGGACTTCATCGGGGCCGTCGGCAAGGCGCAATGTCCGCTGATGAGCATAAGCGCTGGCCAGACCGAAATCTTCCGACACGCCAGCCGCGCCGTGCGCTTGGATGGCATCGTCGATGATTTTCAGGGCCATGTTTGGCGCCTGAACCTTAATCATCGCGATTTCACACGCCGACGATTTATTGCCGACCGTGTCCATCATCTGCGCGGCCTTCAGACAGAGAAGACGCGTCATTTCGATGTCGATCCGCGCGCGGGCGACCCTTTCTTCCCAGACTGAGAAATCGGCAATTTTGCGTCCGAAGGCTGTCCGCGACAACAGCCGCTTGGTCATTTTTTCAAGCGCCACTTCGGCCGTGCCAATCGTGCGCATGCAGTGGTGGATGCGGCCCGGCCCCAGACGTCCCTGGGCAATTTCAAACCCGCGGCCTTCGCCCAGCAACATGTTCGATGCCGGAATCCGGACGTTGGTCATCTTGATTTCCATATGGCCGTGCGGCGCATCATCATAGCCAAAGACCGGCAAGTGCCGCAGGATTTCAACGCCCGGCGCATCGAGATCCATCAACACCATCGATTGCTGGGCGTGGCGCTTTGCCTCAAAATCTGTCTTGCCCATGACGATGGCAACTTTGCAACGAGGATCGCCTGCCCCCGATGACCACCATTTGGTGCCGTTGATCACATAATCATCGCCGTCGCGGCGGATTGCGGTTTCGATATTGGTCGCATCGGACGAAGCAACCGCTGGTTCGGTCATCAAAAATGCCGACCGGATTTCGCCGTTCATCAGCGGCACCATATATTTCAATTTCTGTTCGCGGGTGCCGTACCGGTTGAACACTTCCATATTGCCTGTGTCTGGCGCGGAACAGTTGAACACTTCGGATGACCAGCCCAAGCGGCCCATTTCTTCGGCACACAGCGAATATTCCATATTGGTCAGGCCGGGGCCTTCAAGATGGACCGTGTCATCAACATGGGGAAAGCCTGAACTTGGCGGCATGAACAGGTTCCAGATACCTTGCGCCTTTGCCTTTGCCTTCATTTCTTCCATGATTGGAATGACTTTCCAGCGCTCACCCTCATTGGCCTGTTTCACAAAAGTGGGCGTCGCCGGGATCAAATTGATAGTGATGAAATCGCGGACGCGGTCGCGCCAATAGGTTTCGCGTTCGTTGAGCGTGAAGTCCATGTGAGTCGTTCCTTTGCTTTACCTTAACGTCAATGTCAGCTTTTGTGGCGGATTTCCAGCCCTTCAATCGGATAGTTTTGCTTCCGCTACGGCAAGCTGGCGCACGCGTGCTACATGGTCGGCGCGGGTGATCGGGAATCGTGATATGGCGGTGATGGAAGCAATGGCACAAATGATCGTCACGCCGAGATAAGAGAGGGCAACGTTGGTCAGGATCGGAGACGCCACCGCGCCCGGCATCGCCTTTTCAGGAAATCCGGACAGACTGATAATCGTTCCGGTCAGAAAGATGCCAACGCCGCTCGCGCATTTCTGGACAAAGAAATAGCCTGCAAAAAAAAGGCCTTCGGTCCGTTCGCCCGTTTCCTGCTGCGACGCTTCGACAATGTCGGACGCCATCGACTGGCCTAGCATCGTTGCTGCAACAGCAAAGGAATTTGCCAGCGTTAGAAACGTGAATAATGCAGGGATCAGCAATGGGTTGCCGTTTTCAGGAAACAGACCTAAAAACCGCGCTGCATATGGGAAAACTCCAAGCGCCAGCGCAATGCAACCCGCCGTGACCGCACCGGTGCGTTTTTCCATTCGGGATTGCAAAGCACCAACCAGCACGAATGCCCCAACCACACCAACGAATAAGGTGGCCGCATAGATCAGGAATCCGCTTTGTGGCATCTCCCAATAATAGGTCATCATATATGTTGTTGCCGAAAAATTGAGCCCGACACTGACAAACACAAAAACTGAACTGAGCATCAGGATCAAATAGGCGCGGTTCGACAACGTTCGTTTGATCTGACGTAATGTTTCGCCAAGCGGAAGATGGGTCGGCGCGGTATCGGGCAGTCGGGCAATCCTGCGGTGGGTGCTGAGCGTGGATACCGATGTCGCCACAATTATGAGCGCCGCGCCGGTCAAGCCGTAAAGTTCATACCCCGCAACATTCAATTGCCCGACCGGATAACCAGGCCCCGGCACCAGAAAAACCCCGAATGCCAAAGTCAGCATCAACAGCCCGCCGCCCCACGCGAACAGAAAGCGCCAGCGCGTGATCGAAGTGCGTTCATCATAGTCGGCGGTCAGCGCCGGAACCACGGACAAAGCGGGCACTTCGTAACAAGAAACGGCCGCCCGCATGAGGAACGCGAACAGCAGCAGGTAGAGGTAAAGCCATTCCTTGGCCATTTCCGGCGGGTGCCAGAGCATGATCCAGCTTGCGGCCATGGGCAGGATGGCGGCATACATCCACGGATGGCGTTTTCCCCAGCGACTATGGGTCTTGTCGCTCCAATACCCAACCATAGGGTCAACAATGGCGTCGAGCAGCAGGGCTACCAGCAGCACAAGGCCGACGGTTCCGGCATCAAGCCCCATCACCTGATTGTAAAACAACAGCAACAGGGTCGCAAAGCCGTTGTCCTTGACGCCGTAAGCGGCCGAGCCAAATCCGTGGCCCAGCTTGATCCGCAGCGGCAGCCGCTCAGCGGGGGGCAATGTCATGCCGGATTTGCATCAACAAACGTGCGCAGCGTTTCAAACATCCCGGGTATATCCTTGTCCCATGATCGGGGTTGCCCGGTGGTGATGCCACCGTCGACAAGGAAATGCGCGCCGGTAATGAAGCTCGCCTCCTTGCTCGCCAGAAAGGCCACCATATTGGCAATATCTTCGGGCTGACCGCCGCGCTTTACCGGCTGGCTGTGGTTAGAGATTTCATGGATGATCTGCTTGGCCAGATCGACTTTTTCAGGCTGGATATCCAACGCAGACGTAAAAATGTTGGTCTGGATAAAGCCGGGGCAAATCGCATTGCAGCGGATTTCATGTCGGGCAAGGTCGGTCGCAGCAACCTTTGACAGGTGGAGCACACCAGCCTTTGCCACCGCATAAGCGGTGGGCGAAAAGCCAGCGGCAAGCGCCGCGACGCTGGCGGTGTTGATGAACGATGCGCCCGGCCTCCCGATCATATGCGGCGTCGCATAGCGGATCCCCATGGCAACCGAGCGCAGGAGCAGGTTCATCGTGTGATCCCAGCCTTCGGCGTCAACCTCATCAATCGGTTCGTGCGCGCCGACCGCGCCAGCATTGTTGAACACGATGTCGATGCCGCCGGTCGTTTCAGCGGCGAAATCCATCAATGCCTTGATGTCGCTCACGGTGCAGACATCGGTTTTCTTGAACCGAATTTTGCCGTTCGATGTGGCGGCAAGCTCCGTCCCGCCCGCTTCGTCAATATCGGCTGCTATGACATGCGCGCCTTCGCTGGCGAACAACAAACAGGTCGCTTTGCCAATGCCCGACGCGGCACCCGTGATAACTGCCGTCTTGCCCGCGAATCTCATAGCATCACCTTCCCGATTTCTGGCTGAACCATAAGCAGCTAGGACGCCTCGTCAACGCGGGGCGGCATGCCGTTACGGAATCCAGCCCCGCTCAATTGACGCTTGCGTAAAGCAGATGGAGCGTCTTAGGGACAGCGCAATCACGAGGAGAAATCAGATGAGCGATCTTGACGCTTTTCGCGCCGAAGCCAGAGCCTGGCTCGAAGCCAATTGCCCGCGCGAAATGCGCGAACCGGTGCGAGATGAAGGGGATGCCTGCTGGGGCGGGCGCAATTTCCAATTCAAAAATCCGGCGCAAAAACTGTGGCTCGAACGCTGTGCGGCCAAGGGCTATACTGTTCCTGATTGGCC
>JANNWX010000112.1:0-6497 GCA_031409315.1 Sphingomonadales bacterium | reverse complement strand
GTTCTCAATCTCGGGTCGCGGCACGGTTGTTACGGGCCGCGTTGAAACGGGCATCGTCAAGGTTGGCGAAGAAGTTGAAATCGTTGGTCTTAAAGACACCAAGAAGACGGTTGTGACCGGCGTCGAAATGTTCCGCAAGCTGCTCGATCAGGGTCAGGCCGGTGATAACATTGGCGCGCTGATCCGCGGTGTGGGCCGTGAAGAAGTTGAACGTGGGCAGGTTCTTTGCAAGCCCGGCTCGATCACGCCGCACACCGAATTCCAGTCGGAAGTCTATGTGCTGTCGAAGGACGAGGGTGGCCGTCACACGCCATTCTTTGCGAACTATCGTCCGCAATTCTACTTCCGCACAACCGACGTAACAGGCGAAGTTGTTCTTCCTGAAGGGACCGAAATGGTCATGCCAGGCGACAATGTGCAACTTGGCGTCAAGTTGATCGCGCCAATTGCGATGGAACAGGGCCTGCGCTTCTCGATCCGTGAAGGCGGTCGCACCGTTGGATCAGGGGTTGTGGCTTCCGTCACCAAGTAATACAGGCTTTGGCAACGCCCGATTCTCGCAAAGAGGATCGGGCGCTTGCTAATTATGAAGGCCCGATATCGGGCATGGCTCTTTCGCATCGGTAGTGGACATGGAAACGCAGAATATTCGTATTCGTCTCAAGGCTTTTGATCACCGCGTATTGGATCAGGCGACGGGCGATATTGCTGACACGGCGAAGCGCACCGGCGCATCGATCCGTGGCCCCATTCCTTTGCCGACGCGCATCGAAAAATTCACGGTGAACCGCGGACCGCACGTTGACAAAAAGTCACGCGAGCAGTTCGAGGTCCGCACTTACAAGCGGTTGCTCGATATTGTGCAGCCCACGCCGCAGACGGTTGATGCTTTGATGAAGCTTGATCTTGCTGCGGGGGTTGATGTTGAGATCAAGCTCGCCTAAGGGCGACGCTCACAAGGGATACCGCACAGATTCGGCACTGCTGAATTCTGTGGCTGCGTCCCCCGTCTTTTTCCGCTTGAGATAGCGGGAAGCCAGCCCGGACGGGGCGATGCATAACATATTGGGCTGATCGGGTCCCGTCAAAGTCTGACTTTGATGGGTGTCCTTCAAGCCGGTGGAAATGGTTCCATCGGCCTCTGTTTTTTGAGGAGTAAGGATCATGCGCACTGGCGTGATCGCGAAGAAAATGGGCATGACCCGTTTTTTCCAGGACGATGGACGGCACGTGCCGGTCACTGTTCTGGCGCTAGAAAATAATCAGGTGGTGGCGCAGCGCACTGTGGACCGTGACGGGTATGTCGCGGTTCAGCTTGGTGCGGGCGTTGCCAAAGTCAAGAATGTGGCGAAGCCGCAACGTGGCCATTTCGGGAAAGCCGAAGTTGAGCCCAAGGCGCGCGTCGTTGAATTTCGGGTTGCCGAAGACGCTTTGGTTGATGTTGGCGCAGAGATTGCCGCTGATCATTTCGTTGCCGGCCAATTGGTTGATGTATCGGGCCATACACAGGGCAAGGGTTTTGCCGGTGTTATGAAGCGTTGGAACTTTGGTGGTCTGCGCGCAACGCACGGTGTCTCGGTCTCTCACCGGTCGCACGGTTCTACTGGCCAACGTCAGGATCCGGGCAAGGTTTTCAAGAACAAGAAGATGGCCGGCCATATGGGTGATCGTCATCGCACTCAGCAAAATCTGGAAGTTGTTTCGACGGATGTCGAGCGCGGCCTGATTTTCATCAAGGGTTCGGTTCCTGGTTCCAAGGGCACATGGTTGACGATCAAGGACGCGGTGAAAGTCGCGCTTCCCAAAGATGCACCGTATCCCGCCAGCGTGAAAAGCGATGCTGCCCCGGTGATTGAAGAAACGCCAGTGGCCATCGTTGAAGAAGCTGTCGCCGAAGAAGCTATCGTTGTTACTGCGGGCGAAGTCGTTGCTGAAACGCCAGCCGTTGAAACACCCCAGGTTGAGGGCGATGCGCCCACAGCCGATGAATCGAAGGAGGGCTAAGCCGTGAAGGTCAAGGTTCAAACCCTCGATGCCAAAGGCAAAGGCGATATCGAGCTGGCAGACGCAGTATTCGGACTGGAGCCACGCGCAGACATTTTGCACCGCGTTGTAACATGGCAGCTTGAAAAGCGTCGTGGCACCGCTCGTGGTGCCCGTGAGCGCGCTGATGTTGCCCGTACTGGTAAGAAATTCGGCCGCCAAAAGGGTGGTGGTACTGCCCGGCACGGTGATCGCCGCGCTCCAACCTTCATTGGTGGTGGTAAGGCACACGGCCCCCGCGTTCGTGATTTCAATCCGTCGCTCAATAAGAAAATCCGTGCCCTCGGCTTGAAAATGGCTTTGTCTACCAAGGCGAAGGCAGGTCAGTTGATTGTGATGGATAACCTGACGATGAAGGCTGGCAAAACCAAGGAACTGGCTGGTAGCCTTGCTAAGCTTGGTTTTGGTAAATCGGCATTGGTAATTGATGGCGACGCAGTTGAATTGAGCTTCGTTTATGCCTCGTCCAATCTGGTCGGGATCAATACGATGCCCGCCGCTGGTGCCAATGTGTATGACATATTGAGGGCCGAAACGCTGGTTCTGACCCGCGCCGCGGTTGAAAAGCTGGAGGCACGGTTCAATGGCTAAAAAACAGGCAGTCGCGGTCGCCGACATCCGTCATTATGACGTGGTTGTTGCGCCGCATATTACCGAAAAATCGACGATGATGAGCGAGAATAACGCTGTTGTTTTCCGCGTGGCCAACGATGCGACTAAGCCGCAGATCAAGGCGGCGGTCGAAGCATTGTTCAGCGTTAAGGTGACGGCAGTCAATACGCTCAATCAAAAGGGCAAGACCAAGCGTTGGAAGGGTAAACCTTACACGCGCTCAGATTTCAAAAAAGCAATCGTGACGCTGGCTGATGGCCAGTCAATCGATGTGACCACGGGAATTTAAGGCCATGGCACTCAAACATTATAACCCGACCAGCCCCGCCCGCCGTGGCCTAATTCTTGTAGATCGCTCTGCGCTCCACAAGGGTAAGCCCGTCAAGGCGCTGACCGAAGGCAAGCGCAAAACGGGTGGCCGCAACAACAAGGGCCATGTCACATCACGCGGCATCGCCGGTGGTCATAAACAGCGGTATCGCCTGATCGATTTCAAGCGTCGCAAATGGGACGTGGAAGCAACGGTAGAACGGCTGGAATATGATCCCAACCGCACCGCGTTTATCGCGCTGGTTAATTATCCCGACGGTGAGCAAACCTACATCATCGCGCCACAGCGTCTTGCCCCTGGTGACAAGATCGTTGCAGGCAAGAAAACCGACGTAAAGCCGGGTAATGCAATGGAGCTGGGCCAGATGCCAGTTGGCACCATTGTTCACAATGTGGAAATGAAGCCGGGCAAGGGTGCGCAACTTGCACGTTCGGCTGGCACCTATGTGCAGGTTGTCGGCCGCGACAAGGGCATGGTGATGGTCCGTCTGAATTCAGGCGAACAACGCTATATCCGTTCGGATTGTATGGCAACGGTGGGTGCGGTTTCCAACCCTGACAATGCCAATACCAACCTAGCCAAAGCTGGCCGTAACCGTTGGAAGGGCATCCGCCCGCTGACCCGCGGTGTTGCTAAAAACCCGGTCGATCACCCCCACGGCGGTGGTGAAGGTCGGACTTCTGGCGGTCGCCATCCCGTGACCCCGTGGGGCAAGCCAACCAAGGGTGCACGCACGCGTTCAAACAAATCGACTGACAAGATGATCATCCGGTCACGTCACGCCAAGAAGAAGAGGTAGTCATGGCCCGCTCCGTCTGGAAAGGTCCCTTTGTTGACCTACACCTGCTGAAAAAAGCAGAAACCGCTCAGGAAGCCAACGCGCGCACGCCGATCAAAACCTGGTCGCGCCGCTCGACGATCCTGCCGCAATTCGTTGGGCTGACGTTCAACGTCTATAATGGCCGTAAGTTTGTTCCCGTATCGGTGAATGAAGATATGGTCGGCATGAAACTGGGTGAATTTGCGCCAACGCGTTATTTTCCCGGTCACGCTGCTGACAAGAAGGGCAAACGCTGATGTCAAAAACAGCTTCCCCTCGCAAGGTTGGTGAAAAAGAGGCGCTGGCGGTTGGTAACACCATCCGTGGGTCTGCCCAAAAGCTCAATCTTGTTGCTGCGTTGATCCGTAACCGCAAGGTTGGTGACGCGCTGAATATCTTGCAATTTTCGACCAAGGGAATGGCAGTTGATGTGCGCAAGGTTCTTGCCAGCGCAATCGCCAATGCCGAAAATAACCACAATCTGGATGTCGATTCGCTCGTCGTACACGAGGCCAGCGTCGGTAAGTCGATCTCGATGAAGCGTTTTGCAACCCGTGCGCGCGGTAAATCGACCCGGATCGTCAAACCGTTCAGCCGCATCCGTGTGGTTGTCCGTGAAGTTCAAGAGGAAGCATAAGCCATGGGTCAAAAATCCAATCCAATCGGCCTGCGCCTTCAGATCAACCGCACGTGGGACAGCCGCTGGTATGCCGAAGGCGCTGATTACAGCCGCCTGCTTCTCGAAGATTTGAAGCTGCGCCAATTCATCATGAAGACGATGCCTCAGGCCGCGATTTCCAAAGTGGTGATCGAACGTCCGGCCAAATTGTGTCGGGTATCGATCTACGCTGCTCGTCCCGGCGTTATCATCGGCAAGAAGGGTGCGGACATCGAAAAGCTGCGCAAGCTGCTTGGCACGATGACCACGAGCGATGTGTCACTCAACATTGTTGAAATCCGCAAGCCAGAAGTCGATTCGCGCCTTGTTGCGCAAGGCATTGCCGATCAGCTTGAACGGCGTATCGCCTTTCGTCGCGCCATGAAGCGTGCGGTCCAGTCGGCGATGCGTCTTGGCGCAGAAGGTATCCGTATCAACTGCGGTGGTCGTCTTGGCGGCGCTGAAATCGCCCGGACCGAATGGTATCGCGAAGGCCGTGTGCCGCTTCATACTTTGCGCGCCAATGTCGATTATGCCGAAGCCTCTGCGCATACCGCTTACGGTGTTTGCGGAATCAAGGTCTGGATCTTCAAGGGTGAAATTCTTGGCCATGATCCAATGGCAACCGACCGCTTGATGCTGGAGGCGCAAACCTCCGGTGTGCGCCCGGCACGCTAAGAGAGAGCAAGAGCAATGTTGCAACCAAAACGCACCAAATTCCGCAAGGCCCACAAGGGCCGCATCCACGGCGATGCAAAAGGCGGCACCGATTTGAACTTTGGGTCTTACGGCCTGAAGGCGCTGGAGCCGGACAGGATTACTGCACGCCAAATCGAAGCGGCGCGCCGCGCGATCACACGTCACATCAAACGTCAGGGTCGTTTGTGGATCCGCATTTTCCCTGATGTGCCGGTTTCATCAAAACCCGCCGAAGTCCGCATGGGCAAGGGCAAGGGTGCCCCTGAATATTGGGCTGCCCGGGTAAAGCCAGGCCGTATCCTGTTTGAACTGGACGGCGTTCCCGGCCCGATTGCCGCCGTTGCGTTTAGCCGCGCGATGGAAAAATTGCCGATCAAGACCAAAGTGATCGCGCGTCTTGGTGACTTTTCGCATTTGGGAGCTGCATGATGACAAAAATTGCAGATCTTATCGTCAAGACAGACGACCAGTTGGTTGAGCAATTGGTGGATTTGAAGCGCGAGGCATTCAACCTGCGCTTTCAGGCAGCGACCAGTCAGCTTGAAAAGCCAGCTCGGGTTCGCGTCGTTCGCCGCGACATTGCACGTATCAAGACACTCCAGACCCAGCGCACCGCCGCTGCGTCCGAAGCCAAGTAAGGACAAGCGACATGCCAAAGCGCGTGCTGACCGGAACAATCGTGTCTGACAAGACCGACAAGACGGTCGTGGTCAAAGTTGAGCGGAAAGTGAAACATCCGCTTTACGGGAAGATCATCCGTCGTTCCAAAAAATATCATGCCCATGATGAAGCGAACAGCTTCAAATCGGGTGAAGTCGTGCGCATTGAAGAATGCGCGCCGATTTCCAAGCTGAAGACTTGGAAAGTTTTGGAAAAGGTCGGTGGCGATGCAACGCCCGCCGATCCGATGGAGGGCTGATCCATGATTCAGATGCAGTCCAATCTTGAAGTCGCCGACAATTCGGGTGCGAAGCGCGTCCAATGTATCAAGGTGCTTGGTGGATCGAAGCGCCGTTTTGCAGGCGTTGGCGATGTGATCGTCGTGTCGATCAAGGAAGCCGCGCCGCGCGGCAAGGTGAAAAAAGGTGACGTGCATCGCGCCGTCATCGTGCGCACCGCCAAAGATATTCACCGCGCTGATGGTTCGACCATTCGGTTTGATGGCAATGCTGCCGTTTTGGTCAACAAGAATGAGGAGCCGATTGGCACCCGCATTTTTGGCCCTGTATGCCGTGAGCTTCGCGCGAAAAATTATATGAAAATCATCTCGCTCGCTCCGGAGGTCCTTTGATGGCTGCCAAGCTGAAAAAAGGTGACTCGGTCATCGTTCTGGC
>JANNWX010000111.1:0-5359 GCA_031409315.1 Sphingomonadales bacterium | reverse complement strand
AAAGTCGGCGGCGGGGATCATGGGGATCGTTGGCACCGGCCTATTGGTCGGCCGAATTGGCGTCGGGTTCTTGCTTGACCGCGTTTGGGGGCCAGCGATTGGGTTTCCGGTATTGTGTTTACCGGCGGTTGCTTGCTACCTGTTAATGGGCACGGGATCGGACATGATGACCATCCAGATCGCCGCCTTTCTGTTGGGTTTTGCCGCTGGCGCTGAATCTGATCTGATCGCTTTTCTAGCCGCACGTTATTTCGGCATGGCCAATTTCGGTCGTATATACGGCATGCTCTATCTGCCGTTCGGCCTATTTTCTGCAGTGTCGCCAGTCATCTATGGTTTGGTTCGGGACAAGACCGGCAGTTACGATCTGGTTCTGGCATCTGCGGCTGTCGTTTTCTTGATGGGGGGCAGCCTCCTGTTGCTGCTTGGACGCTATCCCGACAGTCAAGAGGCCCGGTGAATGGCAAGCCAAGCCGCCCTTCCCAATGATCCCTTGTCCGGATTCGCCGACGATGCGCTCATTACCGACCCGGACGAATGCGCCTTTTATGCCCAAGATGTTTTCACCAAGGGTCCTGCCCCGCTTGCCGTCTTCCGCCCCGGATCGATTGCAGAACTGTCTAACGGCATAAGGCTCGCCACATCGCGGGGCATCGCCATTATCCCGCGCGGTGGCGGATTGAGCTATACGTCCGGCTATGTCGCGCCCGACGCCGGTGCCCTGATCGTCGATATGGGGCGGATGGACCGGATCATAGAGATTAACGAAACCGACATGATCGTCACGGTTGAGGCGGGCTGTTCCTGGCATAAGCTTTATGAGGCGCTTCAGCCAAAGGGTTTGCGCACGCCTGCATGGGGGACGTTATCGGGCATCAAAGCCAGCATTGGCGGCGGGATGAGCCAGAATGGCCTGTTCTGGGGCGCGCGCAGCGGGACGATCTCGGCCAATATCATCAATTGCGATGTCGTTCTAGCGGACGGATCGATCATTAAAACCGGGCCAGATTTCATCCGCCCGTTTGGCCCCGACCTCACTGGGCTATTTGGCGGGGATGCGGGCGCGCTCGGCATCAAGGCGCAGATCACGTTGCCGATCATCCATGACGGGGAGGCGTTTAGCTGCGGGTCTTTCGCTTTTGACACGCCCGCCCATTATTGCGCGGCCCTCAGTGAGATCGGGCGACGGGGGTTGGCCGCAGAAGCCTTTGGATTTGATCCCTTCCTGCAAGCTCAAAGGATGAAACGCGACAGCTTGGTATCAGACGCCAAACAATTGGTCGGCATGATGAAATCGCAGGGCGGTTTCTGGAAAGCGGTGAAGGAAGGCGCAAAAGTTGTCGCAGCCGGACGGTCTTTCCTCGATGACGCCAATTTTTCGATCCATCTGATCTGTGAGGGACGAACCCAAGCCGCCGTCGATGATGATATGCGCCGCGTTAACTCCATCGTGACCGCGAATGGCGGGCGTATCGTTGAAAATACGATCCCCAAAATCCTGCGCGCCAATCCATTCCCGCCGGTCAATTCGATGGCGGGGCCACAAGGTGAGAGATGGGCACCCGTGCACGGCATCGTGCGGCATTCCAAAGCACTTGAAACAATCAATATGCTGACCGCGCTGTTTGAAACCAACGCAGACGAGATGGAACGGCTGGGTGTGGGTGCGGGCTATATGTTCCTGCTCGTCGGATCGACAGGATTTCTGATCGAGCCCTGTTTTTACTGGCCCGATGAACAGTGGGAAATCCACAAACGATCAATCGAGCCTGCACATTTCGCCAAGTTGAAGGGGTTTCCCGCAAATCCCGAAGCGCGCGCGCTGGTCGAAAAACTTCGCTTCGGTGTGATTGCCGTTTTCGGGCACATGGGTGGCATCCATTTCCAGATCGGGCGGACCTATCCGTTGCAAGACCGCAGCGATCCCGGCGCATGGGGTTTGCTCAAAGCAGTCAAATCCCATGTTGATCCGAACAACCTTATGAATCCGGGCGCTCTGGGGTTATAGAGGTCGAGATGACGAACCAGAGCCCCAAAACCTATGCCGCCGTCGCCATGCAATTGGCGGCCCGATCGGTTGAACGCTGCCCCGATCGCGCCGCTGCGCGCGTTCAAATGCTGGCGATGATCGAAGATATCGGCGCAAAAATCATGGGGTCGCGGATATTCATCCAGCAATATGGCGGAACCGCCGTAAAGCTGGTTGTGCTGCCAGAATATGTGTTGACCAGTTACCCCGGCCGGATTTCAATTCCCGAATTTGCCGCCAAAGCCGCGCTCGATATTGATGGCCCTGAATATGAGGCGCTTGGTGCCATTGCCCAGCAGCAACAGATATATCTGAGCGGAAATGCCTATGAAACGGATAAGCATTTCCCGAACCTCTATTTCCAGACCAGCTTCCTGATCGGGCCGGACGGGAATGTCGTGCTGCGTTATCGTCGCCTCAATTCAATGTTCGCGCCAACCCCGCACGACGTTTGGGATAAATATCTTGATATTTACGGTATCGAAGGGGTTTTTCCGGTCGCGAATACCGAAATTGGCCGGATTGCCGCTGTTGCATCAGAAGAGATACTCTACCCTGAAATCGCCCGCGCTCTGGCGCTACGCGGGGCGGAAATTCTGGTTCATAGTTCGTCAGAAATCGGCTCCCCGCTAATGATGCCAAAAATGATCGCCAAACGGGCACGGGCCTTTGAAAATTTGATCTATGTCATATCGGCAAATACCGCAGGCATTACGGATACGTCTCTGCCGCTGGCGTCCGCCGATGGCAATTCGATGATTGTCGACTGGAAAGGCAATATGCTTGCACAATCTAATAGCGGCGAAACATTTACCGCCTTTGCCGATATCGACCTTGCGGGCCTGCGCGCGGCAAGGCGCAAGCCTGGCATGACAAACACCTTGTCGCGCCAAAGAAACGCGCTGTTCGCGTCCACATATGCCGCTGACAGCCATCAGCATGCCAATAGCCTGATCGAAAACAATGTTGTCAAAACCCCTGACCGTGACCATTTCCAAAGGATCAGCGAGGCGACCATCGAACGCCTTGCAAAGGATGGATTGATATGAGCTTGATGGAAGTCCCCCCACCATACACCGCCGTAACCCGCCACGGCGTATTCCCAACGCCAAGCCATGATGAAGCCGCGCGGTTCAACTTTCTGGCGAATTTCAACAAATATATGGCGGCCACTTTGGGTGCCGGCAACAAGCTGGCCTATGATCGCCGCGTATTGCCGGCCTTTGTCAAAGAACAGGGCCGTGAACCGGCGGACCGGTTTGAAATCCGCCACGCGATGAACAAAGATCAGTGGCACAGGTTCTGGTCTGCGCTGAAACGCAATTCGATGGAAATGCGTCAGCAGAACGGTCGGGCAATGGTGCTGCGTCAACTCGACGAACTCGATGCCAAAGCGCGCCAATATAACGAAGGCCGCGACACGCTTGAACTGCACGCAGAGGTGCTGGTGCCGCGCTACCAATCGGCCATAGATATTCACTGCATGCCCGGCTCCTATCACGGCGAAGAACGCCCCGGCGATGTGTCGGCGGGTGCCAATTATGATTGCGGTATCTTCGCCACGACCGGCGGCGGGCTTGGCGCGCTCAACGACGGCGGCGGCATGGCCCTGGTCGAATGGATCAAAAAGGAACGCCCCGGCTGGATGCCGCGGCGCATTCTTGATCTGGGGTGCACCATCGGTCACAATATCGTGCCGCTGGCGCTCGCATTTCCCGAAACCGAGATCGTTGCCATTGATACCGCCGCGCCGTCGCTGCGTTACGGCCATGCCCGCGCGCAGGCATTGGGTGCCCGCAACCTCAAATTTGTGCAGATGAATGCCGAGGATATGGCGACCTTTGGTGACGGATCGTTTGATTGGGTGCAGACCACTATGTATCTGCACGAACTGTCTGGCACCGCGCTGCCAAAGATCATTCGAGAAGGTGTTCGGGTGCTCGCCCCGGGCGGGCTGATGCTGCATCTTGAACAACCACAATATAGTGATGCGATGCCACTATTTGAACAATTCATCCGCGATTGGGATGCGTTCAACAATAACGAACCCTTTTGGTCGTCGATGCATGCGCTCGATTTGAAAACCATTATGGCCGAAGCTGGATTGCCAAAGGATCGCCAGTTTGTCACCGGCGTCACCGCTGTCGTTGATGAAGCCATCTTTCCCAAACAAGCGCACGGCGAAGGTGAAGATCATGGGCGCGCCGCGTCTTGGAATGCTTACGGCGCGTGGAAACCAGAAGCATGACCGAGGAGATTGACTGGATCGCCCGCGCTGGAAAGAAGGCAAAAGGCAAACGTCCCAGCTATTTTGAAGACCCGGCGATTGACCGGACATTGTCCATCGTCATGGCTTTGGTCGGCGAAGTATCGGTGATGCGCGAACGGCTTGATACGGTCGAACGGCTGCTCGACACCAACGGCACAATCAGTCGCGCCGATATTGATGCCTATGAACCCGACCGTCGGGCCGGGCAAGAACGCGGTCTGATGACCAAGGACTATATCGCCCGGGTCATGCGCGGGGTGCAACAGGATATGGAGGCACTTGCCGAATTGTCCGAGCCAAGTGTCGAGGAATTGAGCAAGACACTGCGCGACATGTGAAGCGGCAGGTTATCCAAGACTATGGCGCGATCTGCGCGATCCCGTCTGCGGAAAATACTGCGCGGTAGCCATTATCGCCTACCTTGCCGACCATATCCTCCCGGACCGGAATTTCGGGGTAGACCGCGACGGTAAAATCCCCCGCCGACGGGTTTAGCCGCATCGGCTTGATCCTTTCCTGATAGTCTTTGGAATTCCAAAATGCTTTGGCATTGGCAAGACACGGAAAGCGGACGATGATCATCGATGTCGGCATTCCTTCAAAAACTGCCGCCGATCTGGGTGCATTCAGATAATAGCCGCCAAGTTTTTTATAAAGACCACTGTCGGCAATCGCTTTGCCATAAGCGACCATCCGGGCGCGATCATGCATCGGGCCATAAACAACCATAAGGACGGGCTTGTTATCGCAAATTTCTGCGGGCATCGGCGCGTCTCGCATTAGTGCGTTCGCCCCAGATGCCGCAAAAAACGCGCTTAAGAACAAGAGAGTTTTCGTCATTATTGATCCTCTGAATAGGCTGACAAGGGAAGCGCATTGCCCGATTGCCGGATAAGTGCCTGACGCCGGAAAAAGCGCAACAAGCCGCTATCCCCCATCCGCGATGGCCCCATGCCGGACAGTCCGAAACTTGATTTTTCCGCATCCCAGACCATTGCCGTCAGCGATCCATCGGGCGAACCGATTGTCACGATGCGGATGGATGGCGCGCCGAGGCTCTC
>JANNWX010000110.1:0-22700 GCA_031409315.1 Sphingomonadales bacterium | reverse complement strand
TGGTGGACGCAGCGCAGTGTTGCGGCAGGTGATCCAACAGACGGTGCGAGAAAGTGCAGATCGTCCCTTCATTGACCGTCCAGATGGAGTCGCGCGCAATCGTATTTCGCTGCGATTTACCGATATCGAGATCGCCGTGATCGAGGTTCGGGCGACGCAGCGTTCTACCGATCGCGCCGGTTGGATCAAGGCCTTGGTGCGCCGCCACCTCGCGTTGAAATCGCGGGTTGATGACGGGCTGTTGGCTGAACTTGCGCCGATCAGAATGCAGTTGCTGCGTATCGGCCGCAATCTCAATCAGGCGATGAAAGCCGCCAATGCGTCGATGCTGGAAACCGGCGACAAACAGATCGAACCCGAGCTGCGGCGCATCGCCGACATGCGAATGGAAATCTCCGAGCAGGTGACAGCCGTTGGCGAAGCCATGCGCGGCGATGCGAGCTACTGGACCGTAGCGGATTGATCGGTCTGGAATCCGCCTTATGGGAAGCAACCCGTCCGGCGTTTCGGGTGCGCTATATCCATGACCCCACCAGCACGCCGCGCGTTCCGCTCTATGCCAGTTACGGCTTTGCCACCGGCCCGACCGCGCGGGCCAAGCTGGCGCGGATCGTGCGGAAAGCGCCAGAGGTGGTGGTCAAGGTCACAGGTCGGCAACGAGGCGGTGTCCACGTCAAAGCCCATCTTGAGTATATCGGGCGCAGGGGCGAAGTGGAAATCGAAACCCGCGACGGCGAAATCCTGACAACCAAGGAAGACGTTGCCGAGCGCGCGGCGGAGTGGGGCGACACACTCCAGTGGCGGTCACGGCCTACGGTGTCGTCGGTGTCGCTGATATTCTCGATGCCCGAAGGCACCGATTCCGACAAAGTGCTGGGAGCTGTCCGCGCGCTGGCCCATGCCGAGCTGAGCGACAATCACGATTATGTCCTAGCCCTCCATACCGATACGCCGCGTCCGCATGTACATTTGACGGTGCAAGCCGAGGGGCTGGACCGCACTCGGTTCAATCCCCGTCCGGTACAGCTCAATCGCTTCCGTGAACGCTTTGCCCGAGAGCTGCGAGCGCGAGGCGTGGCTGCCGAAGCAACGCCGAGACGAGCGCGAGGACAAGGGATTGCCGGATCGAGTATGGCACTGGTCAAGTTGAGGGCGCGGCTGCGAACGGAAGGGAGTCGACAGATTACCCAATCCGACCGCCGCACCAACGGACAGGCCATCGCCGTCGCGCGGGGTGAGGAGCAATTGCCGCCGTTCATTGCAGCCGGCACAGTCCGTTGGCGAGAGATACGCCGTGCCTATGAGCAAACCGCAGATGCGCTGGATGCCACCGGGAAAGCGGACGACCGGGAGCTTGCGAGCGATGTCCGTGGGTTCCTCGACAAGCATCAGGGCATGAATGCCACGCCGGAAGTTTTTGCGGCAAACTATGCAAAGCTCTTGAAGCGAGGGACTCCGCCGATTGATGTTGTATCAACCGTCCGGGAGCGAAGCCGATGACAAAAGCTAGTTTGCGCCACGCCGTCGCCGTTTAGTGGCACACGAGAGATGCCTAAAACCTGCCGTTCCCTTGAGCGGGCAAACGCTATTTTGAACGGCTGAAATGTTGGACGTTGCCGACAGTCCGCTTTTAGCGCCGCCCACAAGGTAAACGGACAATCGTTCACGCCATGGGACCACGTCCGCTTTGCGCCACCAATGACGCCGTTCAGGTCGACTTACGCCGATCCCGGAAGCCGACATTGGCTTTACCGGGTTTGAGCACCGCTGCTGGGCGGAAGTGCGGCTGTCATTTAGCCAAGCGATCACTGCGGAAATAATTCTACATGCGTTTCGCCGGTGCGACCGTAATATAACACCCGACGTCCCAACATCGAGACGAAATAACCCGCGCAACCCGCCCGCTTGGCCCGCTCGCTGAAGGCTGGATAATTGTAGGCAGCGTCGCCTGACTGCGCCCAGCGAACAAGCGTTTCCACGCTGGTTGCATCGAATGCTGCATCGACCGACCCAGCATAGGGATGGGAGCGTAGCGGCACATTGTCGCCGTCCGGCAGATAGTAAGTCTGAGTGCACGTACGGTAGTTCACCTCATAGCCTTCGAAACCTGCATCTATCAACGTGCCGACAATCACAGGGAAACTCATGCTTCCGTCGTGCGCTGCGGCGAGACACCTTTGAGCAAGCGCTATCCGTTCTGCATCCATGCGCAGTTCCTTTCGTCGTTATTGAAGAGAGCAAATCAATCGATTGGTCTGCGGACCAACAGGCGCTTGTCGATTAGCTTTTGAAGAATGTTTCGAAACTGTCCTTGTTCGTCCGGCGTCAACACAGCAAAGAAATCGGAGTCGTTGCGGTCGGCGATTGCGGCAAGAACCGGGGTCTTTGTGCGGCCTCGTGCTGTCAGCGACAGCATGTGGCTCCGTTTGTCGTCTTGGCTATCGGAGCGCTCAATCAATCCTTTGGCGAGCAATCGCTCGGCGAGCTTACTTACGGCGCCCTTGGTCATGCCCATTTTTTCCGCCAAAAGGTTCGGAGCCACGCCCTTCGTGTCATACAGCATTCGCATCAGTGACCATTCGGCTACGGTGACAGCTTCCTCTGCTACTTTGCGCGCAAATTCGTGCGACACAGCGTTCGAAGCCATGCGCAACAGGTAGCCTGTATGGTCATTTAGTTTTGAAATGCCAGACATCGGTGCTCCAAATCGTCGACTAGGAAACTAGATCAATGTGGTTTCCTAGTCAACAACACATAAGTCCAAGAGCAAGCGCTTGAAGGATTCTTGAATCACGCACGAAAAGGTTCATGTCCGTTCGATCCCGACGGCTGATCAGTCTTGACCGCCAAGAACGATAACCACGCTGACTGACCTGCATGACACGACAAAGCATCTCTACTGGCCAGCGGTGACGCCAGCTCTCCACGAACGCGAACCTCACGGACGCCGGCTCGCGAAGAACTGGGTAGCCTTTTTTAGAATCTCCCTCTCCTCCTTCAAAATGCGGTTCTCCGGGCGTAACCGTTCATTCTCGCGCGCAAGGTCTGCTTGCGGCGCTGCCACCAGATCCGTCGGTCGATACTCTGACACCCACTTCCCCAGCGTCGACTTGCCAACGCCTAAGTCCGACGCAACGCGTGCGCGTGGCAGCCCACTGGTCAGGACAATCCGCAGCGCTTGTTGCTTGAACTCCTCTGAATACTTGATCATCTCTTCGGTCTCCTGTTGCGAGCTCTAAACGCTCAGGTGACCGGCGCAAAACCGTTACAAGTCCAAACTTGCCATTATGTGTTTCCTTACGAGTGAGCTGCGCCTTGCCAAGCGAGATATTTGAGTTCGAGATATTCATCGATGCCGTAGATCGAGCCTTCGCGACCCAGACCAGATTGCTTAACGCCGCCAAAGGGTGCCACTTCGTTGGAGATGGTACCGGTATTGATCCCGACCATCCCTGCTTCCAAGGCACCAGCGACGCGCCAGATAAGTTCTGCATCACGTGCAAACAGATAGGCAGCTAGTCCGAATTCGGTATCATTCGCCAACCGCACCGCTTCTTCTTCGGTGTGAAAACGCACCAGTGCCGCGATGGGGCCGAAAGTTTCCTCTTGGCAGATGATCATCGCTGGCGTCACATTCGCTATAACCGTCGGCTGAAAGAAGTTTCCGCCGCGATCATGCGGCTGACCGCCCTGGATGACCGAAGCTCCCTTTGTGACAGCGTCGGCAATATGCGCCTTTACCTTTGCGACGGCATCGGCGTCAATCAGTGGGCCTTGTTGCACGCCTTCTTCGAACCCGTCACCAACCTTGAGCGAGGCAACTCGCGCGGCCAAAGTCTGGGCAAATCGATCGTATACGCCGTCCTGCACATACACACGATTGGCACTGATGCAGGCCTGTCCGGTATTGCGATACTTGGTCGCGATTAGGCCGTCGACCGCTTGCGCGACATCGGCATCGTCAAAAACGAGGAACGGCGCGTTGCCTCCCAGTTCCAGTGACAGCTTTTTAATGGTCTGGGCGGATTGCGAAATCAATATACGTCCGATTTCGGTTGAACCGGTGAACGTAATCTTCCGAACGAGCGGATTTTGGGTCAATTCAGCACCAATTTCGCTGGCTTTACCCGTCACCACATTGAACACGCCATCGGGCACGCCAGCCTGTGTTGCGAGATCGGCCAAGGCAAAAGCCGTCAAAGGCGTTTGCTCGGCCGGCTTCACGACCATCGTGCAACCCGCAGCAAGCGCAGGCGCGGCCTTTCGGGTGATCATCGCTGCCGGGAAATTCCAAGGCGTTATTGCCGCGCACACGCCGACCGGTTCTTTCAGCGTAACGATCCGGCGACCGACATCGGTTCCGGCCATGACATCGCCTTTAACGCGTTTAGCCTCTTCGGCGAACCATTCGACAAACGATGCAGCATAGCGAACTTCGCCTTGCGCTTCGGCAAAGGGCTTGCCTTCTTCAAGCACGATGAGCCGCGCCAGATCGTCGAGATTAGCGACGATCAGATCATACCAACGCCGCAATATTGTCGAGCGCTCCTTAGCCAGTAACTTACGCCATGGAGAGAACGCGCTATGCGCAGCGGAGATTGCTTCGCGCACCTGATCGCAGCTGAGTTGCGGGATAGCGCCGATCAATTCGCCCGATGATGGATTAAAAAGGTCGCGTGAGCCGCTGCTGCCGGTCTCGATCCATTTTCCATCCACGAATGGCGCTGTGTGGAAAAGGCTTTTGTCGCCAAGTTCTTTCATATTGTCTCTCATTTGTTTGTCGACTCCTGTAGCGCTTCTAAATCAATGGTATTCGATGTCACGCCGGTCTTGCAGAGATCGATTCTGCGAATCTTATCGGTACTGGTCTCGGGCTGCCTCGCAAAGAATTCCAAGTAACGCGGCCGGGCGAATCGCACCATGCCAGGGCGTGCGCGTGTCCGCCGTCAGATGATGGGAGACATACGTCAGCCTAAAACAGGCGAGCATCCTTCACCACCGCCTCAGCAGGGGCTTTCGAGTGTGTTGCTCTTTCCTTTATTCCCTACCGCCACTACGATAAAACCAAAGCACCAACTTATTTCACAACAGTTATCTGTCTATCGAATGCTGACGGCGAACAAACCAAATTCATTATAACGGGCTTTTCGCTAGTTTCAGACATGACTGAACCAAGCAGCTCCATTGGAAAGTGACTTTTGTAAGCCTCGTAGGTATCGCTTGACGCCCACGTTTCCACCAAAACCAAGCGACGGTTTTCCTTTGTATCTTGCAAAATAACAACACTTGAACATCCTGCCGCCGCCCGAACGGCCTTTCCTAGATTGTCCAGCGCTGCGGCAAGATTTGAACTCCGACCAGCGTGTGCCATCAAGGTGTATTGTCTTACAAAGTTAGCCATGACCGTGCGATTCCCGAGATGCAAGCGGCTACAGTCGCATTTACCGTCATACTAAGGTGTCCAGTGCTGCCGGGGAAAAGCCCCTGAGATTGGCCACATCTCCCGCGCGGACCTTCGTTGCCCAGTCGGGGTCTGCGAGAAGCGCGCGACCGACAGCAACCAGATCGAATTCCCCATTTTCAAGCTGACGCGCGACACCTTCTAAACCAGTTGGTACTGAAGTTTCGCCGAGGAAAGCCGCTACCGCATCGCCCGACAGGCCAACTGAACCAACACTGATCGTGGCCGCTCCAGTCAATTTCTTCGCCCAGCCGGCAAAATTCAGGCCTTGTTCTCCGTCGATTTCCGGGAACTCTGGCTCCCATATACGGCGTTGCGAGCAATGCAATATATCAACGCCTGCCTCCACTAGCGGCTGCAGCCATTCCGCCATTGCTGCTGGGGTGTGCGTGAGTCTCACCGTGTAATCTTGCTGTTTCCACTGACTGAGCCGCAAGATAACCGGCATGTCCGGACCCACTGCGGCCCGCACCGCCTTTATGACATCGGCTCCGAAACGGACACGGTCCTTGAGTGATGCCCCGCCATAAGCGTCACCTCGCTTATTCGTTTCGGACCAGAAGAACTGATCGATCAGATAGCCGTGAGCGCCATGAATCTCGACAACATCGAAATTCATACGCCGCGCCGCGCCCGCCGCACTTGCAAATGCAGCGATAGTATCGGCCATGTCCTCTTCGCTCATACTTTTCCCTGCCAATTGTCCTGCCGACCTTAGACCGGACGGACTTTCGGAAGGTTCGTCTGGTACCCATGACGTCCATTCACTAGACATCGCGCCAACATGCCATAGTTGCGGGCCCATCTTGCCGCCGACGCGGTGCACCTCGTCAATCACATGTTGCCAGCCAGCCAACGCGTCCGTGCCATGGAAGAAAGGTATGTCCGGTTCATTGCGCGCTGCGGGCCGGTCTACGACCGTTCCTTCAGACAAGATAAGCCCGACTTCGTTTTCTGCACGGCGGCGGTAATAGGACGCCACGTCATTTCCCGGCACTCCATCTGGCGAACGCCAGCGTGTCATAGGTGCCATCACAATCCGATTTTGCATATCGAGCGAGCCAAGCCGAAACGGCTGAAAAAGAGCATCAATACCAGACACCATGATCAATATCTCCCCCTGCCTTCCTTCGCCATTTCGCTGCCATTATCCATGGGATAGTGGAGCGGGTGGCCTGACCTAGGCCAGCGCATTTTGTATATACATCCGGTGGTGGAAGCCGTCAGATAGGCATCACGCATATCCAATCCGCCAAATGCGATGTTGGTGATTGCAATCTCTTCGGCGACATCAACCCGGTCGATCAGCGCACCGTTGGCGTCGACTACGCTCACGCCGCCCTCAAGCAACGTGCTGACGCATATTGCGCCATTCGCTTCCATTGCCATGCTGTCGAACAGACGATAGCGGGATTCCGCGTAGAGAAAATTCCCGCCGCCCGCTCCCAACAATGTTTTGCCTTCCACCAATTCACCCGGCGCTTTGATATCCCACCACCATAGCCGCGCAGTGCGCGTCTCGCTCACGTACAGGCGCTGGCCATCGGGCGAGAGAACGACGCCATTGGGCTGGTCCAAAGGCGCTGCGACGCGGGAAAGCGTTTTGCCGTCGTAATAATAGAGCGCTCCGTGATCACTGTGATGGTCGAAGCTCTTTCCGGTATCGGTAAAGTAGAACCCTCCGGATGAATCAAAAACGAGATCATTGGGTCCAGACAATAGGCGCCCATCAAAATGATCCACGACTGTTTCAATCGCCCCTGTTGTCAAATCGACGCGTTGGATGGACCCGCCATTGTAATTTTCGGCGGCACCGGTTGGAATGACCAGCCCTCCTTGTTCATGCCACGCAAAACCGCCATTGTTACATACGTACAGCATGTCGTGAGGGCCGATCGCCAACCCGTTTGGTCCGCCACCAACCTCGGCGACCGTTTGTCTGTCGCCGCTTGGCCGGATGCGGGTAATTCGCCCCGCCCGAATTTCTGCGACCAGGATTGATCCGTCGGACATCACGACTGGTCCCTCGGGAAAGCCAAGTCCGGAAGCGATCAGCGTCAGTGCCGCCATATCAGTAATAAAGGTCCAGAACCGTCGGGCCATCGAGTTCAGCCACAATGATTTGAGTGGCTTCATTGATATGCTTCAACCAGGATTGTTCCGCTCCAGACGGGTCCCGCGCAACGATCCTGTCAACGAGCGCCCGATGATTTGCCAGCGCGCGTTCGTTGAGTTCGAACTGGTCCTTGCGTGCTCGACCGACGAAACGCGCAACGTGTTTGAGAAAGATGTCGTCAAGCATCGACACGACAACCGAGAGCGCGACATTGCCGGCCCGTTCGACAATCAGATGATGAAATTCAGCGGTTGCCAAGCCGAAGTTTCCAAAATCTCCAAGCAGCCGCTGCTCTAAATCAAGATGGGCTTCGAGCGCCGCAATATCCTCTTGGGTTGCCCGGCGGGCAAGTAATCCGGCGAGCGGCGGCTCAATAAACGCCCGTGCCTCCATGACCTCAGCTAACGTCGCCCCCTTGAACTGGAGTAGGAAACCCAGTGACCGGCCGGCGGCCTGGTCGCTCGGCAGGCAGATGCGCGTACCGCCTTTGGCACCGCGCTGGACGCGCACTAGGGATTCCGATTCCAGAAGCCTAATAGCTTCACGAAGTGTGGGACGCGACACGCCAAACTGCTCGATAAGCTCGGCCTCGCTGGGCAATAGCATATTTTCGGCCAAGGCACCGGAGACAATCTGCTTACGGATGACATCAGCGATCAGTTCAGCCGCCTTCGGTATCCTGACGTGAGTGGAGACCTTCACCGCCGCATATCCGCCCGCTTTTCACTCAACATCGTATCTCTCTCCTCTGCCAAAGGTTTTGCGCTCGCTGTTCGAAATCACTTTTGCCCGTTTACATAATATGTGAACTGACGTCCGATGTCCATAAATGAGTTGATTTTTTTAATTAGTTGTATAATTTAGATGTTAATAAAGCGGGGAGAGGCCGGAACGCCCATGGAAAGCGTCGATCACAACTACGATTTGTTGATTGTCGGAGGGGGCGCCGCCGGCTTCGCTGCTGCATTGGCCGCGCGAGACTATGGGCTGAAGGTCCTGGTCATCGAAAAGGAGCCTCGTCTTGGCGGTGCGACAGCGCTATCCGGCGGAACGATATGGCTTCCCGCGACCCCAACACTGGCGGCAGCAGGCGTTGAAGACTCGCTGGATGATGCGCGGGCCTATCTTGCGTCCGTCGTTGTGCCCGCGCCCGATCCGGTCGACGCGGCCAAGATGGACGCCTATCTGACATCGGCCTCCACACTTGCTGCACTGCTTGAGCGGCACGGGTTGATCCTGCTCCATTCGCGTGGATGGTCCGATTATTATGCGCAGCGCCCCGGCGGCAAAGTGCTGGGCCGGGCGCATCATGTTGCGGGTTTCGACCTTCGTTCGCTCGGCGACAAGGCGGAATGGATGGTCTCCAGCCCGCTTTTTGCGGCGGCGCATTCCGTCGAAGTGCCAAAACTTGCGCTTGGCATAAGGTCCATCGAGTCTATCCTGACCGGACTGCGTGTTTTTGCACGCGCTGCAGTGGCGCGGTTGCGCGGTGAAAAATTGAGAACCCGCGGTCAGGCCCTGATCGGCGGGTTGCTGCGCGCTGCCATCGCGCAAAACATAACCATCTGGCGTGGGACGACAATCCGCGACCTTATTGTCGAGAACAGCGTAGTTGTCGGAGCGGTAATTGACCGTCACGGCAAGCAAATGCACATTGCTGTCAACAAGGGCGTGGTGCTCGCCTCGGGCGGCTTTGCCCGCAATGCGCAAATGCGAAAAGCGCACCAGACACCAGTAGGCACCGATGTAACAATGGCACCGGCGGGCGATACAGGCGACGCTATCGCTATCGCGACGAGGGTCGGTGCCAAAACGGCGTTCATGGATCAATCGTGGTGGGTGCCGGGAACCAAGACGCCAAACGGCGCCATGCTGCACGTCTGGGATCGATGCTTTCCTCATTCTTTAATCGTCGACGCGCGCGGCGACCGCTACATGGACGAAGCCGGCCCATATATGGAAGTCGGCCAGCAGATGATTGCGCGGCACCGATCCCTAGGTGTCGATCACAGTTGGCTAGTTCTGGAGAGTCGCCACCGCCGTCGATATGCCTTTGGCATGGCACCGCCGATGATCACACCGCAGCTATGGTTCGATAGTGGCTATTTATTGCGCAACGACACAATCATTGGACTTGCCAACGAGATGAAGATCAACGCGGCAGCACTCATTGCCACGCTTGCGCGTTTTAATGCCGCTGTCATTGAGGGTGTGGACACGGATTTCGGGCGCGGTTCTTTACCTATCAGCCGCTTCTATGGAGATCGTCGCGCAGGCAAGAATTCGAACCTGGGGGCGATCACAAAGTCGCCATTTTACGCGGTTAAAATATATCCCGGTGACGTTGGCACAGCGGGCGGATTGCAAACAGATTTGCACGCGCGGGTTCTGGATCACTCTATGGAACCGATAGCTGGTCTCTACGCGGCGGGTAATGCAGCCAGCCCGACTTTCGGTGCTTGGTATCCGGGTGCTGGGGCATCAATTGGGCCAGCACTTATGTCTGGTATGCTCGCCGCCCGCCACGCTGCTGGACAGAACGCGTGAGTATTATCGCCACATCGGTAGGCGGCGTCCATATTTCGCATTACGGTTTGGGACCGACAGTAGTGCTGCTCCACGGGAATGGCCATTCGCACCACGAGTTTGCCCGTGTAGCACCAGCCCTTACCGCGAAATTTCATCTCGTCGCATGGGATATGCCCGGGCACGGCGCGTCTGCCCTTGCCGATGCATCGCTTTCGATTGATCAACAAGCGGATGTTCTGCATGAAATATTTGATGTGCTCAAGATCGACCAAGCCCTTGTTGTTGGTGCATCAATCGGTGCGTTCGTTGCAGTAGCGTTCGCTCGGCGGCATTCCCACAGGGTTCGCGCCCTGTTGTTGTCCGAGTTGCAAGTGCGGTCGCGCGATTGGTGGATAGCGGCTGAGCCGCAGATCATGCAGATGTTCGGGACTGCTCAGCAACCACGAGAACTGGTTGCCCGGCGATTGCAAACGCCGCTCGACGACACGCTACTGGACCGATGGAATGCGGATCGTATGGCGGCAGGTCCGGCAGCCATGCTGGCCGCGATGTCGGCAATCCGCAATCATGACATAACCGCGCATCTTGGCGCCCTTACGATTCACGCGCGCTTTCTGTTCGGACAATATGGGCCTGCGTTGGCATCGCACGAAGCGCTCATGCAGATCATGCCCAATGCGCAGGTCGAGATTGTCGAAAATGCCGGACATTTTATTTCGATTGACCGACCGGACAGGTTCGCCGCCGCCATCGAAACCATTCATCAGGAGACACGATAGACATGACGTACGCCTTTCCAGGATTCGCGCCAAATACCCCCGTAATCGTAACCGGTGCAGCAAGTGGTATCGGTGAGGCCACGGTTGCTTTACTACGCAAGTTCGGAATGAAAGTGATCGGCGTCGATATTGATGCGGACCGGTTGGCGGCGCTCGATCCATCGGGTGGATCGTTGCATGCCGAAATCACGGACACCGGCGACCCAGCGGCAATCGAGGCGTTGTTCGCTCGCCTCTCCGCTCGTTTCGGTGCGATCCCACACCTCGTCAACAACGCTGGCCCGCCCAGTTCGATGGACCTCTCCATCGAACAAGGACTTGCGCTAAGCGCAGGCAGCGTGCAGCGAATGACTGCAGCCTGGGCCGATCAGCTTGGCGACAGTCCGCAGGCGAGCGTAGTCAATATTGCATCGGTCGCAGGAGCTTTATCGGGCGGTCCTTCACCGCACCTGCTCGCCGGGCGCGGTGGAGCAGAAATGAATGGTTGGTATCCGGCGGGCAAAGCCGCAATAGCTGGTCTCACACGTTGGCAAGCCGTGTCCGCTGCCGGACTTTATCGCGCCAATGCGGTGCTACCAGGGGTCACTATCACTGCACGCATGGAGGACATCGCAACCGGAATTTACGGTCGCGAAGTGATCGGACGGACACCGCTGGGACGTCTAGCCAGACCCGATGAAATCGCCAATGCAATCGTCTTCCTCCTGAGCCCGGCAGCTTCTTTCGTCAACGGCCAGTCGCTCGCCGTCGAAGGCGGCGGAATTTTGGCATTCTGATGACAAACACTCAATTTATCATCGACAAAATGCGCTGCATTTGTGCGCAAAACTGTGTCCGCACCGCGCCATCTACTTTCGACATTGGTGGTGATGACATCGTTATCGTCCTGCCGCTCCCCCATGACGAATGGCGGAACATTCTGGATGCGATTGCGGCCTGCCCCGTGAACGCCATCACATATTGTGAACCAACAACAGATTTTCAGGAGTATTCCAAATGAACGACGAAGCGATTTTAGCTCACGGTGGTGTCGGCCGCGAAGACTGGGAGCGAAAGACGACGAGCCGAACGGGCGCGGGGCAAGTCGACGATCCCTATCCGCGCCTAGCCGCATTGCGCGCCGATGCGCCCATCCACCGAGGGTCATTTTTCACAATTTTTGATGTACCGGACCCTACCGCTGAGGTCTGGCCCGATGCCGAGCGCTTCGCCACCGTGAGCTACGCAGAAACAGAACAGGTCCTGCGTGATAGCGAGACCTTCTCCAATGCCGGTATACGAAAAATGACCGAATATGTATTCGGCCCGGTTTCGCTCATGGGGGCGGATAATCCAGAGCACCGCAAATTCAGGTCACTCGTACAACCCGCTTTCGGGCGCAAGGGACTGGAGATGTGGGGCCAGCATGTCAGACCCCGACTAGACAGCCTGATTGATAGCTTTGCGGGACACGGTCGCAGCGATTTGTATTTCGACTATTGTGCCCAATTTCCCGTTTACGTGATCGCAATGACATTGGGGGTTGATGTAAAAGACCTTGATCAGTTCCATCACTGGGCAGCACTAATGCAGATCGCAGCAGCGCCACCAGAAGAAGCGCGGGCCGCGAGATCGGCCGTTGAGGCCTACATGCAACTTGTCATCGACCAGCGGCGAGCAAATCCTCGGGATGATCTGGTCAGCATGCTCATCGACCGCGAGATCGAAGAGGATGGTGTTAACATTCGAATTACTGACGAGCAGATTCTGGGGCTGATCTGCAACCTCCTACCTGCCGGAGCCGGGACGACCTACCGTTCGCTCGGCATTCTTCTCGTGACGCTTCTCGAGCGTCCACAATTGATGGAAAGATTGTATGAGGACCGCGCGATCGTTCCGGCGGTGGTCGACGAGCTGCTGCGCTGGAACGGTCCAGTTCTTGTCGCGCCACCGCGGCTCGCTACGCGTGATACGCAAATTGGAGGCCTTATAATACCTGCCGGGTCAATCGTGGAACCGGGTATTGCGGCTGCGAACCGGGATCCCTTGGTCTTTGCCGACCCCGAGCGCTTCGACCCTGACCGGGGCGCAAAGACGACGCTGTCGTTTTCCACTGGACCGCATTTCTGTGCCGGTGCCTCCGTAGCGAGAATGGAGCTAGTAACAGCGCTCAACGTGCTTCTCGACCGGCTGCCCAACCTTCGCTTCGATCCTGAACAGCCGTTCCCAAAAATTACCGGGCTATGGTATCGGATGCCCACCGGGGTGCCCGTAATATGGGGGTAAAGGCAGCGATCCTCATCCGCGCTGGTGAACCGCTCGCAATCGAAGAGATTGAACTGCTGCCGCTTGGACCTTGCGACGTTCGCGTCAGGATTACCGCGACTTCGCTGTGCCATACCGATGTCTCCGCGCGATCCGGTGCGATAGACTATGACACGCCGGTCATCATGGGACATGAGGCGGCGGGTGTCGTCGAGGAAATCGGCCACGCCGTCTTGGCTCTGAAGCGGGGCGATCTGGTCGTCAGTGCGTCCGCTCCGGCCTGCAACAGATGCCCGAACTGCATCGAAGGTCGGCCGCATCTATGCCAACTCTCACAGTCTGTGCGATCAGTGCCACGGGCGCGGCGGGCCGATGGTAGCCTGGCTACAGGCCTATACGGGCTGGGCACATTTGCCGAGGAGATGGTGGTCGATCAGGCTTCGCTTGTTGCCGTGGACACTGTGCTTCCGGCAGCGCAGCTTTCGCTGATCGGGTGCGGTGTAACCACGGGCCTTTCGAGTGCCCTAAATCGCGCGAATATCTGCGTTGGCGGGTCGATCGCGGTTATCGGATGCGGTACTGTTGGACTCGCTGCTATCGTCGGTGCCTCAATCGCCGGTGCCGCGACGATTATAGCCATAGATCCGCGAGCCGAGCGGCGGGCCGATGCGCTGCATCACGGCGCGACGCTCTGTCTGGACCCCGTCAATGACTCCGTCGAAGACGCCGTCTTGTTGGCCTGCAAAGCCGGAGTCGATTCGGTGATTGATGCAGTCGGATCGCCTGCAACGCTCGCGCAGGCACGCGCTATCGCCCGTCGTGCGGGTGAGATCGTGATTGTGGGCATGCCCGGCCGCGACACAGTCTATACGATTGCCGCGTTTCCTTTCTTTCTTTCCGAACAACGCCTTTCAAGTGCACTGTTCGGATCGGCAGTGATCCGTCGCGATATTCCGGCCTTTATCCGTTTGGCGGAGGCCGGAAAGATCGACCTCTCGCGCTTCATTAGTCGCAAGATCGCGCTTGACGATGTAAATGCTGGTCTGGATGCGCTTGCAAGCGGTGAGGTATTACGCACCGTCATCAGTTGGGATTGACGGCGCACTAATTTAGCCCGTTAACGCCAACTCGGTGGAAACATCCACTTTCGCGAAAGCAGGCATAACTTCAGCCGCGAACAGCTCGAGTCTCGGGATGCCTCCCCACGGATCATTGAGCAGGATGTAATCGACTCCAACCGCTTCCAGTTCCTTAATTCTGGCGATACAATCCGCAGGTTCGCCGATGATCGTCGATGCTTCGCTACTCTCTTTGGATTTGTCGAGCATCTGTGACCCCACGATCGGGGCTTCGGGCGAGCCGGGAACACGGGCTGTTGCTGAAAGCATGGCAATCGCGGCCAGCCGTCGCTCAATTTCGTCATCGCGCTTGCTATTTTCGTCGACAAGCAGAAGGCCTCGCGTTACTGCGACCTGCGCTCGGCCATCCGCTCCGCATTTTGCTTGTTCGTCGCGATACCACGCGATGCGCATCCCGATAGTGTCGGTGTCGCTAAACTGGTCAAGCAACAGGGACTGTCCCCGCGCAGCTGCTTGGCGGACAGAACTCTCGCTTTGCGCCGCGACCCAAATCGGCGGATGCGGTGCTTGGACCGGCTGTGGCTCCACGATAATGTCTCGATAGTGCCAATATGCCCCGTCATGGGAAAACCGCTCGCGCGATGTCCAGCTCTTGATAATCAGCTCAATCGCCTCGTCAAATCGAGCCTGTGCGGTCGCGGGGTCAACCATAAACCCATGAAATTCGTTCGGTCGATAGCCACGGCCGATGCCGAAATCGAGGCGGCCATTTGAAACCAAGTCGATCGTCGCAGCCTGTTCCGCAACCAGCACAGGATTGTGCCAGGGAAGTACCGTCACACCCGTGCCAAGCCGGATACGGTCTGTCAATCCGGCAAGATAACTAAGGAATGTCAGCGATGCGCTAAGCTGGCCGGCACCGGTGAAATGGTGCTCGACGAGGAAAAGCGAGGCGAAATCGAGTTTTTCCGCACGCACGACATAATCAATGAAGGCGCGATACGACTGGCTGTCGCCGGACTGATGGGTGCCACGTGCGGCACCGCCGAAAAGGCCGAATTGCATTACATTATCTCCTTTGGAAAGTAGGCGCGCATCGTGCGCAGTTGGATATTATCAAATATGCCAATGGTGACCGCCCATAACCAACCGAACACTGCGTCCGATTGATCTTGCGGTCGCCTAGATATCGGCATTTCGCAAGCTCGGGCGAGAATGCGGTCACGCGTGATGTCGTTCATGACTAGCCCATTCCATAGGCGCCGAACGCAGATGCGGCGGCGGGATCAAGCACCGCGAAATCCACGCTTGGCGACGCCATTTCGGAACTAATAACATCGATGATGGTCGGACCGAGAACACCTAAAGCCTGCGTTAGGGCAGCATCGACCTGCTCGATCGTCGTGCAGCGATGGCCCGCCGCCCCCGTGGCACGTCCGATGGCGGCGAAGTCTACCGGGGCAAAGGTGGATTTCGGGTCGATACCAAGCATCGCTTCGCCCTGCATGATCCAGCCGAAGCCGGAGTTATTCAGAATCACGAATATGATCGGCAGTCGCAGCCGAACCGCAGTTTCGATCTCGCCGATCCAGTACGCAGCAGCGCCATCGCCCGAAACGGCAACGACCCGGCCACCTGCGGGCAACGCCAGCGCAGCACCGATGGCGGCACCCCCCGCCCAGCCAATTCCCGCAAGACCGCGCGGTGCGAGAAACTTGCGGCCAGCGCCACGCACTTTGAAGCGCGAAGCGCTCCAGCCCGAAGACAGGCTCGCGTCAGCGACGAGAACAAGGTTCTCATCGGCAACGGCGTTGATGGATTCGATTACTGCTTCGGGCGCGACATGCGGATCGTCGATGGATGTGCCTGGTTGGGCCACGGCATCGCCAGAGAGGACATAGTCTGGTTTGCGCGGCAGATGGCTTACCGCGTCACGCAAGCGTTTTGCAGTTCGCCCGGCATCTGCACAAATTGCGAGCGAGACAGGAATAGCGCGGCCCAGTTCAGCACCATCGGTATCGATCTGAATGATCGTTTGGCTCGCAGCGGGCAGGCGCCACATGAACGAATTGAATTGCGCAAACTTCGACCCGAATACGATCACGACATCGGCCTGCTGAAGTGTTCGGCTTGCAACGACCGAACCGAAAACCCCTACCGCGCCACGAGATAGGGGATGGAATTCGTCAATGGCACCCTTCCCATTTATCGAAGTTACCACCGGAATTCCCAGCGCCTCGGCAAACGCAACGACCTCGCTGCATTCCTTGCTGACGATTGCCCCGCCGCCGGCCAGAATGACCGGCCGCTCGGCCTTCGCGATCAACGCCACGGCGTGGCTCAAGTCTTCGGAGCAGGGCTCGGATTGATAACGTGGCCAGCTATCGCCGCCGCATGCAAGCACACGCGCATCTGGCGCGGCCGCGCCAAAAAACACGTCTTCAGGAATTTCCAGCATTACCGGACCGCAACGGCCTGTCACGGCGACCCTTACCGCGTTTTCAAGCGTATCAGCCAATCCCTCTGCACGATGGACACGGCAGAATTGCTTGCTAACGCCTTCCAACATCGCCCGCTGCTGCATTGCTTGGGAAGCGATGCTGTGTTGCCGCAGATGTTCGCGAGACGTCTTCGCATCACCAACAATCGCCAACACCGGTACGGCTGAAGCAAATGCCTCGGCTATACCGGATACCAGATTGGTCGCGCCTGGCCCCACTGTCGCATCACACACGCCCAGCTTTCCACTCACACGAGCATAAGCGTCTGCTGCACACGCGGTGTTGCGTTCATCATGCATCAGGACATGTTTGAACCCTGCCCGACGCGTGGCGCCATACAACGGAATGGTTTGTCCCCCCGGCACGCCGAAGCAAACTTCGACACCAATCTCTATCAAGTGGCGCACAAGCGCGTCGCCGACGTCCTGCTGAGGGGCGGCTGTCATATCGTTATCCTTTTGTCTGTGTCTGCGAGTTCAACTTGACGGGCAAGCATTTCAAAAGGCCGACGGGCTGCAATAAATAGGCCGCAGGCAATTGTGCCGGCACCAACCGTCAGGGCGATCATCCCGGTCGCAATGTGGTGTGGTCCGCCAAGATAATCGGACATGAGAGGCACGACAAGCGGCCCTAAACCCATGCCGATAATGGCGTTGAGCACCATATAGGTGCCGGACAATCGCCCAGTGAGTGCTGAGGGAACCAGCCATTGAATTGTAATGATCGCCCATGTCGCGGTCCCGGCAAGGAAAAGATAAGCCAACGCTAGGAAAGCCAGTAGGTTCAACGCATTGCCGGTTGTGAGCGCGAACACGAGTAACATTGTGCCGATGGCGATAGAGATCGCGGCGACGACTGGCAAAAGTTGCGCCTGGTGTCGACTTAGCAATAAAGCGGCCATACGTGGCACGATGGCCAGCCCCATCAAACCTGAGCAAAGCGCGACAATTCCGAACACTATGCCCGAATTGCCCGGCGTCCAACCGAAATTGCGAGCCAGCAATGTCGGCATCCAAGAGCTGATCCCCAATATGATGGATTGACTGGCTGCGGCGGCGACGAAAAGCGGTAGAAATAGCGACGTCCATTTTCCCGCAAATGTTGAGAGAGAAACGGTCACATCCTCGCTTGCAGCGTGCTGCCGGTCAGGTTCCGAAACAGTGAGCGCCAAAATACTGGCGAGGATGAGCCCAGGCAGCGCTACCGCCGCAAAGGCTACGCGCCATGGAGCAAATTCGTGGCCAAGGATGGAAATAGGTTCAGGACCAATCAAGCCGAGCACAGCTCCACCCAGCACAAAAGCCCCAAAGCCACCTACCATGCCAAAGCCAACAAATAGGCTGATCGCATCAGCGCGCCGTTCCCGTTCGAACAGATCTCCGATCAGCGAAACTGCGGCTGGAAACAGCACAGCCTCGCCAATCGCCACTCCCACTCGAAACAGAGCAAGCTGTGCAAAGCTCTCGGCAAAGCCTGTTAGCAGTGTTGCCGCTGACCATAGCAGTACGCCACCAAGGATCATACGTATCCGCGGCATGCGGTCGATCATCCAGCCGCTTGGAAGTGCCAACGCTCCCATGAAAAGGGCAAAAGCCGGCCCCAGCAACAATCCGATCTGCGTATCCGACAATCCAAATTCGGCACGAACTGGCGCCACCAGCAGCGCAAGCATCAGCCGGTCTACGAACGACACTACGTAGAGCAGCCCTAGCAGCGTCACGACTGCCCAGCGGCGCTGCATATGGCGGCCAGTATTGAGCATCAGAATGGACGCAAGCGCTGCCACGGGTTTCAGAAGCTATAACGGGCGCGGACGCCAATCTGTCGCGGTGCTCCGATGTAACCGACGTAAGCCCCTCTCGCGAGCGGTGACGGGTATACAAAGTTCACATACTTCTCTTGGAACAAATTGCGGGCAAAAACTTCAACCATGAAAGTTCCGGTTTCGATGCCAGCACGTAGATTGAAGATATTGCGCGGACCTTGCATTGCGAAAGGATTGAGGTTCTGCTGATAAAATATCGTAGATTTGTGTTCGCCTTCAAAGCGAATGTGGCCTATTATCTGATTAAATAATGGCGTGCGCAGATCGACAGCAGCGTTGATCGTGAGCCGCGGCGCGAGCGCCAGTCGCCGACCAGACAGTGGGCACGGTGAAGGCTGCCCCGGCAGGCATCCGCCGTCGCTAAATGTAACATAACGCGCGTCTACATAGCTGGCGGACAGATCGAAAGTCAGTCCCTTCGCTGGCAAGAAAGTCAGCTCGATTTCGCCACCTTTGGTCCGAAACCTTTCGGCATTGCGCGTGACAAGGTTTAGCCCATCGAAAAACTGTGCTTGAAAATTGCTGTAGTCTGTGAGGAATAACGCGCTATTGAAGCGCAGCATTCGGTCGAACGCCTCGCCTTTCAGCCCGATTTCATAGTTGATGTTGGTTTCCGCATCAAAGGCGAAATCGTTGAAATTGCTCAACCGCGTAAGATCGAAGCCGCCTGGCTTGTATCCTTTCGCGACGCTTGCGTAAGTCGACAGCGCATCTTTAATTTCATACCGCGCGTTAACGAGCCACGTAAGTTGCCCTTCCTTGCTTTTTTGCCGACGCGTGCCCAGAGTTGCAAAGGCAAAGTTGCCCGAAGTCTGGGTGAACACTACGTCTTGAACCTCACGGCTGTAGCGCAACCCGCCGGAAACCGTGAAGCTCGGGCTTATGTGCATATTAGCATGTGCGAATGCCGCATATGTCTTGTCGTCGAGATGCGATTCGATTGTCGTATCGCCGCGCATGCCCGGAATAATGAAGGCGGCGGCATCTTGGCCAACCTGCAGAATTTCAAGATCGTCCGATTTGCGCACGAAATAATACAGCCCGGCAACATAATCGACAAATCGGCCTGGCTCGGAATTCAACCGCAATTCTTGACTGAACTGGCGATGCCGCTGCTTGATATCAAAGTCGTCGAGCACGCGAAACGGCGTTGAATCAACGTCGCTTATTGGGTGCACGTCCCATTGCCGCCAAGCCGTGACCGACGTCAGTGTGGTGCCGCCAAGATCGAGATTGGCCTCCGCTGATACACCACCGCCATTATTACGGTTGGTGTTCGTCCGGTTCTCAATCGCCTGCCTGTCAAAAGGATCAGCTGGGACGATCGGGGCGAGCGGAACTCCAAGAAAATTTGCGCCCGGAGCCAGCTTCACAAACACCGCCGCGCAGCATTCGCTTCGCTCGCGCTGATAATCCGCCGAAATGAGCAGATCGAAATCGCCGCTAACATAATATAACTTTGCGCGCCCGCCTATCCGGCGTGCATTATCCACTTTGCGGTCGAGAGTTATATTCTCGGTCAAACCGCCGCGCGAAACGCCATAACCTGAAATGCTCATTGCCAGCGTGCCAGGTTCCAGTGGAACCGAAAGCCGGCCACGGGCTTCAAACTGGTCGTGATTGCCGATAACCCCTTCCGCAAATCCTTCAACTTGCTCAAGATTGGGCTTTTTTGTGACGATGTTTACCAATCCAGCAGCGGTGCTCCCACCGAAAAGTGTACCTTGTGGACCCCGGAGAATTTCGACGCGTTCGATATCACTCAACTCGCCCGTCACCGAGCCCGGTCGCGCAAGGAACACGCCATCAAGAAAAACGCCGACCGACGACTGCTTGCCCGGATTGTCCTGAAGGGACGCAACACCGCGGATGGTCATGCGACCCGCACGTGCGTCACCGTAAACCTCAGACGTAAAACCGGGGGCAATCCGAGACAGATCGTGAAAATCGGTAATCCCGCTCCGCTCAAGATCCCTGCTGCTTACGACCGATATCGAGATAGGCACGTCGATCACATTTTCCTCGCGCTTCTGCGCGGTTACTACGATTTCCGTGTCGTCGTCGCGCGTGGTGGCCTCGCCGTTGTTTGCGGATTGAGCATATATTGCGGAAGGAGAAAGAACGGCCAAGCACGAGGCCATTGCGGTGACTCTTCGGTAATCTGAAACGTTCATTTTCATTCCCCTCCTAAGGCGTCGTTTTTCACGTTCACTAATCTTAATTATCTAACTCATTATGATAATGCAAGCGGAATTAGATGATTGCCGTTTTATGATACCGATCAGCAGTCATAATTCTGATTTGAAGTTGGAGTGTTTGGGGAATTTTCGACTGGTCGCGCGTGGTAATCGCCGATCATGCTGGTTGGCCTCATAAGCCCATACAAGTTGCGGCTGTCCGTTGACATCGCGCGATTTTCGCAAATAGTGCTAGCAACTTTTCCGATCGCCAAGATGCATGGCAACGGTTGCGAGATGATAGGCAACACATGTTATGCGCCGACAGTGATGGAAGAAATCGACCTTGCGATTAGCTTTACACCCAATTGATCGTCCAGCTACAAAACGAGGCGACTGAAAGTGAATTGCTTGACGTATAATATTGCAGCCGAACGTGAAAAGCTCTGTATGTCGGCTGTCATACCCTAGCCGTCATTCCGCATTTCCAGCCAACCCAAGAGTCCTGTTTCAATGTCGATAATGGTATCAAGCGCCTTGAAATGCGGATCATCAATCATCTCCAACGCACGGTACAGTTTGCCATCCGGTATTGAATGCGTGATCATCAAGGCCTCGCCCTGGGCGACGGTCAAACCGCTGGCGCTGGAATTTATGCGCGAGCTAATCTTCGATGCCATTTCACTGATTTCAATGTCCAATCAGAGCAAAATTATCAATGATCTGTGAACTATAATACCCTGACAATACGTCACTCTTCCGCAACTGTCACCATCACGACACACGCATGGCTACAAGCTTTTGGCGACCAGAAAATTGCTAAAGTAATGCTAGAGCGAGACGCTCACGCCGTCGGCGCAAAATCGCGCGCTGCAGTCAGATGTCGCAGCAGTGACAATCCCAATTCCGAACTGGCGACCAAATCTGGCATAATCTTGCAGAGACACACAAATTCGTCGGCGGATAAGGAACCGAAATGGGCGTTGTTAACCTGCTGCTGCACTGCACTCAGTTTGGTCAGCAATGCGTCACCTGCAGGCAGTGTCGTCAGGTTGACACGACGGCCATCGCCTTCAGCTTTTGTTTTGGCGACCAGTTTTGAACGGACCAGCTTGTTGGTTTCCGTGGTTACAAATGTGCCGCTCAGACTGAGATGGTCCGCAACCAGCTTCACCCCGACATCACCGATATATTGAAGATGCTGGATCGATACGAGAATAGTATATTGCGGGCCGGTCAACCCGACAAACCGCGCATATCCGTCTCGGATCGCCTGCAGGCGAGCGGAAAATGCAAGTGCTGCATGCACCATCGCACGAAATGTATCGTCCTTTCCGTCGACTAGGAGTTCGGGCCTGGTAACGGTAAGCGGCGCGTGGTTGTGAGAAGCATTCATTGTCCAGTAGCCCCTGCGTCGGTTTGCATTATAACGTCGCGCGCAACACGCATTGCATCGACGGCTGCGGGAATGCCGCAGTAAATTGCGAGCTGCAGAATGACCTCGCGTATCTCTTCGGGAGAGCACCCATTCCGTAACGCGCCTGCCAAATGAAGCGATAATTCATGGGGGCGGTTCAAGGCACCTAACATTGCAATGTTGATGAGGCTTCGTGTCCTGCGATCGAGATCGTCACGTGCCCAGACCGAACCCCAGCAATATTCCGCAATCAACTCCTGCAAGGGTTCCGAAAGCATGTCAGCATCTGCGATCGCTTTGTCTACATAGGCATCGCCAAGGACCTCCCGGCGCACCTGCATGCCGGATTGGTAACGCTCTGATTTGGCTGTGGTCATAGACAGAGAGCTAACGGAATATTGCTTTGCAAACAAGCTAGGTTATCAAGGAAATTCAACTGATGGTCAGTTTGATTGTGACGCTTTTAGCAGGTCCAATGCCACATCGACGATCATGTCTTCTTGTCCGCCCACCATACGGCGTCTGCCAAGTTCGACCAATATTTCCCGCGTGTCGATTCCATAGTCTGTGGC
>JANNWX010000109.1:0-1769 GCA_031409315.1 Sphingomonadales bacterium | reverse complement strand
GGAAGGAAGAGCTTCACCGCGCGCTGGATTTTGGCACGTCGCATCTTTCACTGTACCAGCTGACCATCGAAGACGGCACGGTTTTCGGCCAGATGCACGCCAAGCGCCTTTTGCGCGGGCTACCAAACGAAGATCTTGCCGCCGACATGTATGAGCTGACGCAAGAGATCACCAAGTCAGCGGATCGCCCCGCCTATGAGGTGTCGAATCACGCCCACCCAGGCGACGAATCGCGCCACAATCTGATCTACTGGCGGATGGGCGACTACGCAGGGATTGGCCCGGGCGCTCATGGTCGGCTGACCCTCGGCGGCAGCCGATTCGCAACCGAGGCCGAGCGGATGCCAAACCGCTGGCTTGCCGAAACTACAGAACGGCCGGGGCTGGCTGAGCGCAACGACCTACTGTCATCGTCAGATCGAGCTGATGAGTATCTGATGTTTGCACTGCGACTGAAGGAAGGCGCATCGCTTGACCGGTTCGCATCGCTTGGCGGAAAGCCACTGTCGGATCATTCACTGGCAGAAGTCGCCGATCTTGGCCTTGTCCAACGCGAGGGCGACCGTATCAGGACCACCGAGTCCGGCGTGATGGTGTTGAACGGGGTGCTTCGCGCTCTGCTCGCTGATCGCCAGTCAGCGGACTAGTCCTCATCTCGTGCGAGCCGATTTGGTAGCTTGGACAAAACCTGACACAATATGTCGAGGTCATCGAGGCTTTCATAGGTGATCATCAACTGGCCGCCCTCACCGCCCGGGGCATGGTTAATCCGGACTTGCATCCTCAGATTGGCCGAGAGGTCCGCCTCAAGCATCCGTGTGTCCGCATCCTTTTCGGGTGTTTTTCGTGCGGCCCCGCCCACCGGCCCCGCGTCAGACCGGGTCTTTACCAACCTCTCGGTTTCCCGCACCGAAAGCCCCTTTGAAACGATCCGCGCCGCCAGTTCTGTGGCCTTCGGGGCGCCGATCAAAGCGCGCGCATGGCCAGCAGACAGTTGGCCGTCGCGCACCATGTCCTGAACCTCGGTCGGCAGCGTCAGCAGCCGCAAAAGGTTTGCCACATGGCTGCGGCTGCGACTTAGCGCTGCGGCAAGTTTTTCTTGTGTGTGACCGAATCGGGTCATCAACTGCCTGAAACCCAAAGCTTATTCGATTGCGTTAAGGTCTTCGCGCTGGATGTTTTCGATGATTGCAACTTCCAGAACCTCGCTGTCGTCCAGATCGCGAACAACAACGGGCACTTCATGAAGCTGCGCAAGTTGTGCTGCACGCCAGCGTCGCTCACCCGCGACGATTTCATAAGTGTCCCGCCCCGGTTTTCGCCGGACGATAAGTGGCTGGATCACGCCTTTTTGCCGAATCGAATCCGCCAGACTTTCAAGGTCGGCACTGTTGAAATCCAACCGCGGTTGTTGCGGGTTCGGTTCCAGCCGGTCAATCGGCACCAGAAGCTCAGCCCGTCGATTTGCCGGCATGTTATCCGGCCCGGCCAAATGAACATCTGCCATCAGGGCCGAAAGGCCGCGGCCCAAACCGCGCTTGTCATTCTTGAAGGACATGGATCAAGCCTCTGAAACGGATGGGGTTTTTCGACGATCGGCGATTTCTTTTGCCAGCGCGCGATAGGCAGCGGCCCCCCGTGAAGACGGGTCATACTGCAGAACTGGAAGGGCATGGGATGGCGCCTCACTGATCCGCACGTTGCGCGGAATCGTGGTCGTCATCACCAGTTCGCCCATGTTTGATCGGGCGTCGGCCTCAACCTGGGCA
>JANNWX010000108.1:0-1805 GCA_031409315.1 Sphingomonadales bacterium | reverse complement strand
CGTTATCACAGCCTGGGTCACCGTTTCACCAAGATAGGCTTCGGCGGTTTCCTTCATTTTCTGAAGCGTGAACGCGCTGATCTGCGACGGCGAATAATCTTCGCCGCCTGCTTTCACCCAGGCATCACCGGTTTTGCCTTTGACGATCGTGTAGGGAACAAGACCCATATCCTTCTTGGTCATCGGATCATCGAACCGGCGACCGATCAGGCGCTTGACCGCAAAAATCGTATTTTCCGGATTCGTCACAGCCTGCCGCTTGGCGGGTTGACCAATCAGCCGTTCGCCATCCTTGGCAAAGGCGACAATCGACGGCGTTGTCCGCGCGCCTTCGGAATTTTCAATCACTTTGGGCGTGCCGCCTTCCATAACGGAAACGCAGCTGTTCGTCGTGCCCAGATCAATACCAATCACTTTAGCCATAATATTCACTTACCCCAGGTTTGGAAACAGGCTGTCTTTCCCCCGAAAGTGTCAGCCGTCATGTGTTGAAAGGCGATATAGGAAGCCTTTTTCTTGTCGCAAGGCTTTGCGCGCACTAGTTGGGTCAAGTTTTGTGAAAGGAAGACATTTTGCACCGTCATATCATCAGTATTTTGTTAGCAAGCCTGTTTGTTGCGGGGTGTGGGAAAGCGCCGGCTGAGAGCGTTACAGCTGCTGTCGTCACGTTGCCCGCTGTGCCCGGAAATCCGGGGGCGGCCTATTTTACTTTGCGTGGTGGGCCCATTGAAAACCGCCTGATGAACGTGTCGTCACCGCAAGTGATCCGGATCGAATTGCATGACAATGTGATGCAAGACGGGATGATGAAAATGGTGCCGCTCGCAGGTGGGATTGATGTTCCAGCTGGCGGGGACATTGCGTTTTCGCCGGGCGGTAAACACGCGATGTTGTTTGATATCAACCCGGCGATACGGCCGGGGGATGATGTTGCGCTTGAATTTTCTTATGCCAATGGCCGCAGAATAAGCGCCACGGCTAAGGCATTGGCACCCGGCGATGCCGGTGGGCATGGCCATTGACCGTGCGGTCGCTGACAAAGGCGGAAACTGCTTTGGCCGAATCTGTCTTTGGTGGGGCCATCGACTATGACCGCGTAACAATTTCAAACCGCAAATGGTGGTGGTTCCAACCGCGTGAGGTGGCGATGGCGCCGCGCGGAACCATCCACTTTCACCCGAAAAGCACCCTCTATTGCGATGATTTCTGTGCGCTTGATGTTTCCGATCAGGGATTGTTCATTCATGAAATGACGCATGTCTGGCAATATCAGCAAGGGGTGAACCTGCTTTTGCGACGCCATCCGTTTTGCCGCTATGATTATAGTTTGAAACCGGGCTGGCCGCTCCTCAGATACGGGATCGAGCAACAGGCCGAAATTGTCCGTCACTATTTTGAAAAACGCGCAGGCCGGACAATCCGTGGGGCACCACCGCTTGCGCAATATAAAAGCATTCTGCCGTTTTAGAGCAACCCCATCGCTCGCATGCTCGAATGGCCACCCGCCCCAATGATAACATGGTCATGCACGGCAATCCCCAGCTTCTTCCCCGCCTCTGCAATGTCGCGGGTGAGCGAAATATCGGCGCGGCTGGGGGATGGGTCTCCGCTGGGATGATTGTGAACTAGGATGATCGCGGTTGATCCAAGATCGATCGCGCGGCGGATCACCTCGCGGACATGGACGGTTGCCTGATCAACCGAGCCCTCGCTCATCACCTCGTCGCGGATCAGCATGTTTCGGCTATTGAGATGCAGCACGCGCACCCGTTCAATCGTGATATGCGCCATATCCGCACGCAGAT
>JANNWX010000107.1:0-2346 GCA_031409315.1 Sphingomonadales bacterium | reverse complement strand
CAGACGGTTTCCGATTGCGGCTCTACGCCCGCAACCCCGTCAAAACACGCCACAGCACCATCAAGCACGCGCAGCGACCGTTCAACTTCAATCGTGAAGTCAACGTGGCCAGGCGTATCGATAATGTTGATGCGGTGATCGTTCCAGAAGCATGTCGTCGCAGCAGACGTGATCGTGATGCCACGTTCCTGCTCCTGCTCCATCCAATCCATCGTCGCCGTGCCTTCATGCACTTCACCGATCTTGTATGATTTTCCGGTGTAATACAGGATACGCTCGGTTGTCGTGGTTTTACCCGCGTCAATATGCGCCATGATCCCGATATTGCGATACATGTGAAGTGGATGGCTGCGTGCCATGTCAGATACTCCGAGAGTGTGTTTCGACTACCAGCGGTAATGCGAGAAAGCGCGGTTGGCTTCGGCCATCCGGTGTGTGTCTTCACGCTTCTTGACCGCGTTGCCGCGGTTGTTTGATGCATCAAGCAATTCACCCGACAGACGCGCTGCCATTGTGTGTTCGCTGCGGTTACGAGCCGCCGAAATCAGCCAGCGGATCGCCAAGGCCTGCGCCCGCTCAGCACGAACCTCGACAGGCACCTGATAGGTCGCACCACCGACACGGCGGCTGCGCACTTCGATGCCCGGCTTGATGTTATTGAGCGCATCATGAAACACCTGCAGCGGGTCTTTTTTCGCGCGCTGTTCAACGGTTTCAAGGGCACCATAAACAATGCCTTCTGCCGTGGACTTTTTACCGTCCAGCATCACGCTGTTCATGAATTTGCTAAGAACCTGATCACCAAATTTGGGATCAGGCAAAATTACCCGCTTTTCGGGACGACGACGACGAGCCATTTCAGAATATCCTTACTTGGGACGCTTCGCGCCGTATTTCGAGCGCGATTGTTTGCGATCCTTGACGCCCTGGGTATCCAGAACGCCGCGAAGTACGTGATAACGCACACCGGGAAGATCGCGGACGCGGCCCCCACGGATCAGAACCACAGAGTGTTCCTGAAGATTGTGCCCCTCACCCGGGATATAGCTGATGACTTCGCGTTGGTTGGTCAGACGAATCTTGGCAACTTTACGCAAAGCCGAGTTCGGCTTTTTCGGGGTCGTTGTGTAAACACGGGTGCAGACGCCACGCTTTTGCGGGTTCTGCTCCATTGCGGGAACCTTGGATTTCGCCTTTTGTGGTTCCCGGCCCTTGCGGACCAGTTGATTAATTGTTGGCATGAAGCCCTTCACCCTTTGAAGTTACTGTGTTTGCAAAAGCGGTGTTCCTGTTGCCAGAAAACACAAATGACCCCGGCTGCCGTCAAACGACTTCCCAGGCCAACACCCGCACAAACAATGTTCAAGCTCGATTTAGTGCCCGATTATCGGGGTTTTAAGACGCTTTCACGCCCTTCCATCCCGTCAGACGAGTGCGCCATTAGCCGTGTTGCGGTGCAGCGTCAATGGGCGCAGTAGAGATTATTGAGCAGCGTAGGGGCAGAAATCGTCAGGATTGATCCTCACCTTATTCGGTTTTCCAGCCTTTTGGCCAATTGCTGCGCGCCAAGGGCAAAGGCAAAGCCGAGCAGCCAGCCACCGACAACATCGCTTGGCCAGTGCACGCCGAGCACAATGCGCGATGCGCCGACCAGGATGACGCAAAGCGCAGCCACCGCTAGCCATCCTCTCCGGTTTCGGGTGGGTATCAACATCGCAGCCAGCAAGAAGGCGGCAGCCACATTGGTTGCATGTCCGCTTGGGTAAGACAGGTTCGACACGGTATCGAGATGCGGCACAACGGCCGGACGGGCACGGGCAAACGCTTCCTTAAGCAGACTTGACGACGCGCTGGCCAGCACCGGTAATACCGCCATGACGAGTGCTGCACCCGGCCGTTTCCGCCACAAAAGCCACAGCGCGGCCACGATTATGAACAAGGAACGCTGCGCTGCGTCACCAAGCCATGTGATCCATTGCGCTGTCTGGATCAGCGCGTCAGGCGTTTTTCCGTCTCGAAAGGCTAGCGCGCGCAGCACATCTTTTTCGACCGCTCCACCAATGTCGGCCATAGCAACAAAGCCGATGGCCAGAACAGAGAGAAGCAAAAGCGCGATCAAAAATGTACGGCTGCTGCCCTGACGTGCTGCCGAACTCATTCCTTGCCCTTCACCACGACGCCGCCTTTGATGACGACGCTGACATTTTCAAGCAGGCCGATGTCGGACAACGGATTGCCATCGACGGCGATCATGTCTGCAAAGCGCCCGACGGCGATGGCACCGACATCCTTTTCACGGCCAAGGGCTTGGGCGGCGTTGGTTGTGGCGGCCTGAACAGCTTGGAT
>JANNWX010000106.1:0-9495 GCA_031409315.1 Sphingomonadales bacterium | reverse complement strand
TGGATCAGTTCGGTCGAGCTTGAAAACGCGGCGGTCGGTTGCCCCGGTGTTCAGGAGGCGGCGGCAATTGGTGTGCTGCACCCCAAGTGGGATGAACGGCCGATTTTGCTGATTGTCCGAAAAGCTGGTGCGGAAGTAGAGGGCAAGGATGTCATCGCGCATCTGGACGGGAAGGTTGCCAAATGGTGGTTTCCCGATGAAATCCTGTTCGTTGATGATCTGCCGCACACGGCCACCGGAAAGATCCTAAAAACCGCGCTACGAGCGCAGTATAAGGACTATAAGCTCGCCAGCCTATAAGAGGCTATACTGATCCCCTTGTGGGGGTCTAAACAGATCGTTGCGCAGCGTGATGGTTCGTTCATTCAGACCATTTTTCTTGGCCGCAATCTTGAACCGTGTTCGGATCAAATCTGCCCAGACACCCGTTCCGCGCATGCGGCTTGTAAACGCGGGATCATTGTCGCGCCCGCCGCGCATGGATTGGATCAGGTGCATTACTTTTGACGCGCGATCCGGATAATGTGTGTCAAGCCAAGCCCGGAACAAGGGCGACACTTCGTGCGGCAACCGGATCGGAATGAAACTTGCCGTCTGCGCGCCATTTTGGGCTGACGCGGCTAGAATCGCCTCGATTTCATGGTCGGTAATCGCGGGGATGATGGGCGCGACCATGACATGGGTCGGAATACCGGCGGCTGATAAGGCGCGTAGTGCGGCAAGGCGCTTTTCCGGCCGTGGCGCGCGCGGTTCAAGGCTGCGGTGGGTTGCGGGCGTTAGCGACGTGATTGAAACCGCCACCGCCGCCAATCCTTTCGCTGCCATCCGCGCCAAAATGTCTATATCGCGGATGACCCGGTCCGACTTGGTGGTGATCGTAACCGGGTGCTCTGTTTCGCACAGCAGTTCCAGGCAGGCACGAGTTATGCGCCAATCCCGTTCAATCGGTTGATAGGGATCGGTATTGGTCCCGAACGCGATCGGGGCTGCGCGGTAAGAAGGCTTGGACAATGCCTCTTGCAACAACGCGGCTGCATCAGGCTTGGCAAAGAGGCGGGTCTCAAAGTCCAGCCCGGGTGAAAGATCATGATACGCATGCGTGGGGCGCGCATAGCAATAAACACAGCCATGTTCGCATCCGCGATAGGGGTTGATCGACCGATCAAAAGGAATGTCTGGAGATGTGTTGCGCGCCAGGATTGACTTGGGCTTTTCAATTGCCACGCGCGTGCGAAGCGGCGCAGGACCGCCGTCGACCAACATTTGGTCATCAAGCCAATCGCCATCAGCCTCTGCCATATTCAGATTGAACCGAGTCGGGCTGGCGTTCGTCGCCGTGCCGCGGCCAGCATGAAAAAATGAGGGGCGGTCAATTGGCATGAGCCATCAATGCGCCGTCAGTGCAAACAAAACAAGAACAAACTATGAAATGTGATCGTGCATCATGCCAGACTACGTCTGAACGGCCACGGCCTTGCCCCTGAATGGGACAGAATTTAACCAATCGTTCGTTAGCAAAATGGTTACGAAACTGTTAATGTATGCCTTGATATTCGGCAATTCGGCACGGGCGAGCATGACCCGGCAGCGTCAGGTATAGGAGTGTTTAACCATGCGAAGCCTTTTGTTATCGGGACTTGCGCTTGCGCTTGCATCCACATCCGGCGCGGCAATCGCTCGCGACTCGGGGCCGCGCACCGGCGGACTCCACACCATGCCGCGGATGAATATGCCGCACCGGCCAACCCATACAAGCATGCCGCGCCACAATTGGGGCGGGCAGCATCAGGGCCGTTGGGTTGGCGGATGGCGTGCACCCGGCGGTTGGAACGCCTATCATCGTCCTTCTCGTGGCTATGTTCTGCCAAGTTATTGGGCCCAGCCAAGCTTCTACATCGGCAATTATAGCACATACGGATTTTCACAGCCGCAGGCCGGATATGGCTGGTCGCGTTATTATAATGACGCTGTGCTGACCGACCGCAACGGCCGCGTCTATGATAGCGTGCCCAATTATAACTGGGACCGTGATGACAATGGATCCGATTATCAGGGCGACGATTATAGTGATAGTTATGGCTATGACGAGCGCGCTTACCGCGATGATCGGGGCGACCGCAACGACCGTCGTTATCGCAGCAAAGACCGTGATGGCGGGCTTGGCGGCGCGTTGGTTGGTGGTGTTGTTGGCGGTGTCGCCGGGAACATCATTGGCGGCAGAGGGAGTCGGACCGTAGGCACGCTAATTGGCGCTGGTGTTGGTGCGCTCGCCGGGATGGCGATTGACGTTGGTGACCGCGCAGGCCGGGGGCCATCTGGGCAGGATCGTTACCGAACCTCAAGCAATGACCGACAGATTGATTATGGCTATGATTATGATCAGCCAGATGATGCTGTCACCTATCAAGGCCAATGGAATGGCACATGGACCGGCAATTATAACGGCGGGCCAACGCAGGTCTATTCGGGCACTTATGGTGGCCGCTATGAAGGGCAAGGCCCGCATTGGGACCGCCGCGACCAAGCGCACGGGGACATGCGTCACCAGTCCGACAATGGGCAGATCATCCGCCATTCGGGGCAGGGTTACGGACACGGATATCGCTACGGCGCGCCAGCCGTGACGACGATCATCATTCAGAGCGCACCGGTTGTCACAACCACAACGACGACAACCGAGTATGTCACCGAATATGTCAACGTTCGCAAAAGGGTGGCCTACAAGGCACCGGCGAAAAAGGTCTGGAAGCCCAAACCACGGTGCGTCTGCCGATAGGTAGAAATTTCTGATTTACGGGGGGAAGAAGCCCGACTGCCTAGCGGTGGTCGGGCTTCTGACTATCTGGGCGCAGCCCCGCCAAATGTGACGAGACTTTCTTTGCCATCTGCCGATACAGCTGACACGCCGAAGAAATGGTCGTCAACAATCACGCCCTTCAGCATAATGCTGGTTTGCGGGGCAAAGACATCGCGCCGAAATGACCAATATTGTGTATCGGCGCGCCGCCAGCGGATCCGGTATCCAGCCGCGCCTGCAACGGGAGCCCAACTGATATTGGTATCGCTGCTCACCGCACCAGCCAAGGTCACCAAAACGGGTGCTGGCGGCGCATTGGCCAGTTCGCGCAGCACGCGGACATTCAGGTTGGTGACATTGGCGAGATAGGCAAAATCCATCCGGTCAACGGTATCGCCATATATGCGCCCGTTTTCAGTGCGCAAATCCTGATGCTGGGCATCATAATTTTCAACACCGACGGAAAAGCGCACCGCCGGAAATCCGGCCTCAAGCATAGGTAGGTGATCGCCACCGCGCGAAAAACGGTCGGGGCGGCGAACAAGAAACGGGGCCACCGCCGGTTTGGGGCCAGCAATCCGCACAACCGCTTTTGCCAAAGCGCGCGACGGGCCGTCATCTTCGCCGCCATTGCCGCGACGGGCGCGTTGTGCGGCCTCATCCTCGGCAAAACGAATGCCTTCGCTAAACACCCGAACACGGTCGGCGATGATGCGTCCGTCCTGCCCCTTCGTGTTTCCGACAATGTCATTATTGAGCATCGCCAACACGGTCCATCCGCGCGCCTTTGCTGTTTCTGCGAGCAATCGCCCACCCCACAGTCCCTGTTCTTCACCTGAAAGGATCGCGTAGACGATGGTGGCCCTGTGTTTTTCCTTGGACAAGAGCCGCGCCGCTTCCAGAACAAGCGCAACCCCGGACCCATCGTCATTCGCGCCGGGGGCCTCGCGTGTGAAATCCATCGGATCGGAGACGCGGCTGTCAATATGGCCTGCGACCATGACGACATCACCCGGATCACCGCTGCCATTTTGAATCCCCAGCACATTCACAATAGTAACGCCGCCGGGTGCGCGTGGCCCTTCAAACCGTTTCGAGGGCATGTCGACCGTGATACAGCCGCCGCAAGCCTTGGCAAAAGCTTCCAATTGCGATGCAGCCCAGGCGCGCGCCGCGCCGATGCCGCGCTTCGGATCGGTTGGCGAAGACAGGGAATGGCGCGTGCCAAAACTTACCAGCTTTTCGACATTTGATTTGAGCGTTGCTGGATTGGGCTTCGGTGCAGGAGCAGCCGCGATCAGGACGAGTGCACAGCTTGAGATAAGCAGATTCTGTTTCAACTCACTCTGTCCAATGCTTCGTGCGAAAGCGATCCCGGAATGATCATAACCGGGCAGGCAAGGCTGCCCGCATCGGCCCCGGCAAAGTGCGACACGAGCGGCCCGGGTGCCCCGGTTGCCGCCGCGCCCAGCACCAGTGCTGCAATCCCCTTGTTCGCCAAGAGCGTTTCGCGGATGGCGACAATCGCATTCCCCGATTTGACGTTGATGCGGGGGTTTATCTGCCCTTCTTCGCCCAACATGCCAAGCGCGTTGGCGACAACTTCCTCTGCGTGATCGCGGGCTTCATCTTCGATCGTCGCCTGAACACCGCCCCAGGCAACAAATTCCTGTTTGGGAATGATCGCCAGAATCTCGACAGCGCCGCCCGTCTTGATCGCGCGGCGCGCGGCAAAACGCAGGGCGACCTCGGCCTCCGGTGTTTCATCAATGACCACGAGATAGGTCCGCCTGATAGCGCTATCCCCCATTTTGCGCCCCCCTTTTTCACCGCTTTGGCTAAACCTGCGCGAAACTCGGCCTTGACGCAAGCCTTCGCTTGACCAGACGGGGCAAATTGCCCGAATGAGGCGATAACGTAACGTCATGTCTGGCCAGAGGATTGCCCTTCCATGTCCATTGAACTCAAAATGCCCGCATTGTCGCCGACGATGGAAGAAGGGACGCTGGCCAAGTGGCTGGTTAAAGTCGGCGACAGTGTGAAGTCGGGCGATCTCCTTGCCGAAATTGAAACCGACAAAGCGACGATGGAGTTTGAGGCCATTGATGAAGGCGTGGTGACCGAAATCCTGGTCGCCGAAGGTTCCGAAGGCGTGAAAGTTGGCACCGTGATCGCGGTGATTGCCGAAGAGGGCGACGGTGCGCAACCTGCAAAGACTAAACCTGCTCCCAAAGCTGCAGTAGCGCCCGCCGCGCCAAAGGTTGAAGCGGCTTCAACGCCTGCGCCTGTCGTAGCGGTTGCGACACCGACAGGTGACCGGATCATCGCTTCGCCGCTTGCCAAGCGCCTCGCCGAACAGCGCGGCATTGATCTGGCGACAATTGCGGGAACCGGACCGGGTGGCCGGATTGTGAAGGCCGACCTTGATGGGGCGCAACCGGCCACCACGCCAGTTGCTGCCGCAGCGACGGCGACCATAGCCCCTATGTCCGCTCCCGCAGCGATCCCCGATTTCGGTATCCCGCACGATGTGATCAAGCTTTCGGGTATGCGCAAGACGATTGCGCGGCGTTTGACCGAAAGCAAGCAACAGGTGCCACATATCTATCTTACGGTGGATATCCGGCTTGATGCCCTTTTGAAACTGCGCGCGGAATTAAACGCGAGTCTTGAAAGCCGGGGCGTCAAACTCAGCGTCAATGATATGCTGATCAAGGCGCTGGGCCTCGCGCTCGTGATAGTGCCCAAGTGCAACGTCAGCTTCGCGGGTGACACCATGCTTAACTATAGCCGCGCCGACATTTCGGTTGCGGTCAGCGTGCCGGGTGGCCTGATCACCCCGATCATCACCGATGCGGGGGGCAATAGCATTTCCGCTGTATCGGTCGAAATGGCGGCGCTGGCCGCCAAAGCGAAGGACGGCAAATTGCAGCCGCACGAATATCAAGGCGGCACAGCAAGCCTCAGCAACATGGGCATGATGGGCATCAAACAGTTCGAGGCGGTCATCAACCCACCGCAGGGCATGATTATGGCCATCGGGGCTGGGGAAAAGCGACCCTATGTGGTCGATGATGCACTCGCGATTGCGACCGTGATGTGTGCGACGGGGAGCTTCGATCACAGGGCGATTGACGGTGCGGACGGGGCACAATTGATGAAGGTGTTCAAGGAATTGGTGGAGACACCGTTAGGGCTTGTGGCTTAGGAGGGTGTGATGCAGATTGCTGTAACGGAATTCAAACGCAGGCTGAAAACGCTGAAATTTGCGGATGAGCCGATTCATATAACTAAGCGTGGGACATATATGGGCGTTTATGTTTCCGAGATTGCCAAGGCTGTCGCACTTGCCGAAGAAAAGCAACATCGTGACTCGCTAATTGCACGAGGGTTCACGCCCGAGGTGATGTCTAATATCAAACGTCAAGCGAAACTGGCGACGGTGTAAAGTCTCATGCTCGCAGACGCTCGCGCCCCCTCTCTCCAACCTCTCTCCCGCAAGGGGAGAGAGGCTATGCGCGTGGATGATGCGAAGTGTAACCCCTCCCCCCCGGCGGGGGAGGGCGCGAGACTTGGTGAGCCCCTTGGCGAACTTAGTCGCAGCGGGAGAGGGGGGCTGCCGTCAAAGCAAGAACTCCTCGCCAGAGCCAAATGGATGCGCGCGAACCCCACCGAGGCCGAACGCAAACTCTGGCTGATCCTCCGCGCTAAGCGGTTGGCCGGTTACAAATTCAAACGGCAGGTCGTGATCGACTGGTATATTGCCGATTTTGTGAATTTTGAACATCGGGTGATTGTGGAGGCAGATGGATCGCAGCATCTCGACAATCCCCATGACTTGAAACGCGACGCCTATCTGAAAGCCCAGAACTTCAAAGTCCTCCGCTTTTGGAACAACGACATTTTCCTCCAACCCCAACCCGTGAGCGAGGCCATCTGGCACGCTCTCCAAGCCCCCTCTCCCCTCGCGGGAGAGGGAGGGAGCCACGGAGTGGCGGAAGGGAGAGGGGGCGCAGAGCGACGCCCCACATCCTCTTCGGCGAGCGTGGAAGGGAGCATATCCAGCAACGTCAGTGCTCCCGCCCCCTCTCCCTCGCTTGCTCCGCAAGCATTTCCCTCTCCCGCGAGGGGAGAGGGGTTTTGAGTGGCGATTTGAAACTACGAATTCTAACCGAAATTAAGCGCTGTGCTGAAGCCAACAACGGTATAGCATTGGGCAAATTGGCATTTGAAACTGCTACGGGGATTAAGGAAGGAAGTTGGTCAGGGCGATATTGGGCACGTTGGAGCGAGGCTGTTCACGAAGCAGGATTCGAGCCAAATGCTAGAAAAACTCTAATCCCCGAACATGATCTAATGACAGCGTTAATCCCCCTTATAAGAAGGCTTGGCCGTTTTCCGGTTCAATCGGAATTTCGGATCGCTAGGCGAGCAGATTCTAATTTTCCAAGCTATGACGCCTTCATTCGACGATATGGCGGTACTCAGGGTCTGATTGCTGCTTTCCGATTGTGGTGCGAGCGGAATGCGGACGCATCTGATATCGTTGCACTACTGCCAGTCGAGACAGAACCAGACGTTGCAATTGATAATCCTCCCAAATCTGGATGGGTCTACCTAATAAGCTACGGTTGCGGACAGTATAAAATCGGGCATTCGTATACGCCGAATCAACGCCTCGGAAATCTTGATCGTCACGCGCCGCAATCCCTTGATCAAGTTTGGAAAATCGAGACGGACGACCCTTGTGGGGTAGAAGAGTATTGGCATAGACGGTTCGCAGAGCAGAATATCAAAAATGAATTTTTCAAACTGTCAAATTCCGATGTCACTGCGTTCAAGCGGTGGCGTAAAATTTACTGAATAGGAAACTCAATGACCACCTCCTACGACCTCATCGTCCTCGGCTCCGGACCCGGCGGCTATGTCGCCGCCATCCGCGCGTCCCAGCTTGGTCTCAAGGTCGCCATCGTTGAGCGCGAAAACCTTGGCGGGATTTGCCTCAACTGGGGATGCATCCCGACGAAGGCGCTGCTGCGCTCCGCCGAAATCTTCCATTATATGCAGCACGCCAAGGATTACGGCCTCGCCGCGGACAATATCACCGCTGACATAAACGCGGTGGTCAAACGTTCGCGCGGGGTGGCGAAGCAGCTTAATCAGGGCATTGGCCATCTGATGAAGAAGAATAAAATCACCGTCCATATGGGCGACGGCAAGATCTCAGCGCCGGGCAAGTTGACCGTCACCAAGGATGGCAAGGCCGAGGAACTGACCGCGAAGAACATCATCATCGCCACCGGTGCCCGCGCGCGCGATTTGCCGTTTGCGCCTGCCGATGGAAAACGCATCTGGACCTATCGTCACGCGATGGTTCCGCCTGAAATGCCAACGAAGCTGCTGGTCATTGGATCGGGCGCAATCGGCATCGAATTTGCCAGCTTCTATAACGATATGGGCGCGGAAGTGACCGTTGTTGAAATGATGGACCGCATCGTGCCAGTCGAGGACGCGGATGTTTCGACGTTCCTTGAAAAGGCGCTGAAAAAACAGGGCATGACGATCATGACCGGGGCAGGGGTCGAAAGCCTGAAAGCCACCGCGACCGGAGTGTCCGCCGCGATCAAGGGCAAGGACGGCAAGGTCATCAACGGTGAATTCTCGCATTGCATCGTCGCCATAGGCATCGTGCCGAATACCGAGAATATAGGCCTAGAAGAACTCGGCATTAAAACCACAAAGGGTCATATCGACACGGACCCGATGTGCCGCACCAACGTGCCTGGCATCTGGGCCATCGGCGATGTAACCGCGCCGCCGTGGCTTGCGCATAAAGCCAGCCATGAAGGCGTGATTGCCGCCGAGGCCATCGCCGGCGGCCATCCGCACGCGATGGACCCGCTCAACATCCCCGGCTGCACTTATTGCCATCCGCAAATCGCGTCAGTCGGCCTGACGGAAGCCAAGGCCAAAGAAGCTGGTTACGAGGTGAAGGTCGGCAACTTCCCCTTCATCGGCAACGGCAAGGCCATCGCGCTGGGCGAGGCGGAGGGCTTCATTAAAACCGTGTTCGACGCCAAAACCGGCGAGCTGCTTGGCGCGCATATGATCGGCGCGGAAGTGACCGAACTGATCCAGGGCTATACCGTTGGCAAGACGGCAGAATTGGTGGAAACGGATTTTATGAATACCGTCTTCCCGCACCCGACTTTGAGCGAGATGATGCATGAAAGCGTGCTGGGTGCTTATGGGAAAACGCTGCATATGTAGGGGGCTGGTATGGAGAAAAGCAACGCACCACCCGATTGCTATGACCGCCCTTCACTATGAACTGGAATGGAACATATAAAGAACATATGGTGCGACCCCCGAATCACAAACTATCCGGCTGGTCCTATGTTCACTCTTTCTCCGCTCAAATGGCTTTATGTCGATTTCAACAGCTACTTCGCCAGTGTGGAGCAGCAGTTACAGCCGCATCTGCGCGGAAAACCGGTTGCGGTTATCCCCGTTGCAACCGACAGCACCTGTGCCATTGCCGCCAGCTATGAAGCCAAGGCTTATGGCGTCAAAACCGGCACCCCGATCTGGGAAGCAAGGCAAAAATGCCCGGGCCTGATTTGCGTGCTGGCACGCCATGATGCCTATGTGGACTATCACCACCGGGCGATTGAGGAGGTTAACCGGCATATCCCCGT
>JANNWX010000105.1:0-2295 GCA_031409315.1 Sphingomonadales bacterium | reverse complement strand
AACCCCCGAACCGGGCGAGGACCGCTACATGGCGCAGTCGCCCAAGGTGGCGACCTATGACCTGCAACCCGAAATGTCGTCGGTCGAGGTGACGGACGCTTTGGTCGCGGCTATCGAAAAAGGATATGATCTGATCGTCTGCAACTATGCCAATCCCGATATGGTCGGCCATACCGGCAGCCTTCCAGCCGCAATGAAAGCCTGCGAATCGGTTGACCGGGGCCTGGCCCGCGTGATGGCGGCCCTGACGGCGTCAGGGGGGGCGATGCTGCTGACGGCGGATCATGGTAATTGCGAAGTGATGGTCGATCCGGTGACCGGCGGTCCGCATACCGCGCATACGGTCAACCCGGTGCCGGTGGCCGTGATCGGCGGTCCGGTAGGGTCGACCCTGCGGTCAGGCCGGCTGGCAGATGTGGCACCGACCTTGCTGGACCTGATGGGCCTGCCGTTGCCGCCCGAAATGACTGGCCAAAGCCTGATTGTCAGATGACAAGGTTTGCGGTCATTGTTTTCGCCGTGTGGGCCATTGCCTTGTGTGCCGGTGCCGCCGTGGCACAGTCGGATAACGCCGCCGCCGCACTGGCCGCCCGCGACCGGCTGGAAGCCGCGTCACTGCTGTTGGATGCAGCCTCCGAATCCTCGGATCAGATTGCCGCGCTGACCGAAACCGTCCGCGCCTACGAAGATGGGTTGGTAGCGATGCGCGACGGGTTGCGCCGTGTCGCCATTCAGCGGCGCGCGGTCGAGGCTGATCTGGCATCGAAAAGCGCCGAAGTCGCCCGCCTATTGGGCGTCTTGCAGATGATGGACCCCGCCGAAGCACCGCTTTTGTTGCTGCATCCGTCCGGCGCGCTGGGCACGGCGCGCGCCGGAATGATCCTGTCGGACATTACCCCGGCGATTCAGGCGCAGGTGGTGGACCTGCGCGCCCAGTTGACCGAACTGGCCGATTTGCAGGCCTTGCAGGACAGTGCGGCACAAACCTTGGTGACTGGGTTGGACGGGGTGCAACAGGCCCGCGCGATGTTGGCGCAGGCGGTGTCGGACCGCACCGACCTGCCCCAAAGATTTACCGAAGACCCGGTTGCGATGGCCTTGCTGCTGTCGTCGACGGAAACGCTGGCTGCTTTTGCCAGCGGATTGGCGCAAACGGTTGTCGCGGACGGCCCCGTCGCTGCCGCCGACGCGTTGGCCCGCAAAGGCACGCTTGCGTTGCCGGTGCAGGGATCGGTCCTGCGCCGCGCCGGTGCGGCGGATGCCGCCGGGATCATCCGTCCGGGTCTGGTGATCGCCACCCGCCCCCGGGCGCTGGTCACCGCACCTGTCACGTCGACAATCCGGTTTCGCGGCCCGCTTCTGGACTATGGCAATGTCATCATTCTGGAACCCGCCCCCGATGTCCTGATCGTCATTGCCGGCCTTGCCGAAGTGTTCGGCGATGCGGGTCAGATCATCCCCGAAGGGTCGCCCATTGGTCTGATGGGGGGCGAACAACCGCCCGTTGACGCGATTTTGACCGAAACGGCGTCTGCCGGGGCCGATGCGCAATCGGAAACCCTTTATCTTGAGGTCAGGGACGGGCAAGGTCCGATAAATCCGGCGGACTGGTTCGCGCTGGAGTAAGAGGAAAACAGGCATGAAAAAATTTCTTGTGGCCGCTGTCGGCGGGTCAATCCTGGGTCTTGTGGTCACCACCCAGATCGCAGGTCCGCTGATCGCCCAAGAGGCGGATCAGGATGCGTCGGTCTATGAACAACTTGACCTGTTCGGTGATATTTTTGAACGGATCCGCACCGACTATGTCGAAGAAGCCGACCCCGCCGACCTGATCGAGGCCGCGATCAACGGGATGCTGACCTCGCTTGATCCGCATTCCAGCTATTTGTCGCCGGATGATGCCGCCGACATGCGGTTGCAAACGCGCGGTGAATTTGGCGGGCTGGGGATCGAAGTCACCCAAGAGGAAGGCTGGATCAAGGTGGTGTCCCCTATGGACGGCACCCCCGCGGATGCTGCCGGTATCATGGCAGGCGATTTCATCACCGATGTGAACGGGGAAAGTGTGCTTGGCCTGACACTGGACCAGGCGGTCGAACTGATGCGCGGCCCGGTCGGGTCCGAAATCATCATCAAAGTCGTCCGCGAAGGTACTCCCGAACCGTTCGATGTGTCGATCATCCGCGATACCATCCGCCTGACCGCCGTGCGCGCCCGGACCGAAGGCAAGACCGTCGTTCTGCGCGTGACCACGTTCAACGACCAGACATTCCCCAACCTGACCGACGGATTGGC
>JANNWX010000104.1:0-9652 GCA_031409315.1 Sphingomonadales bacterium | reverse complement strand
CGGGCGGTTCTTGGTCAAATCGAGCGACTCAGTGACCTTTTTTTCAAGCCATGTCGTGTCGTAACCCGATTCCACGACCCGCTTGTTAAACGACACATGTTCGCGGCTGTGCATCACTTCTTGCTGCACGAAGGCGCGGATTTCCTTTTCCAGCTTTTCGGGTGCGCCGTCGCGGAAGGCCTTGACCGCTTCTATGAAGAATGCCTCGCCGCGCGGAAACGTGATCGACAAGGCATTGTAGAAAGCCGTTGCAATCGGATCGCCGCCAAGCCACCAACGTTTTTGAACATGACCACGCCCAAAACGGCGGTCACGCGGGGTAATCGTTAGATCAACAGGGGTTTTGGCAACACTTGTGGCGGTCATCGACGAATCTCCCTACAAGGGTGTTAATAGGGGTTACTTACAATAATGTCAATAGCGCGCAGACGCCTCCCGCCCGAAGAAAGCCGGTCCGTGGCCTTGACCGCCGCACGTGATCTGTTGATCGAGGCCGGGCCGCAGGCGGTAACATTAAAAGCTGTGTCGGCGCGGATTGGCCGGACGCATGCCAATTTGCTCCATCATTTCGGGTCTGCCGCTGGCCTGCAAATGGCGCTGGCCGGGCATATTGCCGAACAGGTGTGCGGGTCGATCGCCGAAATCGTGCTCGCCAGCCGCGATGGCACACCCAATCCGCGCCAAGTTGTCGACATGGTATTCGACGCTTTCGACCAGCAGGGGGCGGGGGCCCTTGCCACATGGATGGTCATGTCTGGCAATCAGAGCGCGCTTGACCCGGTTGTCGATGCGATCCACAATCTGATCGACAAGATCGGTGAGGGCCATGACGACAAACAGATGCATGAAGATACTCTGGTGCTTGTCCTGATGGCCATGGGCGATGCGCTTCTGGGTGCCCCGATGGCCAAATCCCTTGGCTTGCCAAGAGAAACGGCGCGTGAAATAGCGATGAAGCAGATGATGGCTTCGCCGCGACTTGCGGCCCGCCTCGGGCTTGTGCCTGGTCAGGGTCATCCCACTTTGGTATTAGGCCATTAAAACGTAACGCACAGCGCCCTTCGCCCGGCACATCGTTTTATCCACGCGCGCCTCTTCACCTTCCAAGATCACGACATCGGTCACAACAAGGCAGCGTGCGCCTTTCAGATCGGCCAATTCGCGCTGCACCGTTGAACTTCCCGAAACACCGGCGCGTGACGTGCTCGACCATTCGGCACTGCGGCCGACAATCCCCAATTCAACGACGCGGTTAGTGGCTTCCGCCGCCTGTTTCTGCTCGATCGGGTCAAGACGGCAGGCAATGGCCTCGCTCAGGATCGAGCTGACCTCTAGCAGTGGCGAAAAAAGCCGCACGCCAAGTTTGCCAATCGAATCGCCACCAACTGTGCCCAGCACCTTGCCGACAATTTTCGATCCTTTTTCCTTGATCCCGAACCGGCGGCATTTGTCGATCAACGGTGGTTGTTCGACAGCGACGGCTGGCTTTGATTTGGGATCAAAAAACGACTGCGCCGGATCTGAAGTGAGCACAGAAGCGACGATTAGGACGGGGGTGAAGCAGCGCACATCTGTTCCTTCCTTTTTTCAATAGAAATCATAAGCGCAGACAGATCAAGCACAATGCTTCCATCTTGGGCGATGAACCTTTAGAGGCGCAGCCATGCATTTTCTTGATCAGGCTAAGATATTCATCAGTTCGGGCACCGGCGGCGCTGGCGCAGTCGCATTCCGGCGTGAAAAATTCATTGAATATGGGGGGCCGGACGGCGGCAACGGCGGCAAAGGCGGCGACATCATTTTTGAAACGGTCGCTGGCCTGAATACGTTAATTGATTTTCGCTACACTCAACATTTTCGGGCACCGCGCGGATCGGGGGGGTCTGGTAGCAATCGAACTGGAGCAGGCGGCGATGACCTTATCATCAAAGTGCCAGCCGGCACCCAGATCATGTCCGACGACAAGGAAACGGTTCTCGCCGATTTGACCAAAGTTGGCGAACGGCGGATTTTCCTGCGTGGTGGCGACGGTGGACGCGGCAATGCCAGTTACAAGACATCCACCAACCGCGCGCCGCGCCAGCACGGCACTGGCTGGCCTGGCGAGGACATGTATGTATGGCTCCGCTTGAAGTTGCTGGCTGATGCGGGCCTGCTTGGGCTTCCCAATGCCGGTAAATCGACCTTCATCAATGCGGTGACCAATGCCAAGGCCAAAGTCGGCGATTATCCGTTCACCACGCTACGCCCGCAATTGGGCGTCGTGAGCCATAAGGGGCGCGAATTTGTTGTCGCCGATATTCCCGGACTGATCGAAGGTGCAGCCGAAGGCGCAGGCGTTGGCGACCGTTTCCTTGGCCATATCGAACGGTGCCGAGTCTTGCTCCATCTGGTGGATGCAACGGGCGAAGACCCTGTCGGCGCGTGGCGAATCGTGCGCGGTGAGCTGGATGCTTACGGCGGCGGCCTGACCGACAAGGTTGAAGTCATCGGCCTGAACAAGATAGATGCGCTTGACCCCACTGACGTCAAGAAAATCGCCGCCAAGTTAAAACGTGCGAGCAAGGCCGAAATCCTGTTGATGTCGGGGGCCAGTGGCGAAGGTCTCGATTCGGTGCTCGACCGGCTGACTCAGGCTGTTTTTCCAGCCGCTGACCTGTCCGAAACACCGGTTGACGAGATCAAAACATGGTCGCCCGTCTAAGCCCTGCCACCTGCCCGCGGCTGATTGTCAAAATCGGATCGTCGCTGCTTGTGGGTCCTGACGGTACCGTCCGCCGCGACTGGCTGGCAGGGCTTGTCAACGACATTGCGGCGCGGCGAAGCGCAGGGCAACAAATCATCATCGTTTCATCGGGTGCGATTGCTTTAGGTGCGCGCCGATTGGGCCTTGTCAAGGGCGGTCGGGCCAGCCTTGAAGACGCGCAAGCGGCGGCGGCAACCGGCCAGATTGCGCTGTCGCAATGCTGGGCTGAATTGCTCGAAGCGCAGGGCATTATCGCCGCACAAATTCTGCTGACCCTTGATGATCTGGAGGACAGGCGGCGCTATTTGAACGCATCGGCAACGCTTGAACGTTTGCTTGGGCTCGGCGTTGTCCCGGTCATCAACGAAAACGATTCTGTCGCCACCACCGAAATCAGATTCGGTGACAATGACCGGCTGGCCGCCCGTATTGCCCAAGCCGCCGCTGCGCAAGGCGTGATCCTGCTATCCGACGTCGATGGGCTTTACTCGGCCGATCCGGCAATCAACAGCGATGCGGTCCGTATTGAAACCGTGTCGCGGATCGACACAAGGATCATGGCGATGGCAGGCAGCGGGACAACGTCTGGGATGGGATCGGGCGGCATGGCATCCAAAATTGCCGCAGCGCGCATTGCCAATGCTGCGGGCGCGACGCTCGCCATCGTTTCGGGCAAGTGCGACAATCCGTTGGCGCGATTGGACCGGGGTGGGTGCGGCACCGTTTTTATCGCAACCAAATCAGCAGGGGCGCGCAAATCCTGGCTCGCCGGGCGGTTGACCGTCAAAGGGACGATCAGCGTCGATGCCGGTGCTGCAACCGCGCTGGGCAAAGGCGAAGCCTGTTACCGGCTGGGGCAGTGCGCGTTGTTGGCCGGTTTAAGCGAGGCGACGTTATCAACGTCACCGGACCAGACGGCGTGGTCCTTGCCCGCGGCCTCGCCGAATATGACGCGGTGGATGCCAGCCGGATTTGTGGTCAGCGTCGTGAAAATCTGGCAGATATTCTAGGCTATGCCCCACGCACTGCGCTTGTTCACCGCGACCATATGGTTTTGCTATGACCGGTAAGACATTGGCGATCACCGGTGCAACCGGCTTTGTCGGGTCAACACTGGTCAGATTGGCCCTCGCGTCAGGTTGGGTCGTCAGGGCGCTCACCCGGTCACCCCGCGCCGCACAAGACGGAGTGGTTTGGATCCTCGGCGCGCTGGACCAGCCCGAAAGCTTGGCAACGCTATGTCAGGATAGCGATGCGGTCATCCACGTCGCCGGGATCGTTAACGCGCCGTCAAGGGACGCATTTGCGGCTGGCAATGTTGCGGGAACCCACGCGGTAATCGACGCGGCCAAGGGTGCGGGCGTCGACCGTTTCATTCATGTTTCCTCGCTTGCCGCGCGCGAGCCGGGCCTTTCCAACTATGGTTGGTCGAAGGCGCAGGCCGAATTTGCTGTGCAAGCCAGCGGCCTTGACTGGGCAATGGTTCGCCCGCCGGCCATTTACGGCCCCGGCGACAAGGATATGCTCGACCTGTTCAAAATGGCCCGAACCGGCTGGATGCTGTTGCCGCCTGCCGGGCGCATGTCGGTGATCGAGGTCAGCGATCTTGCACGACTGTTGCTTGCGCTGGCCGATCAGACACAGGCTGGCGATGCGATCTACGAGGTCGATGACGGCACGACAAACGGCTGGAGCCACGAAGGTTTTGCCAAGGCGATAGGTGCAGCGATGGGAAAGCGCGTGACGACACTATCCACGCCCAAATCCATCCTGTCATTTGCATCGCGCATAGACCGATTGGCGCGCGGGAAAGCCGCGAAACTTACGCAAGACCGTGTCAATTATTTCTGCCATCCCAATTGGGTGATCGACCCCGCCAAGCGTCCGCCTGAAAGCATGTGGACCCCATCTATTGAGACAGTATCAGGGTTGAATGCGACGGCGCTCTCTTACCGCTCGGCGGGCTGGTTAACATAGGGCGAAGGTGGGTTCAGGCCCACTGCACCGCTTTTTCGACAACCAAAGTCACGCATGTGACCAATAAGCCCAGCATGAATGCCTTGTAGGCATAGCTCAGATATTTATATTTCTTGCGCTGTAACACCTGCCCGTTCTGATAAATATCGCGCAGCATCGTGCGGTAGACCGTTTCGTCGCTGTGCAGACGGGACAAGGCTTCGTCGATAAATTCATCCTCGGCCATCTGGGTAAAGGCGCCAAAGAAAAGGATATTGGGATTTGCGCTGGGCTTTGGTGAAATCGAGGGCAGAATCGCATAAACCGCGAGCATGGCCGAAATGAAGGAAAATAGTGCGAGCATCATGATCGCCACATTCAACCCTTGACGGCTGGCCTGTCCCACAGAAATCGTGAACACAACGAATGTCGCGCCCATCAGGATGCTGGCCTTCTGGTCGGCCATCTGGCTCAAGGAAACGTTGATCTGCTGCGCCGTGCGAACCAGGTGAACGGCATTGGGAACAAAGACCGTGTCGCTATTCTTGTCGCCTGTCGGCATAAAGCATCCCTCCTACTTGTTCCTGAACATGACAATTGCATGACATTTACGTGAATGCCAAGCTTTGCCGTGTTCCTGCCGTATTCCCTTGGAATAGCGATCCTAAATCACTAACGGTTGCCAGCTGATCGAAACGGTGGGGAAATCGAAAACATAATGACCGATTTATTTTCTAAGTTCGACGCCATTATTGCCGAACGTGATGCATTGATGGCGACGGGCGTGCGCGACCCGTTCAATATCGTCATGGATGAAGTGAAATCCCCGACGGTGGCAATGATCAAGGGCAAGGAAACAATCCTTGTCGGCACCTATAATTATATGGGCATGACCTTTGATCCTGATGTCATTCAGGCGGGCAAGGATGCGCTGGACCGTTTCGGTTCAGGCACCAACGGCAGCCGGGTTTTGAACGGCACATACCGCGATCACCGCGACGTTGAAGATGCGTTGATGGAATTTTATGGCACCAGCCATGCGATGGTTTTTTCCACCGGCTATCAGGCTAATCTGGGCCTTGTATCGACGATAGCGGGCAAGGGTGATTATGTGATCATTGATGCTGACAGCCACGCATCAATCTATGACGGCTGTTTTCTTGGTAATGCTGATCTGGTGCGGTTTCGCCACAACAATGTTGCCGACCTTGAAAAAAAGCTTGCCCGACTGCCGACGGAAAAAAACAAATTGGTGGTGCTTGAAGGCGTCTATTCAATGGTTGGCGACATCGCGCCGTTGCGTGAACTGGTCGAAGTAACCAAAAAGTTCGAAAACACGATGATCCTTGTCGACGAAGCGCATAGTATGGGCTTTTTTGGCAAACATGGGCGCGGCGTTTATGAAGAATTGGGCCTTGAAGACGATATTGATTTCGTTGTCGGCACCTTTTCCAAATCGGTCGGCACCGTTGGCGGTTTCGTTGTATCGAACCATCCCAAATTCGATGTCCTGCGGCTGATGTGCCGCCCCTATGTGTTTACGGCATCGCTACCGCCAAGCGTCGTCGCAACGGCCGCAACCTCGATCCGCAAATTGATGCATGCGCATAACAAACGCCAGCATTTATGGGAAAATGTCCGCGAAATGCACCAAGGGCTGCGCGACATGGGTTATACTTTGGGCACTGAAACGGCGCAGTCGGCGATCCTAGCGGTCCTGCTGAAAGACCAGACACAGGCCGTCGCAACGTGGCAAGCGTTGCTTGAACTGGGTGTCTATGTGAACATGGCGCGGCCACCCGCGACGCCAGCCGGCATGTATCTGCTGCGCTGTTCGATGTGCGCTGAACATACGCCAGAGCAGGTGAAGACCATATTGGCAGCCTTCAAAAAGGCTGGCCAGATGACGGGTGCTCTTGCTCAATGACAGGGCCACAATGATCCTGGTCGTCGATGACGATCCCCGTATCCTGTCCGCGACACGCCAGATTTTAATCGACCAGGGCCATGACGTTGTGGCCTGCCCAGACGGACCCTCTGCGCTTGCCGCTTTGTCTACGCATCCCGCGATTGTGATGATCGTATCAGACGTATTGATGCCGGGGATGAACGGAACTGAGATGGTCCGGATTGCCACGCAACAGCGGCCCGATCTGCGTATCCTGTTTGTCAGCGGTGATATAGGCGATACACCGCCCGAGGAATTTGGTGGCCATATCTTGCTCCGCAAACCCTTCACTGCAGGCGCATTGTCAAGCGAGGTGGCTGACTGCCTGTCGCGTTAGCCTTACCTATCCTTAGCGAACAGCACCCTTCACCAATAATCGCGGCACCAAGACCACCGCACCGAGCAAAGGCCAGCGGCGTTGCCAGGGTTTGATACTGATCGCCGTTCCAGCGTGACGGTTGATCTTCCACGCCAGATAATCGATCCCCCCGGCAAAGGTCAGGCTGGCCTTGGCGAGGCGCGCGATGCTGAGCCATTTGCCGCGCCGCTGCAATTGCCGCCACCGCCGCCGCGCCAGTGCCGGTGTGATCAGATCGGTTTCAACCGCAACCGCATTGCCAAACATCTGGTACCGGTCCGGGTCGGCATCGACAATCGATCCTGATCGATCGGTGCGTTCAGCCCGCAATTCCGCGCGATAAGTTTGCGCGAAACCAGCCCGCCAGATCGCCAGAATATCGCCGCCCGGTGCGATTGGCCGGGCAAGCGCGAACAGGGTTGGCGTGGCCTGCGCAATGGCGCCGATGCTAAGATTGCGGGCGGCATCGTCCGCAGCCCACACCAACCGTGTCGGCTGCGCAAAGCGAGCCCAGACCGATACGTTGGTTGCATCCTGGCTGTTCAGGACCGTGAAATCTGCCTCGCTGAGCACCGCATATTTCGCCGCCAAACCATCATGAGCAAAAGGAAAAACATTGGGCGGAATCATCTGGTTTGCAACCGCCAACCAGTTTTTGGCATAAGCCGCGCGGTAATCCGAAACGATCAGATAGAAATCCAGCATCAGGCCGTCCAGCTGGCTTTCACGCAGGCACGATCCGTAAAACAAAACCGAGCGGGCAGCACCACCGTGCTGGGCGGCAATCGCGCTGGCCAAAGCAGTAATGCGTGGATCGACCGGCTGCGACACTTCGGCTGCAACCAGCCCGCGAAGCGCGTTCACGCCGCCAGTCGAAGAAAGGGAACCGGCGGGGTAGACCGCAACACGATAGGACGACCCCGGATCGCGTTGAACGTTTCCCCGTCAAGGATCACGCTCGATTGGTCACTTTCAATCCTGATCACATCGCCGTGTTCGATATGAACGCCGGTCAATGATGTGCTTCCTAATTTTCCGGTCAATCCGGCCCACACCCCCTTTAACAAGGCCTTGGAAGACTGTTCGACCGCCATCAATTTCAAACCAACATTGCCTGCCCGCGCGGTCCGGCCGGTCAGCAGCAGTTTTTCCAATGTGGTCACAATCAGGAAGGCAAAACGCTTGCTCGGCTCCCCTTCGCGGATCAGCGACACCCGCACCGGCATCGGTTGCGGCGGCAAGAACCTGTTCCGCAAGCCAAAAACCATCGAAAACATGACTGCTAGTCCGGCCAGAACATGGCTCAACCCATTGGGCAGCCCGAGCGGATAGATGGTGTGGCGGCAATAAAGGATCGTGTCGGCCAGGCCAGCCCCGCCCAGAAACATACCAAGGACCGGGCGGTTGCCATGTTCGCCTTCGGTAAGTGCAATCAGTTCGCGTTCGACAATGAACGGCGCAAGGTCATGTTGCGCAAGATCAAGAATGTGCTTTAGCGCCCCCAAAGAGTCACCATTTGCCCCCAGATCAAGCGCGATCAAATTGGTCTTTCCGTTGGGCAAGACCGCGACCGGCGGCGGTTCCCTGCCAAACTGGCCGCCGTGATACAGTTCGGTCAATGTCGCTTGCACGGTCCCGTCACCGCCGTTGACGATCAGAACCTTTGGCTTGACCCGCGCAATCGCCACTAATGCTTCCCCAATCTGGGCCGCATTTTCAACTTCATAATGGAATATGTCAGACCGGGCCGCACAAAAATTGCGGATGAGCGGCAGGATTTCAAGATTGCCCGTCGAATTCGGATTGGAAAGAAGGGCAACCAACGTCATCGTCACATATACCTGACCAAAATCGGCACCACAGTTGTTCCATCGCCAACCGACACCTGCACCTGTTTGGCAGGCGGACGCCGTTTGAAGATGATATCAAACAGCGATAGTTTGGGATTGCCGGACGCACCGGCCCCGTCCGCCTTGTCGGTATCGCCGTTGTTATTGGCATCATGGCGCACATCAACCGCGTAAAGACCAGGGCTGGGCACGGGCATGCAGACTTCAACCGGGCCGGATTCAGGCACTGGATATTCGACCCGTTTCAAAGCTTTGGTCTTATCAAAATAAGTCGACGGACTGCCGCCAAAGGTGCGCACCCGCAATTTTCCGTTGCGATCACGCAGGCCAGACACACGGACAAGGATCGAAGGCGCATCCCCCACACCGCAAGTTGCGGGCGCGGGGCCAAGAATTTGGACAGCACCAAGGCTGGCAGGAACCAATACAGCGGTCGCCACAGCCAACAAACCAATACGCAGTTTCACCATCACCAAACCACTCCAGAAAATGTTACACACGGTTTGCACACAGACGCCTCTTCACCTATCCAGACGACCTAAGATGCCATATCAGCCATGTTTGCGGCCAAATCATGGTCAGAGAACAACAGAATACGGAAAAAATGCTTTCTTCGACTGACCGATACATTGCCCGATTGATCGCCTTGCCGTTGTTTTCGACACTGGTGATCGCCGCGATGTTGCTGGTGCTCGATAAAATGCTGCGGTTGTTCGATTTTGTTGCAGCCGAAGGCGGGCCGGTGAGCGTCGTTTGGCGCATGTTGGCCAATCTCTTGCCCGAATATCTGTCAC
>JANNWX010000103.1:0-10267 GCA_031409315.1 Sphingomonadales bacterium | reverse complement strand
CCGAAGGACGCCGTGCTACATCCGCCCCCATCGCCCGCGTTTCGGCGCATTGCCAAGGATCGACCATGAAATCCTTGCGGATAACGGGGAGGGTGCATGCGGCACGTGCGGCGACCAGATAATCCTCATGCCCCTGAAAGTAGGGGGCGTCGGTAAGCACCGAGAGGCAAGTCGCGCCGCCCGCCTGATAGGCGCGGGCATGGGCTTGAGGGTCAAAATCGGCGCGGATCAGGCCTTTGGAGGGTGATGCCTTCTTGATTTCGGCGATAAGCGCGAAGCCAGTGGAGGCCTTGGCCCGTAGTTCCGCATCAAACCCGCGCACGGGCGAGGGCATCGGCCAGTGTGCGATGCCAAGCGGTTTGCGCGCGGCAATTTCAAGTCGCTTGGTAGCGCAGATTTCGGCGAGTTTATCTGTCATAAAACGTCTGTTATTTGGTCGTTACGAGGCGATAGCCTGCATCATATACGTCCATGTCTAGAAATTGGGAATATCGTTGCTCCCAAACCCCCGTTGCAAGATCGCGCGTTAGTGTGTCGACCCCCGCCGCCACATCGCCCAACCTGTGGAAAGATGACATGCCGTTCCGGATGCGGGGATCGAGATAGGCCGCAGGTCGCCGCCAATAGGCGTAAAGGAAGCCGTCAGTGCAGTCATGCGGAACCGGGACGGGCCTGATTTCCACTGGCCCAAGCCAAGCCATATAGTCGCTTATCGGCGGCATTTGCACCTCGTCAAGTGTGACCAGCGCCGGAAAATAATCGTTCAGCCAAGCCCCACGGTGCGCAGGATCAAAGGTGAGCAGGACGATCGGGCCGCGCGTTACACGACGCATTTCGGCGAGGCCCTTCGCTTTGTCGGTCCAATGGTGCACGGTCAGAATTGCCATCGCAGCATCAAAGCTTTTATCGTCAAAGGGCAAATCTTCGGCCACGCCATGAATCGCCGGTGCAGCGGAGGCGGCACGCTGACGGATCATCTCCGCCGAGGGTTCGATGGCGGTCACTAGCTTGTCGCCGGGTTCATAAGAACCTGTACCAGCGCCGACATTCAGAATGGTTTGTGCGGTTCCCAGCACTTGCCATATCTGCGCCTCGATCCGCGAATCGGGCTTTCTGAGATCAGCATAGTTGATCCCGATACTGTCATAGGAAGCGCCCATAGCGCCGCGTAACGGGCGACGGAGGCGTTTTCAATACCCCACCCAACAGTCCAGCAAAGCCTTGGCCAGCCCCTTGTCGATGGCTTCGGCGGCTTCCTCAACGCCGCTCTGCCAATCCTGCGCATGGCCCGCGACCAGCAGTGCCGCTGCGGCATTGAGCAACACAGCGTCGCGGTAAGCACCCGATTCGCCCATCAGCATGCGGCGGAGGGCGGCGGCGTTGAAGGCGGCGTCACCACCTTTCAGGGCTTTAGCGGGGTGGCGGGTAAGTCCAGCATCGGCCGGCATGATCCGGCTTAACGGTCCATCACCCAGCCAGATAAAGCTGCTTGGGCCAGAGACGGACAGCTCATCCAACGGCTCATCACCCGCGACGATCATCGCGCCTTCAGCCCCGAGCATCGTCAGTGCGTCGGCATAAATCGGCAACAGGTCAGGGTTAGCAATGCCAATCAACTGCCGTGTCACGCCCGCTGGATTGGCGAGCGGGCCGATCAGGTTGAAGATCGTCCGCCGCCCGATCTCCTTTCGAATAGGCGCGATACAGGCAAGGGCCGGGTGGTGTTTCTGGGCAAAGAGGAAGCAGATACCAAGATCAGCAAGCGTCGCCTCTGCCGTTTCCATCGCCCGGTCGAGGTTGAGGCCAAGTGCTTCCAATGTATCGGCCGCTCCTGCGCGCGAGGAGGCCGCGCGGTTGCCATGCTTGGCGACGGGCACCTCGCACGCCGCAACGACAATGGCGACAGCGGTGGAGACGTTCAGACTATGGCTGCCGTCCCCGCCCGTGCCGCAGACGTCGATGGCACCTTCTGGGGCAGAGACGCGGATCATCCGCGCCCGCATGGCCCTTGCTGCGCCTGCGATTTCCTCAGCCGTTTCGCCGCGGTCAGCCAAGGTGATGAGGTGGGCTGTGATGGCGTCGTCGGCCATCTCTCCATCGAGCATCTGACCGAACAGGGTTTCGGCTTCGGTCAGTGTGAGGCTCACACCCGTTCCTTAGGCGTCATCCCCGCCGCGCGCATGAAATTGGCGAGCAACGCATGTCCGTGTTCGGTTGCGATGCTTTCGGGGTGAAACTGGACGCCGTGGATGGGGAGGGTCGCGTGGCGGAACCCCATGACATGTTGGTCATTACTGGTGGCATTGACGATCAGATCGACCGGGATGTCCTCGACAATCAGCGAGTGATAGCGCGTCGCGGTGAACGGCGAAGGGAGACCCGTGAACACGCCGCTGCCGTCATGTGTGACCGGTGACGTCTTGCCGTGCATCAGCCCGCCGCGAACAACCTTACCACCAAAATACTGGCCAATTGCCTGATGACCCAGGCAGACGCCAAGCAGCGGCTTGTTCACCTCGGCACAGGCGGCGACGAGATCGAGGCTGATACCCGCCTCATTGGGCGTGCACGGCCCCGGTGAGATCAGCAACGCCTGCGCGCCGCTGCTAATCGCTTGCCCTGCCGAAATTTCGTCGTTGCGGACCACATCCACCTCAGCCCCCAACTCCATCAGATAATGGACGAGGTTCCAGGTGAAGCTGTCATAATTGTCGATGACGAGGATCTTGTTATTAGGTATCACTGCCCGAACCCCGCCTCTCCGGCTACGCGCACTGCCTCACGTGCTGCGGCGATCAATGCCCCCGCTTTGGCAACGCATTCGCGCTGTTCATAATCGGGATCGCTATCGGCGACGATGCCCGCGCCTGCCTGGACGTGCAGCACGCTGTCTTTCACGATGCCGGTGCGCAGCACAATGCAGCTATCCATATTGCCGTCGGGTGAGAAATAGCCGACGCCGCCCGCATAGGCCCCGCGTGTTTCGGGTTCGAGTTCGGCGATAATCTCGCACGCGCGGACTTTTGGCGCGCCGCTGACAGTTCCGGCTGGAAAACCGGCGAACAAAGCGTCCAGCGCGTCCTTGCCTTTCGCCAATCGCCCGACCACGTTCGACACGATATGCATCACATGGCTGTAAAATTCGACGGTATAGCTATCAGTTACGGTTACGGTTCCGCCCTCTGTTACCCGGCCCACATCGTTGCGGCCCAGATCGAGGAGCATCAGATGTTCGGCGCGCTCCTTGGGGTCAGCGAGCAGCGACGCGCGGTTTTCAGCATCTTCAACCGCGGTATTGCCGCGCGGCCTTGTCCCCGCAATCGGGCGGATCGTCACTTCGCCGTCGTGCGCACGGACGAGGATTTCGGGGCTTGATCCGGTGAGTGCAAAGCCCGGAAAATCGAGATGGTAGAGGAAGGGAGACGGATTGATCCGGCGTAGCGCGCGGTACAGATCAAACGGTGGGAGGGTGAAGGGCAAGGTGAAACGCTGGGCCAGAACCACCTGAAATATGTCACCCGCCGCGATATAGGCCTTCGCCTTGAGGACCATCTGTGTATATTTTCCCGGCGCGAGAACCGGGGTCGCCGCTGGCATATCCATAGAACAGGCTGCGGTCCCAGAGCGTATGGGCAGTGGCAAAGCCAGTCGCGCCGTTGTCTCCTCGATCCTGTCAACCGCCAATTGAACCTTACGGGCAGGATCAACGCCATCCGCCCAAACCGGCGCGGCAATGAACAGCCGGTCGGCCAGCCGGTCAAACACCAAAATCACGGTTGGCCGCACGAACAGCATGTCAGGCAGGCCGATTGGATTGGCGGGCGGGCGGGCAAGTTTTTCGACCAGCCCAATCGTCTCATACCCGAAATAGCCGACCAGACAGGCAAAGGCGGGCGGCAGGCCTTCGGGCATGTCGATCCGGCAGTTCTGAACCAAGGTTCGCAGCGCCGTCATGCTGTGGGCCTCAAGCGGCGCGAAAGCGGTGCGGTCTGTCTGCCACTGCGCATTGATCTCTGCGCGGGCACCTTCGGCACGGAACATCAGGTCCGGCGCAATGCCGATCAGGCTGTAACGACCGCGCACAGCCCCGCCTTCGACCGATTCGAGGATGAAATCGCCGCGTCCCTCCTCAAATAATTTGAGCGCGGCGGACACCGGGGTTTCGGTGTCAGCAACAATGCTCCGCCACACCAGCGCCGCTTTGCCTGCGGTCAACTGCTCATGGGCTGTTGCATCATCGCCAATCCCGGTCACTTCGTCCCTGTTCCAGACAGACTTCGTTTCAGGCTGGTAATAGCAGCATCGTTGCGTTTGACCTTGAGTTTGGCTTTCACGGCGGACGCAAATTGCTGCGAATATTCCTGGCCCACCATATCGGCCAATTCACGCTGGGTGGCGATCACGAGTGCGGGTTCGGCGGCGGCATTGCCGGGCTCGATCCGGTCAAGCCAGACCACGAACCAGCCTCGTTTTTCCGGCATTTCAAGTACTTTTGCTTTGCGCGGAGCCATGCTGAACAATAACGAGAGCGCGGGTGGCACCTGTTGACCTGCTTGGGTGATTTCAAGCCGCCGGGCGCTGATCGGGGCAGGGGCGGGCAGGGCCACACCGGCCGACGACAGGGCGGTCAAAAAATCTGTCCCTGAATTTGCTTTGGCGGCAATCGCTTCGGCCATTTTTCGCGCGGCGCGCGCGGCGCGGTCGGCAATAAAGTCGCCCAGAACCAGGGTCCGGATTTGCGCCAAAGGTTTGGGGGCAGCCGCAACGATCCGTTCAAGATCGTATAACGCATAAACATCGGCTGAAATCGTGATGACTGTCGGATCATCATCTTCGTCGGCTTGAAACGCGTCGCGCAGGATTGTCTGCAACTCGGCTGGCCCTTGAAAACCGGATTGGTTGGGGGCGATTCCAGTCGGGGTCACATCCGGGGTTGTCAAAACTGCAAGACCCTTGGCCTTCACAACTTCATCAAACGTCTGGCCGTCGGCAATTGCATCATCGATTCCGCTGATAAAGTCCGCCAACAACGTTTCGAGATTCCGTTTCGTGAGGTCAGCGACAATGGCGGCCCGCGCCGATGCCAAAGGCATGCCCGAAACGGCGGTGACGCTGTCGACCCGCACGATATGCCAGCCAAGCCCGGATTTCACTGGTGGGATAACGGCATTTTTCTGAGCCGCGAATGCTGCGGCAGCGACGGCGGGCGAACTTTGGCTTGCAAAGGAGGATCGTTCCATCGGGGCCAATGTCAAAGCTTCCAACCTGGCCGATTTGGCCGCCGCGCCCATCGACTGGCCTGTGCGAACCGCTGCGGCGATCTTGTCGGCACTGGCCTGGCTCGCCACGATGATTTGGGTCAAGCCGCGCATATCACGAGCGGCATACCGGGCGGAATCCTTGCGATATTTTGCGGCAATCTCGGCTTCATTCGGTGCTGCTGCTGTATTGAAGCGGCTGCGATTGAACAACGCATAGCGCACCGAACGCAGTTCCGGCACGGTATATTTGACGGCATTACGGGCGTAGAATTTTGTGATCTCACCCTCGGTTGGCATCGCCCCGCCAGACACCGTCGCCGACGGGATTGCCGCAACGCTACCCGTCCGCCGCTCCAGCGCCAATGATGCGTAAGGCAAAGCAATGCCAGTTTGCGCGCCCGAACTGGCGGCGACCGGCACCAGCATGTGGCGGGACACGATCGCCTGTTCAACATCGGCGCGAAACCGGGATTCTGTCAGGCCACGGCTGCTCAGAACCTGCCGAAATCTGGCTTCGTCAAATTTCCCTGTCGCGCCATTGAACGCAGAAATGCTTGCAATTTCGCCGTCAATAAGCCGCTTGCTGATCGCCAGCCCGTGATCGTCGCCAAAGGCTTGCAACGCAGCAAAATCGACGGATTCGTTCAACGTCTGTTCAAAAGCACCGCTCCGAAGGAATGTTGCCATATCAAGCCCGGGCTGCTGTTCGCGCTGGCGTCTTAAATCGGCGTCAAGTTTGGACGAAAGATCGCCAACGGTCACGGTCCGGCTGCCAACATCTACCAGCGCACCGCCACCCGTCAAACCGCCAAAGGCCCCTGTTCCAGCCGGTGTGCCTATGCCGGTGACGGCCACCGCAACCAAAATCAGGCCAAGCAGGGCCAGCACGATCCATGAGGATAAGGCGCGACGAAAGAATGAGATCATGAAACGGCTCCAACAGGGTTGCGCGCAGCCATAGGGCGCAGCTTGCCGTCCTTCAAGCGCGGCAAGGGTTCAGACTTGAATTTCGTTTAAGACGCGCTCCGCCAGCCGCGCAGCAACCTCCCCCTTCGCCATCCGTTCCCAGCTTTCGACGCCGTTTTCTGTTACGACATGAACCGTGTTCGCCTCTCCGCCCATCACGTCACCCGACACGTCGTTCGCCACGATCCAGTCGCAGCCCTTCCGGGCCAGTTTGGCGGCGGCGTTGGCGATGACGTTTTCGGTTTCGGCGGCAAAGCCGATGAGGAGGCGTGGTCGTTTCGGGCTGCGCGCCAAATCCGCCAATATGTCCGGGTTTACAAACAACTTGAGCTCGGGCGGTGCGCCGCTTTGGTCTTTCTTGATCTTTTGGCCAGCCCCCTCCACGCGCCAGTCGGCGACCGCGGCGACCAGAATTGCGGCGTCGGCGGGAAGCGCGGCTTCGAGCGCGGCGGCCATTTCCCGTGCGGTCTCTACGTTGATCCGAGTCACTCCGGCGGGCGTTTCGAGCGTCACTGGCCCGGCGATCAACGTAACCCGCGCGCCTTTTGCCGCAAGCGCAGCCGCAATTGCAAAGCCCTGTTTGCCTGAAGAGCGGTTGGCGATGTAGCGGACGGGATCAATCGGCTCATGCGTCGGCCCGGCGGTGACGATGATGTGGGGATATTCCATTACGACTTATCGGAAAAGTCGGGCTGGCCCTCTAGCGGGTTAGACGCCCCTGTGAGTGCCGTTGTTATGGCAGCAAGGATCGCCTCTGGCTCTGGCAAGCGACCGGGACCAAATTCTCCGCAGGCCATCGGGCCATCGTCGGGTTCAAGCACGATCACACCGTCACGGCGCAGCGTGGCGACGTTGCGGCGCGTTGCGGGGTGCTGCCACATCCGTACATTCATTGCGGGGGCGCAGAGCACCGGCTTATCGGTGGCCAGCAGCAATGTGGTCGCCAGATCATCGGCAATCCCGTTCGCCATTTTTGCCATCAGATCGGCGGTGGCGGGCGCGACCACGACAAGATCGGCCTGACGCGAAAGCTGAATATGGCCCATTTCGGCCTCATCCTTCAGGTCGAACAGGTCAGTATAGACTTTATCTTCAGACAAGGCGGCCAGCGTCATTGGGGTCACAAATTTCTGCCCGCCCGCCGTGACAACACAGCGCACAGCTGCACCCTGTTTTTTGAGCAGCCGGACAAGCTCGCAAGACTTATACGCCGCGATGCCGCCGCCGATAATGAGGAGAATGCGTTTTTCGTCCATAGCGCCACTCTTTGCCGTTCGTCGCCCGCTGAGTCGAGAAAAAGCGTTAGCGCGTTACGATGCGGACCAGTGTGATCAGGCTCGGGATGGCCAACACCCCGCCCGCCAGCAGCAAGGGTGCCATCAGCAGGCCCCAATAGAATGTGTCGGGTCGCGCAAAAACCATGACCAAGGTGGCGTAGCCCATTATGAGGCCAAACGCGCGCAGCCCGGTGTCGGATTTCCATCCGGCCCACCCGAACAGACAAAGCGGAATGGCCACTTGTGCGACGCAGTTGGGAAGCAGGGTGAGCGGCGTTGCAGCGGACATCGCGGACACATAAAGCGGCCAGCCACCCAACCCGTCCCAGCCTTGGCTCTGCAAATCATCCGGGCGAACGACAACAGCGACAGCGGCGGCATGGACAGAGAGCAGCACAGCGAAAATCAGGATCGCACCAGACCAGCCAAGCGTTTCGCGCCATTTTCGTTGCCAACATGCGATTGCCAGCATCAGCAAGAGATAGGGCAGGGCAGTTTCGCGGATAATGACCGCCGCCAACCCCGCAAGGATGCTTAAACTCACCCGGTTTGGACGGCGCAGTGCAAGCGACATAGCCATAAGCAATGCCGCCCAGCTTTCGTGAAACCAAGCCAGAATTGGCGTGGCAATAAGCGCCGTGGAGATTGCTATGGCCACCAGCGATCCAAAAAAAAGCGGACGGGGTAAATGCTCATGCATCAGTTTTCTACGCCAGACGAGGATCGCCGCAATGATGAGTGTCACCAGCAAGGCCCGGGTCAATCCGGGGCCGAGGTTTGCGTTGATGAGCGCAAGCGTTGGCGGCCTGACGGTTACAAAGGGTCGCAATGGAAAATGACCGGCCCGGTGTTCGTTGGCCGCTGCTGCGTAATAATTCTCACCCTCTGCAACGCGCGCTGCTATATTTTGATAGAGTATTGGGTCGGTCATGCGCGCCGATTGATGTGCCGACCGGGTTTCGATGTTAGACGTTGGCAGCGCCGTGCTGATCACTATTCCAAGAAACAACGCCAGCAGTGCCGCCCATGCGGAGCGTGCTGACCAGCCGTCAAACCGGCTCTGGAATGCTATTTGCGCCATGTCAGATAGGATGATGCCGCAAAGTTCCAGACCGCGCCAACGATAACACCGGCAAGCCCCGCCAACCACCAGCGACCGTCCTGCGCATTGACCCAGGTGCCGATGCCGATGTTGGCAATGCCCCCCAAGGTGCATACCGCATAGAATGTGGCCAGACCGCGCACCATTTTCCAGCCGCGCAATTGCCGGTCACGATAGGTGAAAATGTTGTTGATGAAGAAATTGAATGTCATCGCCGTAACGACCGCGACAATTTCGGCAGTCAGGAAGGCGATTCCCGCCCAAAGCGCCACGCCGAGAACCGAGAGATGCACGCCGACGCCCAAACTGCCAACGATGAGAAATGCCAGCAGCCGCAAAGGAATGAAGCGACCGACGGTCTTGTCGGCAAGTAGTGCGATATATTCGGCGGCGACCAGCGCCCCGATTTTGCTTTCACCTGATTGTCTGGTGCGGAATTCATAAGGGACTTCGGCAATTTTTACCTGACGAGTCGACGATGCAACGATATCGAGCAAAATCTTGAACCCGACGCCAGATAGTTTTGGCATGGCCGACATCAGCGTTTCGCGTGACACGACGAAATAACCGCTCATCGGGTCACTCATCGATATTTTGGTAATCTTTTGGGCCAGATGGGTTGCCCATATGCTGGCCTTGTGCCGCGCTGCATCCCAATCACCCACGCCGCCGCCATTTGCATAGCGCGTGCCAATGGCCAGATCAGCACGGCCCGACGCAACATGATCGAACAATTGTGGCAAAATGCCTTCGTCATGCTGCATATCTCCGTCGATGACCGCAAGAATGGGCGCAGACGTTGCCAGCATGCCTTCGACGACCGCAGATGATAATCCCCGGCGACCAATACGCTGAACAATACGGACGTTCCGGTTAGTAACGCCAATAGCGCGGACCGTTTCGGACGTGCCATCGGGGGAATTATCATCAACGAAGACGGCTTCCCAAGCGATGTCGGCAAGCGTCAGCGATAATCGGGCTAGGAGCGGCGCTACATTGGCCACTTCGTTAAACGTTGGAATGATGACGGCGAGCTGGAGCGGTTGATCGGCAATTGCGACCCCTGTTTGGGCAAGATCAAATTCGTGTCGCACGCGTGCAGTTGCCCCAACAAGTCCAGCCCCGGATCGAAGCAGGTTCCGCAGATTGCCCTAAGTGCGGATGGTTAAAGACTGGTTAGGATTTGTGGCAAACCGAACGCCAAGACGGCCCCGGCCACGGCGGACAGCAAGACAGTCAAAACCCAACGCCACTGCAATGCGGGCCGAAATGGCACAATATCAGGTAAGGATGGCGCGGGCGGGGCAGCACCCTTGGGCGGATATTGTTCTTCAAGCCGCTGAACAAGCGCAGGAATTTTAAGGAAAGTGCGGATATTTTGCGTCAACAGATCGGCTAATTTTGCTTCGGGCCCTAATTCATCACGCAGCCAGTTTTCAACGAACGGCCCGCTGATTTCCCACATGTTGATGTCGGGATCGAGGGTCGATGCAACGCCTTCGACCATCACCATAGTCTTTTGCAGAAGGAGCAGGTGCGGCTGCGTTGGCATGTCAAATTCGCGGGTAATCGCAAACAGCCCGTCCAGCATATTGCCAATGCTGATATCCTTGACCGGAACACCGCGAATGGGCTCCCCCACGGTGCGCAAGGCCGTGGTG
>JANNWX010000102.1:0-2528 GCA_031409315.1 Sphingomonadales bacterium | reverse complement strand
GTCAAATATGCCGAAAGCTACGGCGCGAACGGACACCGGGTTGAAAGCGCCGCCCATTTGACGGAACTTTTGGCGCATTGCCGCGACACGCCGGGCGTCCATCTGATTGATTGCCCCATCGATTATGACGACAATGATCGGATATTGAACAAGGAAATTAAGGAACTGAGTGCCAAGCTGTGACCAAGCTCAAGGACATTTATCCGCTCTATTTGAATAACAAGGCGGAACAGCCCAACACTGACCTTGCTGTGACCGATAAATATAGCGGGAAAATCGCGTTCCGGGTCGCGCTTGCCGACGCGAAGACGATTGACGCGGGCATTGCCGGGGCGGTCGCGGCGGCAGAGCCGATGGCGCATATGGCGTCATACGAACGACAAAATGTCCTTCAACACTGTGTCGACCGGTTCAAAGAGCGGTTTGACGAACTGGCCTATGCTTTGTGTGTGGAGGCGGGCAAGCCAATCAAGGATGCCGAAGGCGAAGTCGGACGCTTGATTGACACGTTCCGCGTTGCAGCAGAGGAATCGGTAAGGATGACCGGCGAAGTCCAACCGCTCGACATCAGCCCGCGTGCCAAAGGCTATCAGGGGATGTGGAAACGGGTTCCAATTGGCCCCTGCTCGTTCATCTCGCCGTTCAATTTTCCGCTTAATCTCGCCGCACACAAAATTGCCCCGGCCATCGCGGTCGGGTGCCCGTTCGTGATGAAGCCGGCGAGCCGGACCCCGCTTGGTGCGATCATCATGGGTGAAGTTCTTGCTGAAACTGATCTGCCACCCGGCGCATTTTCCATCCTGCCCGCAAGCCGCGACGGCGCGGACCTGTTCACCGAAGATGATCGTCTAAAACTCCTGTCCTTCACCGGATCACCCGATGTGGGTTGGGCTCTCAAAGCCAAGTCCGGCAAGAAAAAGGTTGTCCTTGAACTGGGCGGTAATGCAGCGGTTATCATCGATCATGACGCAGATCTGGACGATGCGTTGGAACGGGTCATCTTTGGCGCTTTCTACCAGTCCGGACAAAGCTGCATCGGGGTGCAGCGGATCATCATCCATGCCGATATTTACGACCGATTCCGCGACATGTTGGTCGCCCGTGCAGGGTCGCTGATTTCGGGCAATCCGCATGATCGCAACACGTTCATCGGCCCAATGATTGATGTGAAGGAAGCCGCGCGTCTCGACGGCTGGATACAGGAAGCTGTTGCTGGGGGCGCGACACTTTTGTGCGGAGGCAAACGGGACGGCGCAATGCTTCAAGCCACTTTGCTCGAAAATGTGGGGCGCGACACCAAGGCCTACCGTGAGGAAGCGTTCGGGCCGCTCGCCCTGCTCTCGAAATTCACCGATTTCAATGCGGCGCTGGATGAAGTGAATGACAGCAAGTTCGGTTTGCAGGCAGGCATATTTACCCGCGACATTTTCAAGTCGCTTGATGCGTGGGACCGGCTGGATGTCGGCGGCGTCGTCATCAACGATGTGCCAAGCTACCGCGTTGACAATATGCCTTACGGCGGCGTCAAAGATTCAGGGCTAGGCCGCGAAGGCATCCGCTTTGCGATGGAAGATATGACCGAAATTCGCAATCTTGTAATCCGGCGTAGAACATAAGGGAAAGGACCAAAAATGGCCGTTACTGATCATGTTGACCTCAATACATTTGTCGAGGGTGTAAAAAAACGCAATCCTGGGCAACCCGAATTTGTCCAGGCCGTTCAGGAGGTTGCCGAAGACATTTTCGATTTTATCGAGGATAAGGAACAATATCACAAAGCCCAGATACTGCGGCGTATTGCGGAGCCAGACCGGGTCATTTCGTTCCGCGTCTGCTGGCAGGATGATAAGGGCAATATCCGTGTCCAACGCGCGTGGCGGGTCCAGAACAACAATTCGATAGGCCCCTATAAGGGGGGCATTCGTTTTCACCCGAGCGTCACCGAAAGTGTCCTGAAATTCTTGGCCTTTGAACAGACGTTCAAAAATGCGCTGACCGGGCTGCCGATGGGTGGCGGCAAAGGGGGATCGAATTTCAATCCGAAGGGCAAATCCGACGGTGAAGTTATGCGTTTCTGCCAATCGTTGATGACCGAACTGTATCGCTATATCGGTGCGGACGTTGACGTGCCAGCGGGCGACATCGGCGTTGGCGGACGCGAAATCGGCTATATGTTCGGCCAGTATAAGCGGCTGACCAACGAATTTACCGGCGTGTTGACCGGTAAGGGGCTCGAATATGGCGGCTCGTTGATCCGAACAGAGGCCACTGGATATGGGGCCACCTATTTCCTTCAGAACATGCTCACCACCAAAGGCCAGTCGCTTGACGGAAAAACGGCGGTTATTTCCGGATCGGGCAACGTGGCGACCCATGCTGCTGAAAAAGTGACAATGCTGGGTGGCAAAGTGCTGACCCTTTCGGATAGTGCCGGATTCATTCACGACCGCGATGGCCTGTCCCAGGAAAAAATCGACGGGATCTAGGATTTGATATACTGGCGTCGCGGGCGCATCGCGGAGGGTGTG
>JANNWX010000101.1:0-9747 GCA_031409315.1 Sphingomonadales bacterium | reverse complement strand
CGCGTAGTGCAAATCGAACCCGGACCAATGCCAACCTTGACCCCGTCCGCGCCCGCATTGATGAGCGCCCGTGTCGCGCCAGCAGTCGCCACATTGCCAGCGATGATCTGTACTGTGTTAGATAATTTGCGGACACGCTCGACAGCAACGGCAACCATTTTGCTATGCCCGTGCGCCGTATCGATGACGATCAGATCGCATTCTGCGTCAATCAGGGCCTGTGTCCGTTCAAAACCGGCATCACCCACCGTGGTTGCCGCCGCCACACGCAGGCGCCCGGTCGTATCCTTGGTGGCGTTTGGATAGGTCACCGCTTTTTCCATGTCTTTGACGGTGACCAGCCCGATGCAATGATACTGATCATCAACCACGAGCAACTTTTCAATGCGGCGTTGGTGCAACAGTTTTTTTGCCTCGGCCTGACTGACGCCGGCTGGAACCGTCGCCAGATTGTCATGGGTCATCAATTCACTGACCGGCTGGTTCGGGTTGGCGGCAAAACGCACGTCGCGGTTGGTCAGAATACCGACCAGCTTGCCGTTTGCTTCGACGACGGGGATTCCTGAAATACTGTTCTGCGCCATGATCGCCTGCGCCTGCGCCAGCGTTGCAGTTGGTGCAATCGTGATCGGATTGACAACCATGCCCGATTCAAATCGCTTCACCTGACGGACAGCCGCGCATTGTTGTTCAATCGTCAAATTGCGGTGCAACACGCCCAACCCACCAAGTTGCGCCATAACAATCGCCATATCGGCCTCGGTAACGGTATCCATTGCCGACGACAGAATTGGAATGTTCAGGTGAATATCCCGACTGATCCGTGTCGCGGTGTTGGCCTGGCTCGGCAAAACATCGGACTCGCATGGCTGCAACAGCACATCGTCAAAAGTAAGTCCAAGCCGGATATCCATCGCCACCGCGTCCAATTCAAATTCGATTCGTGGCGGCCCATGTAACCAAGGTTGGCGGCAGTTGCTAGAGCGCCTCGGCGCGGGCGAGCATACGTTGCGCCATCTCAACATGCATCGTCTCGATCATCCGGTCACGGAACCGTTCCGCCCCGCCCGATGCAGCGGCAATCAAGGCGCGCGCTTCTTCCAGTTCCGCACGATTTGGTGACCAGATACGGTTGGCAATATCTATTTGCCCGGGATGGATCAGGGTTTTCCCGTCAAAGCCAAACGCCCGCCCCTGAAGGCATTCCGCTTCGAGTCCTGACCGATTATCCAGATCATTGAAAACGCCGTCGAACGCCCAAATTCTCGCAGCGCGCGACGCAAGCATGATCGACTGGAGCGACAGCGCAAGACCAGCCCGCCCACAGCCGGGCGGAATCTTTAAGTCATTGGCAAGATCGTTTGTTCCGGCAATCAGACCCGCAACGCCGTCCGACGCCGCAATTGAAGACGCATTCAAAACGCCTGCTGGCGTTTCAATCATGGCCAGTAAGGGTTTGTTGGTTTTGTTCGCAATTTCCTGCGCAATAACCGCGCTGTCGATTTTCGGGACAACAACGAACTGCACTTTTGACGCCGCAACTGCCTGCATATCGGCGTCATGCCAAGGCGTTTGCGGTCCGTTGATCCTTATCGCCGTCAACTTGTCCCCAAAACCTGCGTTAACGGCCGCGATTGCCGCGTGTCGTGCCACATCTTTGGCGTCTGGTTTCACCGCATCTTCAAGGTCCAGCAACACCATATCGACGGGAAGCCCCCGCACCTTGTCAATCGCCCGCGCATTTGATGCCGGAAGATAGAGCAATGATCGTGGCGGCAGGAGGCGATCGATATTCATCCGATTATGCTTGGCGGAACCCGCGCAATACGGCAATATATCTTTCGTTTGAACAGGAGAATGAAAATGGGTGGTTTCGGGTTTGTGCTGTTCTTCGTGGTGCTGGCGATTGCCTTTGTCATCATGGGGATCACCGTTGTCAAACAAGGCTTCGTTTACACAATCGAACGCTTTGGCCGCTACACCAACACCGCCCTGCCTGGGTTCAATTTCATCATGCCGTTTGTTGACCGCGTGGGCCGCCGGGTGAATATGATGGAGCAGGTTCTTGATATTCCCGGGCAAGAAATCATCACCAAAGACAATGCCATGGTCGCGGTCGACGGCGTGGTTTTCTTTCAGGTGCTCGACGCCGCCAAAGCTGCCTACGAAGTGTCCGATCTTTACTTGGCGATCATGCAATTAACGACAACCAACCTGCGCACCGTGATGGGATCAATGGATCTGGATGAGACCCTGTCCAAACGGGATCAGATCAACGCACAATTACTCTCGGTTATTGATCTTGCGACCGAAGCATGGGGCGTGAAAGTCACCCGCGTTGAGTTGAAAGACATTCGCCCTCCCGCCGACATCGTCAACGCGATGACCCGTCAGATGAAGGCGGAGCGCGAAAAGCGTGCTTCTATCCTTGAATCCGAAGGCCAGCGTCAGAATGACATCAACATCGCCGAAGGTCGCAAACAGGCGCAAATCCTTGAAGCCGAGGGGCGTCGCGAAGCCGCTTTCCGTGACTCCGAAGCCCGCGAACGCGAAGCCGAGGCCGAAGCACAAGCAACCAAAGTCGTGTCAGATGCCATCGCCAACGGTAATACCCAGGCGATCAATTATTTCGTCGCGCAAAAATATGTCGAAGCAATCAGCAAGTTTGCGACGTCTCCCAATGCCAAAACCATCTTATTCCCGGTCGAAGCAACCGCGCTGATCGGCACATTGGGCGGCATCGGCGAACTCGCGCGGGATGCTTTGGGCAAGGGAAAATCTGATGCTTGATTGGTTAAACGGGCTTGAACCCCATTGGATGTGGCTGATCCTTGGGGTCATTCTTGGCACAGCAGAGATTGTGGCCCCGGGATTTTTCCTGATCTGGTTGGCCGGTGCGGCTATCCTCACTGGATTGGCGGCACTGGTTTTACCAATTTCGATGACCCTCCAGATTGGTCTGTTTTCGGTACTGGCCATCGCGTCGGTTTATGCCGGTCGCCGCTGGTTTGCCGATAATCCGATTGTGTCTGATGATCCCAACCTCAATGATCGCGGTGCGCGGCTTGCCGGGCAGGTCGTTGTCGTCGTCGAAGCCATCGAAAACGGCACGGGCAGGATCAAGGTTGGCGATAGTGTTTGGACAGCAAAGGGAGTTGACGCGGATGTCGGCGCGCGGGTAAAAATCACCGGCGCGAACGGCAATGTGCTGCTAGTCGAACCGGCGTAGGTTATTGCCGGACCAATGAACAAACTGCACGCTATGGATGCCCGCGGATGGGGGCTGATCCTCATATTATCATTGCTGTGGGGCAGCGCATTCTACCTCAACGAAATTGGATTACGCGGATTTCCGCCAAACACGCTGGTGCTTGCCAGAATGGGCGGCGCGGCCCTGATCTTGCTTGCCTTTGTGTGGGCAACCGGCCGTCGACTACCCACTGATCGCGCCGCGTGGACCCAGCTTTCGATCCTGGGTTTCCTCAATGTCGTGTTGCCGTTCATTCTGTTCACATGGGGACAGACGCAGATTGATAGCGGCCTTGCCTCCGTCCTGAATGCCACGACCCCGCTTTGGGGCGTGATTGCGGCTCACTTTCTAACCAAGGATGAAAAAGCGACGCCTCTCCGTCTCGGCGGTGTAATCATCGGCGTCGCTGGCGTTATTGTGATGATCGGCGGCGACGCATTTGGCGGCATCGGCGGAAGCGTGATCGCGCAACTTGCCTGTCTCGCTGCAACGCTCTGTTATGCGTTGGCGACGATTTATAGCCGTAGAATCGGAACCGCAGGGCTTGATCCGATGACGTTGGCGACGGGCCAAGTCGTGTCCGCCGCCATTATGATGATCCCCATCGCGCTGGTCACGGACCGCCCCTGGGCGCTGCCCGCCCCAAACATGGATGTTATCGGCGCTTCGCTTGCGCTGGCGCTCCTCTCTACCAGCCTTGCCTATATCCTGTTTTTTCGGCTGGTCGCGTTGGCGGGTGCAACAAACGCCATGCTGGTCACCTTTTTAATGCCGGTGGTGGCGATTGCGCTTGGCACGGTGATGCTTGATGAAACACTGACTATAAATCAAATTGCTGGGATTTTCCTGATCGCATTTGGGTTAATTGCGCTCGACGGACGTCTTGTGCCGAGGCTTGCCGCACGCACTAATGTTCCCTAATCGTTCACAATGACTTTACCTGCCCACTCTGCTGACCCGCTCTATTTGAAAGGGCTAAACGCACCACAACGAGAAGCTGTGCTGACCACCGAGGGTCCGGTGCTGATGTTGGCGGGGGCAGGCACGGGCAAGACTGCCGCGTTAACGGCGCGGCTCGCCCATATCATTGCCACCCGCAAGGCCTGGCCGTCAGAAATCCTGTCGGTGACCTTCACCAACAAGGCTGCCCGCGAAATGAAAGACCGGGTTGGAAGGATCATCGGCGACGCTGTTGAAGGGATGCCTTGGCTTGGCACATTTCACGCCATTGGCGCAAAAATGCTGCGCCGCCACGCAGAATTGGTTGGGCTTCAGCCCAATTTCACGATCCTGGATACTGATGATCAATTACGGGTGATGAAACAGCTCATCATCGCGGCGAACTTGGACGAAAAACGGTTCACCGCAAAGGCGCTTGGCGGCTTGATTGACAGCTGGAAAAACAAAGGCCTGACGCCTGCTGATATTGATGCGGGTGAAAGTGAACGGTTTGCAAATGGCAAGGGCGGTGAACTTTACGCCGCCTATCAGGCGCGGCTACTCAGCCTGAATGCCTGCGATTTTGGCGATCTATTGCTCCATGTTCTGACCCTGCTGAAACGCAACCGGGATGTTCTTGAATTCTATCAACAACGGTTCAAATATATCCTTGTCGACGAATATCAGGATACCAACGCCGTCCAATATCTGTGGCTACGGCTGCTGGCCCAGACCCGAAAAAATATCTGCTGCGTTGGCGATGATGATCAATCGATCTATTCTTGGCGCGGCGCGGAAGTGACCAATATCTTGCGTTTTGAAAAGGATTTTCCGGGCGCAAAAATCGTGCGGTTGGAACAAAATTACCGCTCAACACCGCACATTCTGGCCGCTGCTTCCGGCGTGATTGCCCACAATGGCAGCCGCCTTGGCAAAGACCTTTGGACCGATGAAGCGGATGGAGAAAAAGTCGATGTAATTGGCGTTTGGGATGGGCCAGAGGAAGCGCGGCGGGTGGGCGAGATGATCGAAACGCACCAACGCGGCGGCGGATCACTTGATGATACAGCCATTCTTGTCCGCGCCCAATTTCAGACGCGGACTTTTGAAGACCGGTTCATTTCCATCGGCTTGTCCTACAAAATTGTCGGCGGTTTCCGTTTTTATGAGCGCGCCGAAATTCGCGATGCGCTGGCCTATCTCCGACTCGTCAACCAGCCTGCCGATGACTTGGCCTTTGAGCGGATCATCAATATGCCCAAACGCGGCCTTGGCGACAAAGCGGTCGCAAAAGTGCAGATTTTGGCGCGTGCGTCGGGCATTCCCCTGTCCCATGCGGCGGCCCGCATCCTCGATAGTGACGAACTGACACCACAAGCGCGCCGTGCTCTGGGAGCTTTTGTCGCCGATATCGCAAGTTGGAGAGACCGGGCTTCCGCCCTGCCCCACGCCGAACTCGCCCGCGTGATTTTGGATGAAAGCGGCTATACGGCTATGCTTCAAGCCGAAAAATCGGTTGAGGCGTCGGGTCGCCTAGAAAATCTGTCCGAGCTCGCCCGCGCCATGGAGGAATATGAAACACTCGGCGCGTTCCTAGAACATGTCAGCCTAGTGATGGACAATGAAGCCACGCTCGACACGCCCAAAGTAACGATCATGACCATACACGGGGCCAAAGGATTGGAATTTGACCAGACCTTTCTTGTTGGCTGGGAAGAAGGCGTATTTCCCTCACAACGCGCGCTGGATGAAGGCGGTCTCGCCAGCCTAGAAGAAGAGCGCCGTCTGGCCTATGTCGCCATCACGCGCGCGCGGCGGCGCTGCACGATCCTGCACGCCGCCAATCGCCAGATTTACGGGCAATGGACCAGCAGCATCCCGTCGCGGTTCATTGCCGAATTGCCAGAGGCCCATATCAATATGGAAACCAGCATGGCGGGCGGCGAAAACCTGTGGCGGGCGAATTGGGGACAATCGGAAGACCCGTTTGCCCACCTTGGCCGGGGAACCGGACGCGGGCCGGGATGGCAACGGGCCTCAACCGGCTTTTCACCACAACAAAACCGGATCGTCGAAGCACGGGGCAGCGCCATCAGCCTTGGCAATAAAGGACGCAGCGATCTTGCCGCAGGCTTGCGGGTCTTCCATACAAAATTCGGCTATGGCAGCATTGCCGAAATCGAAGGTAACAAGCTTGAGATCGACTTTGAAACGGCGGGTCGAAAACGGGTGCTGGATACATTTGTGACCATCGCCTGATCTCGTTTATACCAAGGTGGGATGATCCCCCAATGGTTGCAACGAACGCCCAAAGCGGCAATGGACATCATGTGACAATCCAATCCACAACCCCGCCTCCATCCCCGCTCGCATACCGCGATTTTCGTCTGTTCTGGATCGCCCGTTTTGCTGCTGTTCTGGCGACAATGTCGATGGTTGTTGTCATCGGATGGCAGGTTTATGACCTTGCACGTTCGGACTATGGGATGTCGCCTAGGGAAGCCGCATTCCAGCTTGGCCTGATCGGCCTTGCACAGTTCCTGCCACTCCTGTTGCTCACCCCGGTGGCCGGGTGGGTCGCCGACCGGTTCGAACGGCGTATGGTGGCCCGCTTGGCCAACAGTGTCGACATCGGTGTTGCTTTCGCGCTTGGTTGGATAACGATGCAGGATATGCTGACTTTGCCGCTGCTGTTTCTGTTCGCGGCGCTGCACGGGGTCGCCCGCGTGTTTGTCGGCCCGGCGATGAGCGCGATTGCGCCCAATCTCGTTCCAGCCGCTGTCTTGCCGCGTGCTATCGCCATGAATTCGATTGCGTGGCAGACTGGCTCGGTTGCTGGGCCGGCCTTTGGCGGGTTGCTTTACGCGCTTCAACCGTCATCACCCTATTGGTTTGCCTGTGCCGCGCTGGGGCTGGCGACGATTGCAATCACGCTCATCAAGCGGGTCGACCCACCAGACATCAAGGGTAAGTCACACCCCGTCCAGCAAATGATTGATGGCCTGCGTTATGTGCGTAATGAGCGGTTTTTGTTTGGTACGATCACGCTTGATCTTTTCGCTGTCCTGCTTGGCGGCGCGACGGCGCTGCTTCCGGTCTATGCGCGCGATATACTGCATGTCGGGCCGACCGGGCTAGGGCAACTCCGCGCAGCACCGGCCGCTGGGGCCGCCTTGCTGGCGATATGGTTTTCCTTTTTCCCGCTGAAGAACAATGTTGGCATAAAAATGCTACTCGCCGTGATAGTCTTTGGCATGACCACGATTGTCTTTGGCCTGTCGAATTCTTTCACCCTTTCGTTGGCTATGCTGGCATTGCTCGGCGCGGCCGATATGTTGTCGGTCTACGTCCGGTCTTCGTTGATCCAATTGAATACACCAGACGACAAACGCGGCCGGGTGAGCGCAGTCTCAAATCTTGCAATTTCGGCATCAAACGAATTGGGCGAAATGCAGTCCGGTATGGCCGCTGCCCTGCTCGGCCCGGTTGGAGCCGTGGTTTTTGGCGGCGTAGGGGCTATTTTCGTCACCGGGCTTTGGGCGTATATGTTCCCCGAACTGCGCAACGCGCGCACATTTGAACCCCATTATAAGGAAACCAAGACATGAAGGCGGCAAACATCCTCGAAACGATAGGCAATACGCCCCATATCCGGATGTCCCGATTGTTTCCGGGTGCCGCAGTCTGGATCAAATCCGAACGATCAAACCCCGGCGGTTCGATCAAAGACCGGATCGGGCTTGCGATGATTGAGGATGCCGAACGGTCGGGCGCGCTTAAACCTGGCGGCACAATTGTGGAACCAACATCGGGCAATACCGGCATCGGGTTGGCGATGGTTGCTGCGGTCAAGGGCTATAAGCTCGTCCTCGTGATGCCAGAAAGCATGTCGATTGAGCGTCGCCGGTTGATGCTGGCTTATGGTGCCACCTTCGATCTGACCCCGCGTGAAAAAGGGATGAAGGGCGCAATTGAACGGGCGATCGAACTGGTGGCGATGACGCCGGGATCGTGGATGCCGCAGCAATTCGAAAATCCCGCCAATATCGATGCCCATATCCGCACAACCGGCCCTGAGATTCTCTCTGATTTCGCCGATGCGCCGCTAGATGCCCTGATTACTGGCGTTGGCACCGGCGGGCATATCACGGGCGTCGCAAAAGTTTTGAAGGCCGCCTGGCCCAACCTTAAGGTCTTTGCAGTTGAGCCAACCCTATCGCCGGTGATCAGCGGCGGCAGCCCTGCCCCCCACCCCATTCAGGGCATTGGCGCTGGCTTCATCCCCGCCAATCTGCACACCCAATTGCTTGATGGCGTGATCCAGGTTGACCCTGCCGACGCCAAAGCAATGGCCCGCCGCGCGGCGACCGAAGAAGGGATGCTTGTCGGTATTTCATCGGGCGCGACGCTCGCTGCCATCGCCCAGAAACTGCCTGATTTGCCCAGTGGAGCGCGGGTAATGGGTTTCAACTATGATACGGGTGAACGCTATCTTTCGGTGCCGGATTTCCTTCCAGAAGCCTGAACATGATCGCGCGACCTGAGGCGGGACTGCAAGGCGTCAAGCGCGCGCCTCTGGCAGTTTTGTGCATATTGGCCATCGCGGCGTTGATCTACGTTGCCGTGTCCCAAAGCCGCGACGCGACGTCAAACATGTTCGGAGCTGTTGAAAAAACCGTTCTAGCGCCAGCAATCGTCCCCGTGATCGAACCGGTCAAACTTCAGCAGGTCGACCAAAATGATGCACGGCGGCAGAATGCGGCCGCACCGTTTGTGCGCGGAAACATCATTGCCGCACAACCATTCCGTTTTAACGGCGGCACGGACGATCTCGCGCGCGCCACCGACTGCCTGACCACAGCTATATACTATGAAGCGGCTGCAGAAACCGACAATGGCCAGATGGCGGTTGCGCAGGTCATCCTCAACCGCGTGCGTCATATCGCCTTTCCCAAAACTGTCTGCGGCGTCGTTTTTCAAGGGTCGACACGCAAAACCGGATGCCAGTTCAGCTTCACCTGCGACGGGTCCATGGCGCGCATCCCCTCGGTTGCATCATGGTCACGGGCCAATGCGAATGCACGCAAGATGCTATCAGGGGCGGTTTACGCGCCGGTCGGCAATGCAACCCATTATCATACTGACTGGGTTTTACCGGCGTGGAGCGCGCGATTGGACAAGATTCGCGCCGAACGCACCCACCTGTTTTTCCGCTGGGCGGGCTATTGGGGAACGCCAAACGCTTTTCACGGCAGTCACGCGGGGGCAGAACCACTGATAGGCGCGCTGGGTCAGATTGGCCGCCCGACCGATTCAAAGGGCGACATCGCACTTGGCACCACAGACCCAAATCCGGTTTTTTCGATTTCCAGCCAGAATAACGGCGGCGAGGCCGGGCGCGATACGTTCATTCTCGTCGTAGATCCTTCGGTCGAACCCGCCATCCTCGTGCCCATGGCGGAACAAGCCTGTGGCAACAGGGGGTATTGCAAAGTTTTTGCGTGGACCGACCGTGCCCTTGCACCCAAATCCTTTCCAGTGCCCGACGCCAATCTGGC